>JAGCNJ010000018.1 GCA_017646005.1 Clostridia bacterium | reverse complement strand
GTCTTATCCAGCAGGTTGACTCTCCTCAGCGTCTTTACGATACTCCTTGCAACATCTTCGTTGCAGGCTTTATCGGAACACCTCAGATGAACTTCATCAACTGCAAGCTTGAAGGTCGCGGAAGCGATGTTTACCTCACATTCGGCGAAAATGCTATCAAGCTTCCCGCTGAAAAGGCAAGCAACCCCGCACTCAAGGAATATATCGGCAAGGAAGTTGTTGCAGGTATCCGTCCCGAATGTATCCATGACGAGCCTATGTACCTTTCCAGCCTTGCAGACAGCGTAATCGAAACAGACGTTGACGTAACAGAGCTTATGGGTAACGAAATTTTCCTTTACCTCAAGGGCGGCGAAGAGGTTAACCTCGTAGCTCGTGTATCTGCTCGTTCCACAACAAGAGCAGGCGACAAGATCAAGGTTGCTCTCGATGTATCCCGTGTTCATATCTTCGATAAGGACACAGAGCGTTGCATCTGCCACTAATAAGATAAAACTAACAGGAGTGCTTTGGCACTCCTGTTTTGTTATGTGCATATACTGCTATGGGTGCAAGCACCCAAGTAACAGTAAGGAATGATAATTTGAGGCTTGTAAGCTTGTGTGATATAAATACCGGGGAAAAGGTCAGAGTTGTAAAAATACTGTCTGATATAAGTATAAAACGCAGATTTATGGACCTGGGACTCATAGAGGATACGATAGTCGAATGCAAGGGTCACAGTCCGATGAATGACCCGTCGGCTTATCTTATAAGAGGAGCTGTAATAGCTATACGTAAAGCCGATGCAAAAGGCGTTAAATGTCAATATATAGGTTAAAAATGCCCCCTGAAAAGTTAAATCAGGGGGTAGAAAACTGTTTTTTCGGGTGCTATAATGAAACTGAAAAAGAGCAAAAGGAGTAAAAAATGAACAGTATATTCAACGCAAAATGGATCAAAGCCCCTGCTTCTATTGAATATAAGCCGGTGCGGTTTTGTAAGAAAACAGAGCTTGCGAAGGAGTACTTGAAAGCGACTCTTTATATTACCGCCTGCGGTACGTATGAAGCGTACATAAACGGTGATCGTGTAGGCGATTTTATTTTAGCTCCGGGTTGGACAGACTATCCAAGCAGACTGCAGTATCAGGAATATGACGTAACCGATATGCTTAAAAAAACAAGCGAGATCACGGTTAACGTCGGTGCCGGCTGGTATTCGAGTCAGATATCAGATCCCTGGCACGGAGATTCCCCCCAAATATCCCGCGAAAGAATGCTTAAGCCCGTTTCGCTGATTGCTTCGTTTGAAATAGAATATATTGACGGTACACGTGAGAATATTTATACAGACGAAAGCTGGTCGGTATCCGACTGGGCGGTAGAGTATTCGGATATCTACCACGGAGAGATATGCAACACCTGTAAAAAAACGAATTTTGTAGGCGTAGATATAAGCGATATGCAGTATCATACACTCATACCGCAAGAGGGTGAAAAGGTAATCGAGCACGAAACGCTGTTGCCTGTAAAGGAGATCACCACTCCAAAGGGCGAAAGAGTAATAGATTTCGGTCAGGAGATAACCGGCTACGTAAGCTTTGAGGTGGATGCAAAAGCAGGCGACAGGATAGTAATAGACCACGCCGAGGTGCTTGATTCTGACGGCAATTTCTATAATGAAAATCTGCGAAGCGCAAGAGCGCGTATTGAATATACCTGCAAGGATGGATTGCAAAGCTATAAGCCGCACCATACCTTTATGGGCTTTAGATATATAAGACTTACAGAGTGCCCCGAAAAAATCCCGACCGAAGCATTCAAGGCGATAGTCGTTTTCTCCGATATGAAGCGCACGGGATATTTCAGATGCTCGAACGATAAGTTAAACAAGCTCTATTCAAATCTTGTGTGGGGGCAGAGAGATAACTTTCTCGACGTTCCTACAGATTGTCCTCAGCGCGATGAAAGGCTCGGTTGGACGGGAGATGCGCAGGTCTTTGTAAAAACCGCGTCGTATAACTACAACGTGCAGAAGTTTTTCAGAAAATGGCTTCATGATCTTTCGTGTAATCAGACCGCTCTCGGTGCGATACCGCACGTAATTCCCGACGTTATAAATGATCAAGGCTCGCATTTTGGCGCAAAGGTCGAATGCTCGGCGGCGTGGGCAGATGCAGTCACTATATGTCCGTGGCAGATGTATTTAAGCTATGCTGATACGGATATACTCAATGATTTGCTTCCTGCTATGGAAAAGTATATCGCTTATATTAGAAACGACGGGGAAGATCCGTACGTGTGGGCAACAGGCGGACATTTCGGTGATTGGCTGTCTATGGAGCCTACGGATAAGCAGTTTATAGCAGACGCGTTTTATGCTCATTCAACGATGAATCTGATAAATTCGCTAAGTGTGCTCGGACGCGATTGCGGAAGATATGAAAAGCTTTATGAAGGCATAGTGGAAGCATTCAGGAATAATCACCCCGAATATAATTCGCAGACCGAGTGTGTGCTTGCGATAAGGTTTAATCTTGCGCCTGATATCAAGGCAGCGGTTAAAAAGCTTGCCGACATGATAAGGAAAAACGACAACCGCTTAAGTACAGGCTTTGTCGGCACGCCGTATCTTTTACACGTGTTGAGCGAAAACGGAGAAGCAGAGCTTGCATATACGCTATTGTTGCAGGAAAAATTCCCGTCGTGGCTTTTCTCGGTAAATATGGGCGCGACCACTATATGGGAGCATTGGGACAGTCAGCGTGAGGACGGAAGCTTCTGGAGCACAGAAATGAACTCGTTTAACCATTACGCATACGGAAGCGTCGGCGATTGGATGTATGGCGTTATGTGCGGAATAAAGCCGAGAGCCGATGCTCCCGGATATAAGGAGTTTGATTTTGCTCCCATTGCAGATGCAAGGATTGACTTTGCAGAGATGGAATACGAAACACGTTACGGTAAGATCAAAGCAGGCTGGAAAAAGAAGGATAGAGGCTTTGAGTATCATCTGAGTGTACCGGAGGGTACGGCAGCGCACGTTAAGATCGGAGAGGTCGAAAAGCTCGTCGGCGCAGGCGAATATAAGTTTTGATAAAAGACCGAGGCATCAGCCTCGGTCTTTTCACGTGTGTAACTATAAGCGAATATACTGCTACTAAAAAACCTATGGAAAGGAAAGCTTATGGGACAAACACGAAATTTTGCAGGCTTTCATACTCCGACACAGGAAAATGACCCTTTGCGTCTTGAATCGGGTGAGCTTGTAATAGCTCTTGCGGGAAATCCGAACGTCGGGAAAAGTACCATATTCAACCTGCTTACCGGAATGAATCAGCATACGGGTAACTGGCCCGGCAAGACGGTCGCAAGTGCAAGAGGATGCTTTAAGACAGAAAAAAGCGAGTGTGTTTTAGTAGACTTGCCGGGAACCTATTCGCTCGTTACCCATTCTCCCGAGGAGGAGATAACGCGTGGATTTTTGTGCTCGGGTGTTTATGATGCGGTAATGCTTGTGTGCGACGCAACCTGCCTTGAGCGGAATATGAATTTAGTATTACAAACGCTTGAGCTTACACAAAAGGTGATAGTATGCGTGAATCTTTTAGACGAGGCGGCAAAAAAACAGATCGAGATAGATATTGCACGCCTTGAGGAAAGGCTCGGAGTGCCTGTTATAGGAATAGTCGGACGAAGCAGAAAAAGCAAAAAGAAGCTGTTGTCGGCAATTGACTTGCTTGCGGAAAGTAACGTGCAAAAGAAGGCATACACCGTAAAATATCCTGCCCCGATAGAGGAGGCAATAGGAAATCTTACGGCAATTGCTCACGAATATGAGCCGAGTGTGCATTTGTCGCGGCATATATGCCTGCGACTTTTGGAATTTGACGGTGATTACGAGTTTTCAGAGCTTCTTGGAAGCGAGCTTAATGGGCTGTTGACAAATGCCGCCGGAAAGCTCCGGTGTGAGCTTACAGACGATGGAATAGATTTGTTGAAGCTTGACGAAATAAGGGTAAGCGCAAACGTCAGGTGCGCCGAGGAGATATGTAAGGAATGCGTGAAAATACATAGCAATAAAAAGAGCACGGGTGAGCGCTTTGACAGGGTACTTACAGGTAAGATTACGGGATACCCGATAATGCTTTTGTTTTTTGCCATGATTCTGTGGCTTACGATCGTTGGCGCGAATTATCCGTCGCAGATGTTGTCTAAGCTTTTACTTTCATTTGAAGCACCGATCGGGGCGGCACTTGCTTATATGAGAGCACCCGATTTTCTTATGGGTATTCTGATCGATGGCGTATATAGGACACTTGCGTGGGTGATCAGTGTGATGCTACCTCCGATGGCTATATTTTTCCCGCTTTTCACACTGCTTGAGGACGCGGGATTCTTGCCGAGAATAGCTTATAATCTCGATAAGCCCTTTTGTGCCTGCAATGCCTGCGGAAAGCAGGCGCTTACAATGTGTATGGGCTTCGGATGCAACGCCGCGGGAGTTGTAGGGTGCAGGATAATAGACTCTGAGCGTGAGAGGCTGCTTGCTGTTCTTACCAACAGCTTTGTTCCGTGTAACGGTCGCTTCCCGACACTCATTGCACTCATAGGTATGTTCTTCTTGTTTTCGGTAAACGGCGGATTGGCTTCAAGTATACTCTCTGCGCTTATCTTATGCGCGGTAATACTTCTTGGAATTGCCGCGACCTTTGTATCAACCGCGCTTTTGTCTGTCACGCTTGTAAAATCAAAGCCGTGCCCGTTTACGATAGAGCTTCCGCCATACAGACGTCCGCAGATAGGCAAAGTCATAATCCGATCGGTATTTGACCGTACACTGCTTGTGCTTGCAAGGGCGGTAACTGTGGCCGCGCCTGCAGGCGCGCTGATATGGCTTTTAGCCCATATAAATATCGGTGGTATCAATATGCTCACATATATTTCCGGTATCCTTGATCCGATCGGCAGTATTATGGGACTTGACGGAGCGATACTACTCGGTTTTATATTAGGTTTTCCCGCAAACGAGATAGTTTTGCCGATAATACTTATGATATATTCGGGCTCAGGGTCGCTCAGCGAGCTTGGCGGACTTGATGCTACAAGGGAAATACTTGTGCAAAACGGCTGGACTGCGCTTACCGCTCTTAATACAATGCTTTTTTCACTTATGCACTGGCCCTGCTCGACCACTTTGCTTTCTGTAAAAAAAGAAACGGGAAGTATCCGTATGACTTTGCTTGCGACAGTCTTGCCCACGCTTTTCGGGTTTGTTTTGTGCCTGATTACAGCATTGATGTTCACATAATGGATTATTTTGCACAGAAATTGTAAAATTCTATGTAATTATCGCTTAATTGTTGACTTTTTCGTGCCGTTAGTGTACAATATTCTTGATAAAACATTTTAACTGACGGTGGAATATGATTTATTATTTTTTTCTTTTTATTGTAATCGCCAGCGGAGCCGCTAAAGGCTTTTGCGGCAAGAAAACGAGCGGATACGCAAATACTGTGCGTAATGCCGCATATATCAACTGTGTGAGATTTATCCTTTGCGCGGTGATTGGTCTTATAACTGCTGTAATGACCGATAAGTGCTTCCCGACACTTTCACTTGCCGGGGTGCTCATATCGGCTGCGGCTGGACTTATGCAGACTGTTTTCGTTATAACCTGGGTAACGTCCGTAAGAACGAATGCGTATACACTGACCGACGTATTTTTGACACTCGGCGTGCTTATCCCATCTGTGTTAAGCTCCATATTTTATGACGAAAGCATTCGTCCTCTGCAGCTTGCAGGCTTTGTTGTGCTTTTTATAGCGGTATACATAATGTGCAGTTATAATAACGATATCAAGACAAGACTGAATATAAAGACCTTCCTTATTCTGTTTTCCTGCGGTGCGGCAAGCGGACTTTGCGATTATACGCAAAAGGTGTTCAGATATGAAATGGTCGGCGAAAGCATTTCGGCTTATTGCTTCTATTCATACGTTTTCGCGTCGATCTTCCTTGCGCTTGCGATGATATTCATAAAGCCCAAGGGCGGAGAAAAGCTTTGTGACATCAAGAGCTTTTTCGGCTACGTTCTTATTCTTGCACTTGCAATGTTCCTTAATACCTTCTTTAAAACACAGGCGGGTGTGGGACTTTCGGCAATGCAGATATATCCTGTGGTACAGGGCTCGGCGCTCATAATTGCGGCGCTTATGGCGGCAATATTCTTCGGAGAGCGCATCACAAAAAAGAGTGTGATAGGTATGTCGCTTGCTTTTGTTGCACTTTTGACCATCAACTTAGATACAGCGATAGTCGAATGGCTTGGCAAGTTGTTTGCTTAATGTTATAAAAAGATCCTGCAAAGCTTTCGCAGGATCTTTCTTTATTTAAGTCTTATACTTATATCCCCGGAAGATAGGTCTTTGATAGTACCGTCCTCAAAGCGGACGCTTAGGGAATAATCGTCGCCGACAGATAATGCTTTTGCAGGGATCTTATTTTCGCCCGACAATACGAAAATGTCATGACCGGGAACTATGGACAGCTCCCGATATTTTTTTGCTATGCTCACGTCGCCAAGTAACGGGTAAAGGTCTGTAAGCTCATTTATAAGCTCGGCGGTAAAGCTTGCCTTCAATTCTGCGTCAAAGGGCGTGTCGAATACAAAGTCCGCTGTGTCGCGTATGTCGGAGGGGAAGCCATCCTTTGGCATAAAGAGATTGATACCGATACCTAATACCGCATAATCCAATGCACCGGCAGAGCAGTCAAGCGAGCCGGTCGTCAGTATCCCACAGACCTTTTTGCCGTTGGCATAAATGTCGTTTACCCATTTGATGCCGATGCTTTTATCAGTATGTCTTTTTATAACCTCAGCCACGGCGACTGCCGCAAGGGTCGTGATTTTGAGAGCATCTGACGGCGCAAGGTTCGGTCTGAGTATCATGCTCATATAAAGCCCGGTATTTTCCGGTGAAAAAAAGCTTCTTTCAAGTCTGCCTCTGCCTGCACTCTGATAGCTTGAGATCACGGTCGTGAATTCGCCTGCACCGCTATGGGCATATTCTGTTGCGATCCTGTTTGTCGAATCGCATTTATCAAGCACGGTAAGCTTTACCGTGCTGTTTTTGAGCCTTTGAGTAATCATTTCTTCAAAAGAAGCATTGCTCATAGCTTTATCCATCCTTTGATCCTTTTATGTATGAAAATTGCGAGCGTAAGCTTTAGCAAATCGGGGATAATAAACGGCATGCCGCAGGTCATGAATGCAGTGGAGATACTGCTCTGTGAAAATCCGATGCCGCCTATAAGGATAAGCCATATAACGCTTACTGTATATAGGACAACAAGGGATATGATTCCCGAAACAAAAGCGTTCAGCTTAATTAATCTCAAGGAAAATGCAAAGACTGCGGGGATAAAAAGAAATCCGATAATAAAGCCGCCGCTCGGGCTCAAAAGCATGCCTATCCCGCCTTGAAACGATGAGAATACCGGCAGACCGACAAGACCTAAAAGCACGTATACAAGCAATGCGATAAAAGACCTTGACGTGCCGAGCAAAAGTATTGCGAGAAATATGAAGAAGCTCTGCATTGTGAAGGGCGGTGTTGTCGGAACACATATAAAAGCACCAACGCACATAAGCGCGGCAAAGAGGGAGATATACGCAATATTTCTTATTTTCTTCATGACACCCCTCCTTTACCTGACTATAATTATACCACGATGTAAAAACCTTGTCAACATAGAGAGCAAGGTGTTCAAATAAAACAGAAAAGCTTTGTAAAATATAACCAAAAAAGCAGAAAACTGTTGAAAAAATGTGAATAAAGTGGTATACTGTATATATCTGTAATATGATATACGGAGGTTTTTATGTCTTCAAAAAAACAACGCGGTGACCGCTCTGACGGAAGGCTTATTAAAAAGCTTGACCCGATGCATATATTTATGCCTTACGTCTTAAACGGACGTACTCAAAACGAGGCGGTAATGAACGAGCTTGTCGATATGACAGCGGTGCTTGAATACGTAAATCGTAAGAATGCCGACTCTCCCGAATTCAAATATACGATATTCCACGTAATATGCGCGGCGGTTGCAAAAACGGTTGCGCTTCGTCCGAAGCTTAACTATTTCATAATGAACCGTAAGTATTACGAGCGTAATAATATATCCCTTGCTTTTACGGTAAAGAAGAAATTCGTAGACACCTCACCCGAGGCGCTTGCGATAGTAAAGCTTGATAAGGACAGCGATGCTTCGCCTATGGAAAGCGTATATTCACAGGTGAAAAAGGTCGTATGTCATGTTAAGAAGGACGATCAGAACGACGGCGCGACAGACTTTATGGGTCTGCTTACAAAAATACCGTCCTTTGTCCTGCGATTTGTTGTAAAGCTTATGTACTTTTTAGACAGACACGGATGGCTTCCGATGGATCTGATAAAGGTAGACCCGTATCATACGACCGTGTTTTTGTCTAATCTCGGCAGCATTAAAATGTCTGCTACATACCATCACCTTGCAGAATGGGGAACAAACTCCTTCTTTATGCTGATAGGTGAAATGAAAAAGAGATCCTTCTATGACGAAAACGGAAACGTCGAGATTAAGGATGCGCTTGAGCTTGGTATGACTATAGACGAGCGTATTGCGGACGGGCTTTATTTTATAAACAGCATTAAAATACTCAAGAAGCTTTTAAGTGACCCGGAGCTTCTTGAAAGACCGATAAATGAGCCTGTAGAGCTTTAATAAACACGCAATATATAAAAGTGCCGGCAGAGTGCGGCAGAACGGAGCCAAAAATGTTTGAAAATTATGATAAAAAAGCACCGTGGATTGAGAGCTACGGTGAGGTAAGCTTTCATCTTGATTATCCCGAATATTCTATGAGCGAGGCGGTGTTCAATTCTGCAAAGGAAAGCCCGGATTTTCCCGCACTTGCGTTTATGGGAAGACAGATAAGCTATACAAGACTTGCAAGCAACATAGAATTGTGTGCAAAATCTTTCAAGGCTATGGGAATAAACGAGGGCGACAGAGTAACACTTTGTATGCCCAATATACCGCAGACGGTGTATTGCTTCTATGCGCTTAACCGCATAGGCGCGATAGCTACAATGATCCATCCCCTTTCGGCGGTGGGAGAAATTCTTTATTATCTTAATGAAACCGAAAGTAAATATGTAATAACCCTCGACGGCTTTTATAAAAAGCTTAAAGAGGTAAACGAAAGCTATAAGCTCAAAAGGCTTATCATCGCAAGCATAAAGGATGAGCTTGGTCCGCTTATGAGAGTAGGCTATAACCTCACTCAGGGAAGAACCATACCGCCGGTACCGTATGATGATACGGTAATCAGCTGGAAGAGCTTTATCGACGGAGGCAAGGCTTATAAGGGTGAGTATGTGGTAAATAAGGGCGCAAATGACGTTGCAGTCATCCTTTTCTCCGGCGGTACAACCGGAGTTACAAAGGGAATAGAGCTTACAAACCGTAATTTCAACGCCCTTGCGCTTCAGACTGTGGCTATGTGTAATAAAGAGGTAAAGCACAAAAAGATGCTTGCCGCAATGCCAATGTTCCATGGCTTCGGACTTGGCGTTTGCGTACATACGATGATGGTTGCAGGCGGTCAGTCTGTGCTTGTACCGAGATTTAACGTAAAGGATTATGCAGGACTTATCAAGAAGCACAGACCTAATTATATTGCCGGTGTGCCCACGCTTTATGAAGCGCTTGTACGTACAAACTACCTTGACGGCGTAAATCTTGATTGTCTTATGGGTGTGTTCTCGGGCGGTGACTCGCTTTCGATCGAGCTTAAAAAGAAGGTCGACAAGTTTCTTGCCGACCACGGAGCAACCGTTAAAATAAGAGAGGGATACGGAACTACAGAATGTGTTACCGCAAGCTGCCTTACCCCATATAACATCGAAAAGGAGGGAAGCATCGGCTTCCCGTATCCCGATACCTACTATATGATAGTAAAGCCGGGAACAAGTGAAGAGCTTCCTTACGGTGAGGACGGAGAGATATGCCTTACAGGTCCTTCTGTCATGAATGGCTATCTCAACAAGCCCGAGGAAAATGCAAATACACTCAAGCTTCATGAGGACGGCAGAGTATGGCTTCATACAGGTGACCTCGGAGTGATGGACGCGCAGGGATTTATCTACTTCAAGCAGCGTATCAAGAGAATGATAATCACAAGCGGATATAACGTATATCCCTCACAGATAGAGAATATCATCGATGCTCACGAGGCGGTGCAGTTATCCTGTGTTATCGGAGTTAAGGATGCTATCAAGATACAAAAGGTCAAGGCGTTTGTAGTATTGAAGCCGGGCTTTGAAGCAAGCGGTGAGATCAAGCAGAGCATACTTGAGCATTGTAAAAAGAATATAGCGAAGTATGCGATGCCATACGATATTGAATTCAGAAGCGAGCTTCCCAAAACTCTTGTCGGAAAGATAGCGTATACCGAGCTTGAGCGTGAGGAAGAAGAAAAGAATAAATAATATAATAAGGAGTCTTTAAATATGAAAAGACTTGTAACATCGGCGCTGGTTATACTGTTGCTTGTGATATTGGCACTTACTGCTCTTGCGCAGGAGGAATATCTCGTGCTTGATGCATCCGAGCTTTCAAGAGGTCTTGTCGTGAACGAAACGGCGTTCATTTCAGAAAACGTATATGAAGACGGTAAAGCGTTTCTTAAATTCACAACACCCGAAAGCGGTGTGGCTGCAGACGGAACACAGATCGAATTCAACTTTACGAGAACAGAGGCTACGAAGGATTTCAAGGTAAACGATTATCCCTTTGTGCGTATTGAATACGCTTCTGACATCAAAGGAGAAAAGGCTACCCTGGACCTGAACTATGGGCTTGATTATCTTGATAAAGCTACGCGCGTATGGGGATATGCCCCAAAATTTGACAGAAGCGGAAGCTTTAAGTCGCTTATATTTGACGTTCGCGAGGTGTTCACGGGCGGAGAAAATATCTCAGGCTACAGCTATTCGAGCGTGAATGCCGACAGCGTGTGTAATTATTTAAGACTTAAGCCTTATAACAGAACCGAAAAGGTAAAGGGTGAAACCTTCTGTGTTGAATTTATAGGCTTTTTCAAAACAAAGGAGGCGGCGGAGAGCTATATGCATAAGATCGATGATAAAATAACAGAGCTTGTTCCAAGCTTTGGCTATTATAAGCTATGCGTTGGTCAAAGCTTTGAGCTTGGTGTATTTGCATACCCAACATATGCAAGCGTCGGGGATGTTGTGTATACGTCCTCTGACTCATCTGTTGTAAGCGTTGATGCAAACGGAAAGGCAACAGCTGTTGGTGCAGGAAAGGCTGATATAGTTATCAGTGCAAAGGGAAGCGATGTGAGTGCAACGACTCACGTTATTGTTGAGGAAAGCAAACCGCTTGATATTTATGCAACGGACTATGAGGGCGGTGAAAAGATCGTAATCAACGTGCTTGGAGATTCAATATCCGAGGATACTGCTGCAAACGAAAAATCGTCAAAATATCACGGACTCTGGGCGAAATATTTCAATATTGACGTAAATAACTGGAGCCGCGGCGGCTCGGCTATGACAGGCAATATCACAAACGAAAACAAAAAGCTTGAAACCTATGTTCCGCGAATCGAGCGAATGATCGCAAATGATATAACAAGCTACGATACGGTGACGACCGATGAATCGCCAGATCTTATTTTCATTTACGGCGGTACTAACGATTATAACGGACATTGGAAGATAGGAAATGTCGGTGACCGCACGAGAGACAGCTTCTGCGGCGCATTGAGCGAGCTTATTGAGCTTTCCTATAAGAATTATCCCGATGCAAAGCTTGTTTTCTTCACTCCCATCAAGCGCTGTGACTATAGTACTACTCCGGGCTATGACAATACGGGAAAGCGCGCGTACGAGCTTGACGAGTACGTGGACGCGATGATAGCGACCTGTAAGTATTATAACGTGCCCTGCTTCGACGTATACAACAACGATGAAACCGAGCTTATCGGACTCAGAAGCGTGTATATAAACGACGGCGTCCATATGAGCGCTGCGGGACATAAGGTGTTTGCTTCGGTTGCTGTTGAAATGATGGAAAATGCCGGTATTATCAAGACTCACGGATATACCGCACCCGAAGCGGAAACGCGCAGCATTTCACCTACCCGTTCGCTTGCCGCCGATTATTACCTGTATGCAGGCAGTCAGCTCAACGGCAGAACGAAATATGACAGCAATACAGCACTTGACCGTCAAAGACTTGCAAAGCACGAATATGTTGATTCGGCTCTGAGATTCAAGCCCGAAACGTTCACCTCAAAGATCGCTCCGTCAATTGCGGTAAATCTTAAGAGCTTTAGCTTCATAGCAACGGATTACACGTATATGACGGTTGTATATAAGACCTCGTCTGAGGCGGAGAAAATAGGCATAAGCCTTCGCGGAAACAATAATAAACTCTCTGCGCTTGACACAGACAAGTGCCCCGAGCTTGTAAGCGGAGAGACTGCTTCGTTTACGGTAAATATCCGCGATCTTGAATCTGATGATATAAGATTCTTTGAGGACAAAATATACACAGACCTTTATTATACCTTGGAGTTTTTTGACAGTACGTATGATATGAACGAGGATAGCTTCATAGATATTATTGCAGTCGGATTTTTCAAGGATGAAAAGACGGCAAAGAGCTATGACGGCGTAAACGTGCGCGGCTCGGGCTTTAGCGACACACTTAACCATTGGGCGTGTGACAGTATCGATTTTGTGACCCGACTCGGACTATTCTCGGGCGTCACCAAAACCGAATTCAAGCCTAATGACAGAATGACGCGCGCAATGCTCGTTACCGTTCTTTCAAGACTCGGTAAGGATACTGAGAATGCTTCTGAATATCCATTCAAGGACGTAAATGCTGACGCATGGTTTGCAAGCGGTGTTTCCTTTGCGTATGCAAACGGAATAGTTGATGCAGGCGATACATTCAGACCGGATGACAGTATCACGCGCGAGGAGATCGCCGATATGCTTTACCGATATGCTAAGAAATCGGGAAAGACACTTGGCAGTGCAGAGCTTGATTTTGCGGATGCGGATAAGATCGACCCCGATAAGAGAGAAGCGATCGCGTACTGCGTGTACGCCGGCATAATAAAGGGATACGAGGATAATACGGTAAATCCCAAGGGACTTGCAACAAGAGCAGAGGTCAGCGCACTTTTAGAAAGATTTTCTGCTTGAATTTAAGTTGATATAAGTAGGACACCCCGACAGTTGATATATCTGTCGGGGTGTTTTTGTGGTTGTGACTGTTTTTGCTTAATGAGATGTTGGGGTATGGGTTTAGGGCTTGAAATTTGCATAAATTCTACGCGTTGTATGCCCGCGGGTGCTACCCGCCACGCGCTGTGTCAGCCCAGACTCCGGGCCGCGCTATGCCTGCGGGTGCTACCCCAATTGTCACTTCTTAAAATTCTACCGATGTCGGGGGTATGGGCTTGGGACTTAAAGCTTGCATAAACTCCACGCGCGCTGTGTCAGCCCGGACTCCGGGCCTACATTTGTTTTTTGATGCGGTCAAGCGCACCCTTTTCAAGACGGCTCACCTGCGCCTGCGAGATGCCTATCTCGTCGGCTATCTCCATCTGCGTCTTGCCCTTGTAAAAACGCATATTGACTATCTTCTTTTCGCGCGGCGAAAGCTTTTTCATGGCTTCCTTGAGAGCAATATCCTCAAGCCAGCTTTCATCTGTGTTTTCGGTGTCGCTGATCTGATCCATAACGTAGATAGAATCGGTTCCGTCCGAGTATACGGGATCGAAAAGTGATATAGGCTCAACGATGGCTTCGAGTGCCGCCGTGACCTCGCTTTTGTTTTCTCCCAGAAGCTTTGCTATCTCCTCAACGCTTGGCTCTTTTGACATCGTTGCAGCCAATTGCTCACGTGCTTGAAGCGCACGGTATGCAAGATCACGTACCGATCGGCTGACCCTGATAGCGTTGTTGTCCCTTAAATATCGCCGCACCTCGCCAATTATCATCGGGACGGCATAGGTGCTGAATTTTACGTCAAGCTCGGTGTTGAAGTTGTCTACAGCCTTGATAAGCCCGATGCATCCTACCTGAAAGAGATCGTCGAGGTTTTCTCCCCTGTTTGTAAATCGCTGTATGATACTTAAAACAAGTCTTAAATTTCCGTCAATAAGCTTTGCCCTTGCGACAAGATCCCCCTCCTTTGCCTTTAATAAAAGCTCGCGTTTTTCCTCTGAAGTCAAAGTCTTAAGCTTGGCGGTGTTAACACCGCATATTTCAACCTTGTTATAGTACACGACAGTACCTCCGTGCAATTGTTAAAATAAGTATTGCCTTTGGTACTTAATTGTTATTCAACGCAAAGACTGTTAAATCTTACTAAAACAAAAAATCCCATTGAGGTTTTACCTCAACGGGATTTTTGCTTATATTCAGTTAGCCTTTTCTTCCTTGACTTCGTCTTCAACGACGATGCGCTTGATATCCGCACCGACCGATGCAAGCTTGCCTACGATGTCCTGATATCCTCTTTCGATATATTTGATATCTTCGATCTCGGTTCTTCCGTTTGTTGCAAGAGCGGCAATTATCATAGCAGCGCCGGCACGAAGATCTACCGCGCGTACAGGTGCGCCCGAAAGCTCGGCACCGCCTGTAAACGTAGCGCATCTACCGTCAACCGTTATGTTTGCTCCCATACGTCTTAATTCATCAACGTATCTGAAGCGGTTGTCGTATATGCCCTCAGTCATCGTTGAAACGCCGTCAGCAAGACAAAGCAGAACGCTGAACTGCGGGTTCATATCGGTCGGGAAACCGGGATAGGGAAGAGTCTTGATCCTTACCGGAGAGAGAGAGCCGGTTCTCGAAATAACAACAGCATCATCGAGAGTAGTAACTGTAACGCCCATCTCCTCAAGCTTGGCTGTTATGGACTCAAGGTGCTTGGGGATAACGTTCGTGATCTTGAGCGTGCCGCCTGCGGCAGCTGCCGCGCACATATAAGTTCCCGCTTCTATCATATCGGGGATTATCGCATAGGTCGTGCCGTGAAGCTCACTTACGCCTTTGATCTTGATGACGTCCGTGCCTGCGCCCGAAATACTTGCGCCGCAGGAGTTTAAGAAGTTTGCAACGTCAACTATATGCGGCTCTCTTGCCGCGTTTTCAATAACCGTTTGTCCCACAGCCTTAACAGCGGCAAGCATTACGTTGATGGTACCGCCTACCGTGACGTTATCAAAATAAAGATGAGTTCCGCACAGTCCGTCCGGTGCGACAGATTCGATATTTCCGTTTTCAACTGAGGTCGAAGCACCGAGCGCATCAAAGCCCTTGATGTGCTGGTCTATGGGGCGTGTTCCGAAATCGCATCCGCCGGGGAAGCTTACGCTTGCTTTGCCGTATCTTGCAAGCTCAGCACCGACAAGATAGTAAGATCCGCGCATCTTTCTTGCTAAGTCACGGGGAGAAGTGCCCTGCTTTGCGTGAGTTGAATCTATTTCGACCGAATTGTCCGAAAGCATTTTTATCTCACAGCCCATTGCTTCAAGTATCTCAAGCGAAAGCTTGACGTCGCTGATGGTGGGGAGATTTTCTATAATACATTTGGTTTCGGTAATAAGCGAAGCGAAAATTATCGGTATAGCGGCGTTTTTAGCACCGTTGATATCTATACTGCCATACAGTGGGCGTGAAGATTCAATAACGATCTTTTCCATGTATAAATCTCGTTTCTCGGCATTCTTGTATTTTACGTTTATATCAAGCACCATTATCGTATGCCGGCAGATAAGGTGCAGCTTTATCAAAGCGAAGGACAATCGTCACTTGGCAGATTTACAGCATAATACTGCATCAGCGCACAATTATCCTCATAAATTATATCATACTTTATTAATAATTGGAATAGCGATGTATGGTTTTTTTACTCTTTATACACACTTTTTTAACATTTATTCATACAATTCACAGTTGACCGCATTATAAACGCGGGTCTCACCGCTGTCGGTAGCTATCTTCCATGCGGGGATGAAGTACAGACCGTCCTGACGTGAATTCCAATAGATGCAATATGTAAAGTTCATATCGGTTATGGTGTATGCGTCAACGGTATTGCCCGTCTGCTCACGTAATTTTTTGCGGTCGATCTCCTCGAAAAGAACCGAAAGCTGGTCGTAAAGCTCATATGAATACTTTTCGGTAATTTCCGGGAAAAACCACGTACCTGAGGCGCGGGTTATCTGTGAGTCCTTGATTTCAACGTACATTCTGTGCGAGTGTATGCCGGCACCCTCGATCGTCTGATCGCATACTGCGAGCTTGTAGCCGTTTCCTGCGTATACCGAGGATATGTTAAAAGAAAACTCTGAATCGGTGTAGTTAAGCTTTTCCGGATAAAGAAGCTTTGTAACAAGCTTTTTTTCCTTTGATGAGAGACTTGCCGGTGAAAGATCTGCCGCTTTTATGCTTTCCTCTGACAAGAGCATAGCCTTGTATTCGCTCGCGCTTAAAGTTTGCGTATCGGAAAGCGAAAACTCGAATCCGAAGCGGCTGTTAAGATTATAGCTGTCTCCGTTTGTCATAATCAGTCTGATATTGTTGTCCGGCATAATATTTATGCTTTCCCTTTCGCAGGCACTTACAGCGCTTGCAACACGCTCGTAGTATCCGCTGTCAAAGGGGATCTCAATTATACCGGAGCTGTATACCTCTCTCGGTATAGTCTGATTATTTGCAGATATTCCGTTTTCGGATAAAATACTTGTGATGTTGGACACGGTCTCTTCGTCTATGCGTGCATTTGCGTTGCCTGAATAAAGCAATCCGAACAGAAGTAAGAGATTTACCGCCGTGAGCAGAATTATAAAAAATATCTTGACATTCTTGAAATTCACGTTAGTTCCGCCTTATATACATATTTTATGCAGTTTTTTGTGTTCTTGCGACAAAGCCATTTAACTTACGTAAGCCGCCCACTCAAGCTCGTACACACCGTTTTCCGAAAGAGTATAAATAGGACGAACGCTGATGTCGTCTGAAAACCTGAGTGCTATACGGTCAAACACGGTGCTCTTTGAAAGTGTGGAGCGTCTTTGTGCAAGCGGGGCAAAGCCAAGCGAGTTTATGCGTATTGCACTGACACCGGTTGAAGTAAACACGAATCTGAATGCGGGCTCGGTATCTATACGCATACCTTCATAGAAATATGAGTATTCAAATATCGGGCTGTCCGTATATTCGCCGTCTCCCTTGTAAACTCCGGTAAGCTTGATGCTTGCGTTTTTACCTATATATTCCGGATAAGCAGATCTGAATCGGGATATGAGAAGGTCGGTTGCCTTAAGCATATCAAAAAGGGTGTATGAGTTGTTTTTGCCCGGAGTATAGCCGAGTATTGAGTTTAACGGCATAGGCTCGTTATTTGATTCAAACTCAATAATACCGTCGGGTGCAACCGAAAGTCTTTCAGCTGTACCTATAAATACTGTTGTGCCGTCTCTTTCAACAAAGCTGTTGAGCTTTTCGGGATTGAGTTCAAAAAGCTCAAGAAATGCTGTTTTGATGATATCGTTGTCAAGCTCAAGGAATGCGCTTGACGGGCTTGCACTCAAAGGGGCATAGGTGATGCCGGGATGTATGATCTCGGTAGAAAGAGAACCGTTTTGAGTGTTTGCGTAAAACTTTACCCGTTCAAAGCTTGAAGCATATGCGTAAAGATGGATTATATCAGAGCCGGGGAGAACGTAGGGAGTTTTATCCTTTTTTTCAAAGCGGTATGCGCCGCCATTGCTGTCGAAGGCTACAGGGCTGTAATAAACGCTGTTATCCTCTCCTTCGCTTAAAATAAGCGCGAGCTTTGAAATATATGCAGCCTTGCCGTCTGCGCGTGAGCTTACGTCTACCGAGCTTTCGCCTGTTGCTAAAGCATAGATGTACGGGAAGGGAATATCTGCGCTGTATTCATAAAGAATATAGCTTTGTGCGTTTGCAAGCTCATTTGCAAGTGCCTTTGCATCAATATTATCGGATATGCATACGCTGTCTGCACCGAATACGTCAAGCACTGTGTCGGATAATACCGAATATACCGTGGATATAGTTTCTTCATCAGCGTACAGCGCGCCGGGCTGGGAGCCCGGCTGCTTGTATGCGATAAGCTCGGGAGTGCAAAGAGAAGCGTTTAACGCAGAAAAAGCGGATTCGTCGTAATCACCGATGATCCAAAGCTTATCGAACACGTTGGATTCGGAGCTTTCCCTGTCAGCTTTTCTGCCTGCGTACGTAAGTAACAGGACGATCATTGAAAAAGCCAGCAGAGCAATTATTAAGTTGAGTATCAGATCTCTGAAATTCTTTTTCACTTGTTTTTACTCCTGTGACTTAGTCTTCGTCTGTTGATCTGAGAGGGGTGTTTACCGGAAGAGTTATGGTTACGCTCGTACCCTTTTCAAGCTCACTGTCGATAGTGATATCGCCGTTGTGAGCGAGTACGATCTCACGTGCGATAGCAAGACCGAGACCTGTTCCGCCGGTTTCTGAGGTCCTTGATTTTTCAACTCTGTAGAAACGCTCGAATATGCGCGCAAGGTCTTCCTTGGGGATACCCATACCGTTGTCAGAGATCACTATTTCAACGTGAGATGCGTCCTTTTCGGATGCGGTTACGGTTATAATACCGCCGTCGGGAGTGTATTTTACCGAGTTTGACATAATGTTGATAAGCACCTGCTCAATGCGTTCGCGGTCAGCACTTATCTCCGGAAGTCCGGGAGTGACTGCAAGCGAGAGCTTATGCCTGTGGTTGTTTGCATCTACTCTTATCACGTCTGTGACGTGCTTGAGAGAATCTGCGATGCTGTATCTTGAGATCTTCCACCTTGTCTTTTTGTTGTCAAGTCTTGAAAGAGTCAAGAGGTCGGAAACGATGTTAGTCATTCTGTCACACTCTGTGAGTGCCATATTAAGGAATACCTTTCTGAAATCTTCGGGCATATTTTCATCCTGAAGCATCGTTTCGCATGCACCGCGTATACTTGTAAGCGGTGTACGCATTTCATGAGACACGTTGGCAACGAATTCACGTCTTGATTTTTCAAGCTCGTAACGGCCCGTTATATCGTGGATGACCACGAGTATACCGTCGCGTGAAGTATTGTTTTCATTGTATTTGACGTTACCGAAGTTGATGTTTAGCACACGTCCGTTATACATAATATCGCTTTCGACCATAGGATCCATTTCAGGCTTGGATCTTCTTGAATCGTTTGAGGGCTTGTCCATATTGAGAAGCTTGATGAAGCGGTCTATGTTGAATGCCGGTGTGTAAGCATCGCCGAAAAGATCGATTGCGGAACGGTTTATATGCAAAACGCGGCCGTCCTCTGTAAATGCGATAACTCCGTCACGAAGATAGGTGAACACGGTTTCAAGCTTGCTTCTCTCGTCGGAGGCAGCATCAAGAGTGTTTTTAAGTGCTGCTTTCATCTCGTTGAAGGTGATCGAAAGGAGACCGATCTCGTCCTCGGAGTGTACCTCGATATCGTGCTCGAAGTCACCCTCACGAAGCTGCATGGCGCTTTCCGTAATGTTTTTGATAGGAGAAGTGATAGCTTTTGAAAGGAAAAACGCAAGCAATATTGCAAAGACAAGGCTTAAAAGCATTGTCTGAAGGATGATGGAGAAGAGTATCCATATAAATCTTTGCATCTCATCCATCGAGTCCTTGATGTATACAAGCGCAGTCCTGTTGCCGTTCTTTACAGCGTAGGCAAAGTCCGCATATCCCGCGTCAGAGTGTACTTTTCCGCCGTCCTTGCCGCTCAGTGCGGCAATTATATTCGGTGTCTTTTCAAGTGATATACCAAGTCTGTCGTCTGTTCCGTCGATATATTTTCCTGCCGAATCAAGGATATAAAAGTTTCTGTAATCGTCAATGCCGAGAGCACCGCTGTAGGAATCGAGTATATGCTTGAAATCCTCCGCGTAGCTTTCGCTGTCAAGAGCATTTGAAAGCGAATCGGTGAGCTCGGAGCCATCCGCGAACAATTCCTCCATACTGTCGTAGAAATCAAGCATATGGAAGTTTGTTACGTTGTTGAGCAAAACGACTCCGCTGAAGGTCATTACCGTAACGATAAACAGAACTAAAATAAGTATAATCTTAAAATATAAACTCGTTTTCATAAAGTAGCAAAGCCGTCCTGTTATTTGAGATAATATCCGACACCGCGCTTGTTGTGCACGTATTCGGGGTTCTGGGAATCACTTTCCAGCTTTGCGCGCAGACGGTGCACTGCAGTGGTAACAGTCTGCTTTTCATCCTCACCGCAGAAATCGTAGCCCCAGACCTTGCTGCAGATTTCCTCAAAGGTGAATACCTTGCCCGGATTTTTAGCAAGCAGAACGAGTATCTCATAATCCTTTTTCGTTATGTCGTCAATAGGCTTGCCGTTAAGCTCGACCGAGTAGTGAGACGTGTCTATTTTGAGACCTCTGATCTCGATTATCTCACCTGTGCCCGAAGCGCCTGCCGCAACGACCTCGCCTGCGCTTCTTCTGATGTTGGCTCTGATACGAGAAAGAAGCTCGTTGACGGAGAAGGGCTTTGTAACGTAATCGTCCGCACCCGTGTCAAGACCCATAATCTTGTCGACCTCTTCAACACGTGCCGTCAGGATTATAATGGGAGTAGAGAGCTTTTCCCTTACGTTTTTACATACGGTAAAGCCATCCATTTTGGGAAGCATCAGGTCAAGTAGGATAAGATCGTAGGTGTCTGTAAGAGCCTTTTTCAGACCTTCCTCGCCATCGGATGCGATGTCGCAGGTGTAGCCTGCCTGCATAATATTGTAAGCTAAGGTATACGCGATGTTTTTCTCGTCCTCTACGATGAGGATTCTCTTCTTTTTATCGTCCATTTTAGTGTATCCTTTCTGCCAAATAAGGCATGATCTTTATCTTACGGGCGGATTGTAGGAAGAATCCGCAAGTCTCAAGTCGCATTTATCAGCATTCGAGAGTATGAATGAAAGCACACCCGAAAGCACGCCGGAGGTAGCATAGTTTGAACCGAAATCCATAACGAGAGTATTGTTGCTCCAGATGCTTTCTATAAGCTCATCGGTTGCAGTCTCGCTTTCCTTTATGCCATCAACCTTTTTGGTGGAAGCGTTCCACATAACGTAACCCTTTTGCGCAAGCGCGTCCGAATATAGTCCGCTTACAAGCGATGAGTTATTATAGGCAAGCGCATCGGGACGTACCGTCCTTGTCTTTGTCTTGTAAACGCGGTATAAAAGCTCATTTGTTTCATCAAGCTCTTTTATAAAGCTTTCAATATCCGCGTAAGCGCTGACATCAGCTGTGTTTGGTCTTATACCGAGCTTGTGTCCGTCGGATATTATCCTTGCGAGAGTCAGCGGATAATCGGTTATGTCGTCCTTGTCAATAAAGAATGTAGCCTTGTATCCGTAAGCCGAAAGCGTGTCGAGCACAGCTCCGGTGTAATTTGTTATGCCCCCGTCTATCGTCAGGTAGATTATACGGTTGCCGAGTATCTTCTGCGGATTCTGCTGCTCGGTTTTGGTCGTGACAGAGGTGCTGTCCTTTGCGGTCGTGGTTTCGCTTGTTGTATCTACAGGCTTCTCCTCGGAGAGTATCTTAGGGTTGTATTTTTCAAGCAGCTCGTCGAATGAAAGATTCTCGGAGCCGTCTGTGATGCGCAAAGCGGTCTTGCCCGAGTATTTGTTCGTGAATACCTCATATCCGTAATCGAGATACTTGCACGCGAATATCGCGGGAATATATCTTTCGCCGTAATCGAGCGTGTATGTAACGGCGTACAGATATTCGCCCTCCTCGTTTATCGCAATTCCCGTTGTGGCGTCAAATGAAACGTAATAATCTCCGTGAGATACGACAAAAGAGTTGAGATTGTTGTTTACACGTACCTTTGTGTCGTCAAGTTGAGCGAAAAGCACAAGCGGCACGTAATATTCGCCCTCTATTATTTTGAGCGGACATCTGTCCTCGCGTGACCAGGTGTTGTCGTTGTAGAAAAGTAACGGTTCATCAAGCGGCATAGCGTATATCCTGCCGATAAGCAGAGATACTGAAAGCATTATCATGACAAACGCCGTAAACAGCGATACGCCCTTCAATATTTTTTTGTTTTTCAATTCTATGCCTCCGTTATAGTATCGTTTTTGTCAAGTATATACGCGACGGCTAAATCAACTACAAGACCATAGCTTTTTTCGCCCTCTGCCTGCCCTTGGCTTTTGAGATAAGTGTCGTTGATCGCGCTTGATATCTCGCTTGCCGTGCTGTCGCGGTAGGTGTCGAAGAAATTACTGTACGCTACCATATCACACCTGACCCTTATATCAAGTGAGTAGAAAAGCTCCATATATTTTTCGGGGCTTGCCGTATATATAGCGTTAAGCAGATATTCGAGCATATTAAGCTTTCCGCTGTATTTTATATAATCGTCATCAGAACGCTCGCACACGAGAAAAGCAACGAAATTAGCTTCCTTTTCTCTTGCGAATCCACGCTGATGAGCCATTTCGTGAGCACCGGTATAGGGAAGCGTATAATCCGGGAAATTGGTGTTTATATTAGCCTCGCCCGTGTAGTAGGTGTATACGCCCGAAATGTGCGTGTAGGTCATGGCATGGCTGAGTGCGATAGGCTTCAGCTTTGAATTGAAGTTGAAAATAAATCCGTATTCGTCCTTAAGAGTGTCGTATGCATAGACAAGCTTTTTTGAAAGCGTGTTGAGATCATATCCTATGCGGGAAAACGAGCCGTAATCGAAGTCGATGCTGTCTGCTATGACGTTTATTTCATTCACAAGTATTTCCGCCGTGTCGCACAGTGCGTCTGTGCTTACAGGCTTTGCGTCAAGTTCAAAAAGCGTTTCTGCGCTGCTTGTTCCGTAAGCGGGGACAAATGATAAAGCGAAAAGTAAATACATAACAGTGAGCACCGAAAGGAGCCCCTTGATTATTCGCACTTCCTGATTCCTTGAAAAAATCGCGAACAGGAAAACCACGATACAAAGTAAGGGCAGGATAATTACTGCCGTTTCGCCGAGCGAAAAGGGAATAAAAGAGGTTATAAAGGCAAGTGCGGCACGTATGTGAGCCGACAAACCGAAGGTCAGCGCATCTGCAAGCGTGCTTGATAGCCTTGTTGCCGTCTGCAAAGCTGCGCAGGATAATAGTATTGCGGCGCAAATAATAAAGAATCGGTTGCGCTTTATAAAGCTTGAAAATCCTGCCTTGATCATACTTTTGCCTTTCAGATGTAGAAATTGTTTGGTACAGGCGCGTAAAGCGTCAGCTCTTCGCCTGTGAACGGATGCTTAAAGCTTAAGCCCTTGCAATGCAGAGCAAGCCTTGGGAAGTCTGAGCCGTCACTTGTTGTGCCGTACAGACCATCACCGAATATCGGATGCCCGATGTGGGAGAAATGCACTCGAAGCTGATGCGTGCGTCCGGTTATCGGAGAAGCGTGGACGAGTGTGCGCTCATCCTCGGCTTTTATTATCCGGTAGCGTGTCAAAGCGCGCTTGGAAAGGGGCGTTTGAGCCGTGTCTACGATACGTATCATCGTGCTGTCGTGAGCGCGCATAATGGGCAGATCGATCTCGCCGTCATCTTCAAGCCTGCCGTGTAAAAGAGCGATGTACTCCTTCTTAAAGCCGTCAGCCTGAAGCACGCTTGTAAGCAGATGTGAGGCGTGCTTGCTTTTAGCCACGAGTACGATACCGCTCGTATCGGCATCAAGCCTGTTGACCGCCCTGAAAACAAACGGACGGGATTGTAGCTTGAAATAGTACGCAAGCGCATTGGCAAGAGTGTCTGAGTGATGGTTGTGTGATGGGTGAGTCGGCATACCCGCAGGCTTATCAAGCGCGATAATATGCTCGTCCTCGTATATTATGCTCAGAGGAAGCTCACAGGGGGTTATGCTGTCGCTGATCTCGTGCTCGGTGTCATCGTAGGCTAACGTGAGCTTGTCGCCCACGTTTAGCACCTGCCTTACCGTGACATGCTTGCCGTTAAGGAGAATTCCGTTATCAAGATATTTAAGCCGCTTGACAAGCGCACTTGAAAAGCCTAAAGCGTTGTATAAATAATCCTTGACAGATAAATTGTCGTAAGCCTTGTCTATAATCAGGTCCATAAATACCCATTCCCCCGGCGGAATATAACTATACATTATATATTATAGCACTAATTTTTCACAATATCAAGGTCTTTTTTAATTTAATATAAAATTGTATGTCGACTGACTGTTATACGAATTGCGTTTCATTTTAAGCGAATGGCATTTTATATTGACAAAACCGAGCAAAAATTACGTAATATGCCAAAATAACACTTTTTACGAAAAGGTATTGATTTATTTGCTTGAATATTATATAATAGTAGTATCTGTCAAATCAAAGTAAAGTGAGGCGCGATGTAATGGCTGAAAAAATAACAAAAGCAATAATACCTGCGGCAGGTCTTGGCACGCGTATGCTCCCGATTGCGAGAGCTGTACCCAAGGAGATGCTACCTATAGTAGACCGCCCCGCTATATCTTATCTTGTCGAAGAAGCGGTTAATGCAGGATGCACCGATATTCTTATCATAACAAACCGCGACAAGGATGCGATCGAGGATTATTTCGATTATTCGGTCGAATACGAGCAAAAGCTTCGCGCGGCAGGCAAGAATGACAAGGCAGATGAAATGCGCCGTATCGCCGATATGGCAAACGTCTATTTTCTGCGTCAAAAGGAAACCAAGGGACTTGGCCACGCGGTTGCGAGAGCGAGAAGCTTTGTGGGAAACGAGCCCTTCTACGTGCTTTACGGTGACGACGTTATTATTTCCGAAGCTCCTGTATGCAGGCAGCTTTGCGATGCCTACTTAAAATACGGCAGGCCTGTTGTTGGCGTGAAGGAAGTGACCGATGAGCTTATAGTCAAGTATTGCTCGCTAAAGGCTGAAAAGCTTGAGGGTAATGTATACAGCGTAAGCGATATGATAGAAAAGCCTGCACTTGAAAACAAGTTTTCAAATCTGTCGATACTCGGGCGCGTGCTTTTAACGCCCGAAATATTCGACATATTGGATAACACCCCACCCGGTGCGGGCGGAGAGATACAGCTTACGGATGCTATGCGCGTGCTTGCAAGGAGAGACGGCTTTGTTGCGGTAGACTTTGAGGGCGAGCGCTTTGATATGGGCGCAAAGCTCGGTTTTCTCATGGCAAACGTCAAGCTTGGCGTAAAGCATAAAGAAACAGGAAGCGAATTTGCCGAATTTTTGAAAGAATTTGTCAAAACACTATAATACATAAACGGAGAGAAAGCAGATGAAAAAGGAAAGAGTAAGCAAGCATAACTACTACCTCGATATCGCGCAGACCGTTGCCGAAAGAAGCACATGCCTTCGTAAATCCTTCGGCTCAATAATCGTAAAGAATGATACTATACTTTCAACAGGATATAACGGCGCACCCAGAGGCCGCAAGAATTGCAGCGACCTTTGCACCTGTATGCGCGACGAGCTCAATATTCCGAGAGGAGAAAGATACGAGCTTTGCCGCTCTGTACACGCAGAGGCTAACGCTATTATAGCCGCTCCCCGCGATCAGATGCTCGGCTCGACACTTTATCTTTCCTGCCTTGATTCAAAGACAGGTGAGCTTGTGCCCGGAACGTCATCCTGTATGATGTGCAAGAAGCTTGTTATAAACGCAGGCATCGAGCGCGTCGTTATCCGCGATAATGAAAATGATTACAGAGAGATAAACGTTTCCGACTGGATAGAAAATGACGATAGTCTTTCGGGAGAATTCGGATATTGATAACATGGTAATTACCGAAAAAGAAACAAAATGTGCAACGCTTGAAGATGAAGGTGAAAAGCACACCGTGCTTTTCGTTTGCACAGGCAACACCTGCCGAAGCCCTATGGCAGAGGCGGTGTACAATTATTACGCAGAAAAATACGGTGTAAGCACGCGCGCGTTTTCGGCAGGAATTGCCGCTGACGGCTCGCGTATGTCGGCACACGCCCGTACAGCCTTGCTTGAAAAAGGGTATATTGATGAGGACTACAGCTTCAATTCACGTCAGGTAAGTGAGCAGATGATAGCCGAATCGGACGCGGTGGTAGGACTTACAGAAGCGCACGCTATGCGGCTGATGATGTGCTTTCCCGCATATGCAACTAGGATTCGTCCGCTTTCAAGTGATATAAGCGACCCGTTTGGCGGATATCTTGAAAGGTACAAGGAATGCCTTGAGGATATCGAAAGCGCGGTGCTGTCTGAGTTTTTCTCGGAATATACAGACGGTGATAAGGATGAGTGAGCTTGTTATCAGAGAAGCATCGCCCGATGATCTAGACGCGATGTATGATATAGAGCTTAAATGCTTTTCAGATCCGTGGACACGCGCTATGCTCGATCCGTTTTGCGGATATACGGGCGCACGCGCGGCTGTAGCCGAGCTTGACGGAAAAATATGCGGATTTGTTTTTATCTACGTGGTAGCCGGTGACACTGGCGAAAATAACGGTGAGGTTGACCTTGCCGATATCGCGGTAGACCCGGATGCGCGCAGAACGGGTGTTGCAAAAAAGCTTATAAGCTACGTATACGACAGTGCACGCAAAAATAACTGCGGCAATATATTCCTTGAAGTCAGAAGGTCTAATACCGCGGCACGCGCGCTGTATGAATCCGAGGGCTTTGCTGTAATCGGAGAAAGAAAAAAATATTACACCTCGCCTGTGGAGGACGCGGTGATAATGAAAAAGGAGCTTGCGGCAGTTGCCGCTTCCGAATAAAACAATGTTGATCTTGGCATTTGAATCGTCCTGTGACGAAACGAGCGCCGCAGTCGTTGAAATGGACGAGGGCGTTCGCAGTATAAAATCGAATATAGTGGCGTCGCAGATAGAAACTCACAGGCTTTACGGCGGAGTAGTGCCCGAGATAGCATCGCGCGCGCATTCCGAGGTAATATCGAATATCACCTACGAAGCGCTTGAAAAGGCTGGGGTCACTCTTGCGGATATAGATGCAGTCGGGGTGACCAATACTCCGGGACTTATAGGCGCACTTCTTGTTGGCGTAAACTTCGCAAAATCGCTTGCGCTTGCAAATGAACTTCCGCTTGTGCCTGTTAACCATATAAAAGGGCACATCGCGGCGAATTATTTTGAGCATCCCGACTTAAAGCCCCCGTTTCTTGCACTTGTGGCATCAGGAGGACATACCTCGGTAATCAGCGTAGATTCGTATACCGATTATAAAACGGTCGGTCATACCCGCGACGATGCGGCGGGTGAGGCGTTTGATAAGGTAGGTCGTGTGCTTGGTCTGTCTTATCCCTGCGGAGCGGAGATGGATGGGCTTGCAAAGCTCGGCAATCCCGATGCGATAAAGCTTCCGATGGCTACCATCGCAAGCGATACTCTTGATCTTTCGTTCAGCGGGCTTAAAACCGCTGTCATAAATTACATTAACACCGCAACCCAGAAGGGCGAGGAGATAAACAAGGCGGACGTTGCCGCATCCTTTACCAAGAGCGCGGTGAATTCTATCGTAAGCAAGCTTGAAGCCGCACTTGAAAGGTACGGATCCAAAACGCTCGTGCTTGCGGGCGGAGTTGCGGCAAACTCACATCTCAGAAAAGCCATAAACGATATGTGTGAAAAAAGAAAAATAAGGCTTTGTATGCCCTCGCTTTCGCTGTGCGGAGACAACGCGGCGATGATAGGCGCACAGTGCTATTTTGAATACAAAAACGGCGAAAGAGCCGACGTTACGCTCAACGCATTTGCAACGGGCAGCGTAAGCTTTTGAAAGGAAAAACAGAAATGGCGGAAAACTCTACAAAAACCGTAAAGGGTGTTAAGAGAAAAAATAAAACAGAGCAGATGCTTGTGTCTGCAACGGTCATAAAAAGGCTTCCGAGATATTACAGATACTTAAGACAGCTTTTGTCTGACGATATAAGGCGGATATCATCGGGTGAGCTTTCAAAGATGATGAACGTGACCGCATCCCAGATACGCCAGGATTTCAATTGCTTCGGCGGATTCGGACAGCAGGGATACGGATATAACGTAAAGTATCTTTACACAAAGATCGGTGAGCTTTTGGGTGTTACAAGCAATCTCAGCGCAATAATAGTCGGTGCGGGCAATCTCGGCTCGGCACTTGCATCAAGCCCGATATTCGAGAGACGCGGAATAAGCCTGCTTGCGCTTTTTGATAACAATACTTCGCTTGTAGGAACTAAAAAATACGGTTTCCCCGTATACGACATAAGCCTTCTTGAAGAGTTTGTAAAGAAAAACGAGGTAGATATAGCAATAATAACGATTCCGCGTGATTATGCCCCCGAAATGGCGGAAAAGCTTGCAAGCTACGGTATAAAGGGACTCTGGAACTTTACAAGCGCAGAGCTTGACGTAAGCAAATACGGAGTTGAAAGCGAAAACGTACACCTGGGCGACTCGCTTATGACGCTTTGCTATAAGGTGACGAATAAAGAAGAAAAGGATTGAGCCGTGAAATCGGCAGGATATAAAAAATGAAGCTTGAAATTAATAAAAAGGATCAGGTGTACCTGCCGACCAAGGAGCTTTCACGCGCGCTTGACGGAGCGTGCGAAGAGGACTTAAAGGTTCTTTTAATGCTTTGCGCACTGACAGACGATGGCTCGTTTGATACGTCCGAGTGTAAGGAAGCGGTTACAGAGGCCGCAGGTATAAGCGATACGGAATACGAAAGTGCGCTTGCCTATTGGCGCGGAGCAAGAGTGCTTAAGGCGAAAAAAACTCAAAAATCCAAGAATGAGAATGCAGACGAAAAGGAAAGAATAAAGGAGAAAACAAAAAAGAGCCTTCTTGAGGATAAATTACCCGATTATACAGAGGAAGAATTAGCCTTAAAGATAGATAATACAAAAAATCTGAAGCAGACGGTGGACGAATGCCAGCAGATAATCGGTAAGATATTCACTCCGTCGGACGTGTCGGTCATTGTCGGTATGGCGGACAGGCTTGCTTTCAGCGGAGAATACATAACCATGCTTGTGGCTTATTGCTCGGGTATTGGCAAAAAAAGCCTGAGATACGTGTAAAAAACAGCGTTTTCGCTCTTTGATGAGGGAATAGATTCGGTAGAAACGCTTTCTGAATATATAAGAAAAAAAGAGAGTATGCACGAAGCACTTCCGCAGATCAGAAAAATGGTTGGCGCGGGAGAAAGGTCGCTGACCGAAAAGGAATCAAAGCTTGTTGAAAAGTGGCTTGGTGAGTACGGATACGATCTTGAAATGATAAGAGTTGCTTATGAAAAATCGGTCAGCCACGTGGAAAACGGAAAGTTTATTCCGTATATGGGCGGAATAATCGACAGATGGTATAAGCAGGGAATAAGAACGGGCGAGCAGTTAAACGATATGCTCTCGGCATATGAAAAGAGCAGATCACAGTTTGTCGGGGGCTTTGATACCGACGATGCATTTGAAAAATCTGTAAGAAGAACGGCTAAGAAAAAATCAGCCGCGGTGGAGGCTTGAAGTGGGCTACAGCAGAGAAAATTTAAAAAAGATCAAGGAAGAGTTTTCGCAAAAGCGCCTTGAAGCGCAAAAGGAATGTGAGCGCAGAACCGTAGAGCTTGAAGAAAAATATCTTGATCTTAAAAAGCTTAACGCGCTTATAAGAGAAACCGGAATAAGGATCATGGAAACCGCCTTTTCGGGAGAAAAGGATATTGAAGGCAAAATAAAGGATATTGAAGCGGAGTACGACGCCAATATAAGCATTCGCAAAAGCTTTCTTGATGCATGCGGTTGTCCGGGCGATTATTTCGACGTAAAGTATGAGTGTGAGCTTTGCTCGGACGAGGGCTTTGACGATAACGGAAAAATGTGTATATGTATGAAGCGCGCGCTTGCGCTTGCAACATACGAAAGCTCGGGTATCGGAAAGCTTATTTCGCGTCAGAGCTTTGAAAACTTTGATCTTGGTTATTATAAAGCCGGGGAAGAGCGTAACAATATGAAGCTTGTGCTTGAATCCTGCAAGGACTATGCAAGCACCTTTGATTCGAAAACAAGCGAAAATATGCTCTTTTTCGGCACGACGGGACTTGGAAAAACGCACCTTTCCACATCGGTTGCAAAAACGGTTATAGATCGCGGATACGATGTAGTGTATGAAACCGCTCAAAAGCTTTTTGACGATTTCGAGCATGAGAAATTTTCACACGATTATAATTCGGACAGGGAAAGCGTTACGCGTAAGTACTTTGACTGTGATCTTCTTATAATCGATGACCTCGGAACAGAGCTTTCGACTCAGTTTACGGTATCATGCCTTTATAATATAATCAATTCGAGGATCAATAACGAAAAGCCGATGATGATAAGCACAAACCTCGGTCAGAAGGAATTAAGACAGAGGTATGCAGACAGAATAACCTCGCGCCTGTTCGGTGAATTTTCGGTAATGGTATTCAAGGGCGAGGATATCAGAATAAAAAAGCTTGATGAAGAATAATAAATCATGAAAGGAAATACATATGAAAAAACTCAACATGACATTTCGCTGGTATGGCGAAAACGACCCTGTAAGCCTTGAGTACATATCTCAGATACCTGCCATGACAGGTATCGTATCGGCTGTGTACGACGTGCCTGTAGGTAAGGAATGGAGCGATGAGAGCATCGCGAAGATCAAAAATGCGGCAAATGCCAACAATCTCGCATTTGAGGTTGTTGAAAGCGTTCCCGTGCACGAGGATATCAAGCTCGGAAAAAGTTCGAGAGATGAGTATATCGAGGTGTACAGACGCAACATCAAAAAGCTTGCAAACGCAGGCGTAAAGTGCATCTGCTATAACTTTATGCCGGTATTTGACTGGCTCAGAAGTGACCTTGCGCATAAAAACGCGGACGGTTCGACCTCGCTTATCTACAGAGACGCGCAGGTGCTTGACATGGACCCCAACACCAAGGAGCTTTCGCTTCCCGGATGGGACGAAAGCTATACCAAGGAAGGACTCCGTGCTCTGCTTGACGAATATAAGTCGGTCGACGAGGAAAAGCTCTGGGAAAATATGAAGTACTTCTTGAATGGTGTTATTCCGACCTGTGAGGAGTGCGGCGTCAATATGGCGATCCACCCCGACGATCCGCCGTGGGGCATCTTCGGACTTCCGAGAGTTATCACAAACGCAAAGAACCTTGAACGCTTCGTTCACCTTGTGGACAGCCCCTGCAACGGTCTTACCTTCTGCACAGGCTCGCTTGGAGTATCCAAGGAAAACGATATAGTTGATATGGTGCGTCATTTCACGGAAATGGGCAGACTTCATTTTCTTCACGTTCGTAATATCCTTATTACCGGTGACCGTGATTTCAACGAAACTTCGCACAAGTCAGAATGCGGCTCGCTTGATATATACGAGATCATGAAGGCGGCATACGAGGCAGGCTTTAACGGATATGTTCGTCCTGACCACGGACGTATGATCTGGGGAGAACAGGGCCGTCCCGGCTACGGACTTTACGACCGTGCGCTCGGTGCAGCGTATATCAATGGAATCTGGGAAGCAATAGACAAGGCTCATAAATAAAATCAAGGGGCACAGTCGTGCCCCTTTAATATAATGAGGATAAAATGATGAAGAACATAGCGGAAAATCTTAAAACTCATCCGGCGGTATTTGCTGTCGGACACGAATATCAGATAATGGTGCCTGTAAAGGCAGACTGTATAATGTTTGCAGATATAGGCGGCGAAAGATTTTATGACAGCTCGAACGGCATAAACCGTTCCGATCCACCTGTGCACAGAATAACCGTGCCGATGGAAAAGCTTGACAATGCGGGAGGATATATTCTCGGATACCGTAAGATGATCAACCGTAAGACGTATTTCCCCGAGCTTGAGGACGAGGTGCTCGTTGAGTATGATTTCAAGCCCGTAAAAGGTGATAAGATCAATATCTACCATATTTCAGACGCGCATACTGCAATAGATGCACCGGTGCGCGCAGGTAAGTATTTCGGAAAAGATCTTAATCTGCTCGTGCTTAACGGAGATATTCACAATCATAGTAATACGATAGAAAATTTAGATATCGAATATGAGATCGCATCGCAGATCACAGAGGGAAGCATACCGTGTGTATATTCCCGCGGAAACCACGATCTTCGAGGAGTTTGCGCAGAGGCATTGTCAGAGTATATGCCGAACTACAGAGGCTTGTCTTACTATACCATCCGCATCGGTAAGATATGGGCAATATTGCTCGAGTGTGGTGAGGATAAGATTGATGAAAACGAAGAATACGGCGGAACGGTAGATTTCCACAGATTCAGACTTAACGAAACCGAATTACTGAAAAAGGTCATCGAAAATGCCGATAACGAGTATAATGCAGACGGGGTAGAGTATAAGCTTGTAATATCCCACATTCCGTTTTCAAAAAGACGGGTCCCTCCGTTTGATATCGAGGAAGAAATATTTACCGATTGGTGTAAGCTTCTTTCAGAAAAAATCAAGCCGCATCTTATGCTTATAGGACATTTGCATCAGTGCCGTGTATCATACCCTGGTGATGAGGCGTATGATAACTTCGGTCAGCCATGTCCGATGGTAATAGGCTCAATGCCCTTCAAGCGTGAAAGCGGCGAAAAGGGCTTTGCCGGATGCGCGATAAGCCTTGAAAACGGCGTAGCAAACGTTACGTTCAATGATGACAGCGGAAAAATCTTTGGCAGCGAAAGCGTGAAACTGTGATAAAAGCGTAATATACGACCTTGACGGTACGCTTTTTGATTTAAGGTAGTGAGGATAAAATGATAAAGAATATAGCGGAAAATCTTAAAACCCATCCGGCAGTATTTGCAGTCGGACACGATTATCAGATAATGGTGCCCGTAAAGGCAAGCTGTATAATGTTTGCAGAGATAGGCGGCGAAAGATTTTATGACAGCGCAAACGGTATAAACCGATCAGAAACACCGGTTCACAGAATGATCGTTCCTATGAAAAAGCTTGACAATGCCGGAAAGTATACTCTCGGATACCGTAAAATTATTAACCGTAAGCCGTATTTTCCCGAGCTTGAGGACGAGGTGCTCGCAGAATATGATTTCAAGCCTGTAAGAGGTGGAAGGATAAATATCTACCATATCGCGGACGCGCATAATGAGATAGTATCACCCGTGCGCGCAGGTAAACATTTCGGAAGTGAGCTTGATCTGCTCGTGCTTAACGGAGATATTCCCAACCATAGCGGTACGGTTGAAAACTTTGATACCGTGTATGAGATCGTGTCGCAGATCACAGAGGGAAGTATACCGTGTGTGTTTTCCCGCGGAAACCACGATCTTCGCGGACTTTGCGCAGAGGCGTTTGCCGAATATACACCGAGCGCCAAAGGCTCGTCCTTCTATACCATCCGCATCGGTAAGATATGGGCAATATTGCTTGATTGCGGAGAGGATAAGCCCGATACGAATGAAGAATACGGCGGTACTGTCGATTGCCACAGATTCAGACTCAGTGAAACCGAATTTTTGAAAAAGGTTATCGAAAACGCCGATAATGAGTATGAAGCCGAGGGAGTAGAGTATAAGCTTGTAATATCTCACGTGCCGTTTGCGAGAAAGTCTGTGCCTCCGTTTGATATTGAGGAGGAAATATTTACCGAGTGGTGTAAGCTTCTTTCGGAAAAGGTAAAGCCGCATCTCATGCTGTCCGGTCATTTGCATCAGTGCTTTGTGTCATATCCCGGTGATGAGTATGACAGCTTCGGTCAGCCCTGCCCGTTGATAGTGGGCTCAAAGCCTTTCAGACGCGAAAATAAAGAAATGGGCTTTATCGGATGCGCGATAAGCCTTGAAAACGGCGTGGCAGAGGTTAAGTTCAACAGCGATAGCGGCGAGATATACGGAAGCAAGAGCATAGAATTATGATAAAGACAGTTATATATGACCTGGACGGTACGCTTCTTGATACGCTTTCGACCATAACCTATTACGGGAATAAGGCTATGGAGCATTTTGGACTTAATGGCTTTGAAAGCGACCGCTATAAGCTCTTTGTCGGTAATGGCGCAAGAGTGCTGATAAAAAGACTGATCGAGGCAAATAATGCCGATGCGAATGAGTATTTCGAGCGCGCGTTTGAATATTATAACGAGATCTATAACGCCGCGCCGTTGTATCTGACCTCGCCGTATGACGGTATCACCGAGCTTGTGGAAAAGCTCGGTGAAATGGGGATAAAGCAGGCGGTGCTTTCAAATAAGCCCGATTTTGCGGTAAAAAGTAACGTAAGCCATTTCTTTGGTGATAGCTTTGATAAGGTCTACGGCGCGCGCGACGGCGTGCCGTTAAAGCCCGACCCCGCGATGCTAAAAGCCTTGCTTGACGAGCTTGGTATAAAGCCCGACGAATGTGTGTACGTTGGAGATACCGACGTAGATATGAAAACCGGACGTGCGGCAGGCGCGTATACGGTCGGCGTGCTGTGGGGCTTTCGCGACAGGGCAGAGCTTGAGGCAAACGGCGCCGACGCGATAGTATCAACGCCCAACGAGATTTTGGATGTAATAATGAAAAGAAATTGAAGCTCACGGCATGGAGTTCACCATAACAACACAAAACCGCGACGGTTTATTCCGTCGCGGTTTTCTCATATATTCTCCACAAATGCATGGAGCGCATTTCCATCCGCGCTCACCGTGCCCGAAACCATACTGCCGGCACCGCCGCCGCGCGCGCCGAATTTTTCCTTCATAAGCTTAAGCGCATCGCCGGTACTCATTCTCGCACCGTCGCGTGATGCAAGGATGAAATTGTACTCTGTATCACTTTTTTTGCAGAACACGGCACATATTCCGTCAGTGCTTGCCGCCGCGGTATTTGCATACTCGCGCATCATATCAATGCCGACTGTGTCCTCAAATATGACGATACTTTTTTCACTCTTTTCTATGCCGGCGATCATTCTTTTTACTATCGACTTTTTTGTTTCAACAAGTTCACCCTTGAGCCTGCCGTTTTCATCAAGCAATCGTTCAACACCCGACACCACGTCGGTTTGCTTAAGCGAGGTCAGATTGGATATTTCGCGGTTGCGCCTGTATCTTTCGCCGTAATCGCGAAGCGCACGCGCTCCGCAGAGCATATGCACGCGTATACCGCCCTTATAATGGATGAAATCGAGCAGCTTTATAATGCCTATCTCACCGGTGCGTGAAACGTGCGGCGCACAGCAGGCACACATGTCGATATCACCGACCGTTACTATTCGCACGTTTTCGGTTAGCTCAAGCTTGCTTCTGTAATCAAGCTCTGCAAGCTTGTCAGGTCCGGGAAACTCGCATATTATCGGGATGTTTTCATAAACCGCGCGGTTGGCAAGAGCCTCTATGTGCGCAAGCTCATCTGCGCCGAGCACACCGTCAAAATCAAGCGTTACGTCGTCGCGTCCAAGGTGAAAGCCGACGTTATTAAGCCCGTAAAGCTTGTGTATCAGCCCCGAAACGATATGCTCACCCGAATGGCACTGCATTTTTTCAAAGCGATCGTCAAAATCAAGCACGCCGTGAACGCTCGCGCCGACTTCGAGCGCGCCGTCTGTAATATGTGTGATAACGCCGTCCTTTTCGCGCACATCAAGCACACGCACGCCGCCGAGCATACCCGTGTCGGCATATTGCCCACCCTCGCAGGGGAAGAATGCGGTCTTGTCAAGAATTATACTGTAACGATCGCCGTCACACTCACAGGAAAGCACGTTTGCATCAAATTCGCTTAATTTATTATCGAGATAGTAAAGCTTTTCGGTCATAGCATTCTCCGTTGGATGTTTTTTATTATTGTAGCAGAAAAGTAGTAGATTTGCAAGGGTGAAATTATACTTTGCTATTGCACAGAGTGAAAAAATGTGATAAAATGAAAATTGCGGTGAGTGTTTGTCACACCACGCGCGTATAAACTATGGAAACGAGGGAAGGTGATACTGTGCCAACGGGTAACGAGCTGTTTCGTGCTTACCTTGACGGTGACGATCATGCCTTTGACAGCATTATAAAGGAATACCGAGAAAACCTTATATTTTTCGTAATGCGCTACGTGCGCTCGGTGTCTGTAGCCGAGGAGATAGCGCAGGATGCTTTCGTTGAGCTTTTGATACATAAGCACAGATACAATTTTTCCTGCTCGCTTAAGACCTATCTGTTTACGATAGCAAAAAACAAAGCGATAAATTACTTAAGGCGCCGCAAATTCGTAAGCGACGACGAGATCGATCCAAATACCGAAAGCGACGAGCGCACACTTGCCGAGCACGTTATAAAGAACGAAGAAAACGAAAAGCTCTACAAGGTGCTTGATCGCCTTACAGACGACTACAGAAACGCGCTTTACCTCGTATATATTGAGGATTTGTCCTATGAGGAAGCGGGCAGAGTAATGGGCAAGAATAAAAAGCAGATAGAAAATCTTGTTTTCAGAGCAAGAGCATCTGCAAGAAAAGAACTTGAAAAGGAGGGCGTGTACGGTGAAAACAGAGCTTGAATTTATATCGGGCGTGTATGAGAAATACGCAAAAGAGCAAGAGATAAGACGCAAGCGCGTGCGCATGATTTCAACCTGTGCAACGCTTTCCGCGTGCGCCTGCGTAGCTGTTTTTATATCGGTAAGAACAGTGCCTATGCTTCTTAACGGCGGTGTCAAGACTGCAGAGGATGCTGCATTCGCATACAGCTATACTGCTGCCAGCATTACCGCTGACTGCGCTGCCGAGTATGAGATGTACGATTATGAAATCGTGGAAGAAGAAGCACAAGAGGAGGTCTTATTTGATGAAAGCCTTCCCGCTCCGACAGCAAAATCACAAAACGAAGACGCAAAGATTATTATGAAGAGTGCAGGACCGAAAAATAAGGCGGACAATTCTTTTTACGGCAAAACGACGGAATCCGGACTTGTAAAAGAAGCAGAAGTAGCTTATAGCATAAACGGAAACTTTACCTATGCGCTCCCATTGAAAATTCCGACCGAATCGGTTGTTGTAAGCATTAACAGCGAGCTTGAATGCGAGATAACAAGCGAAGCCGAATCGGTATCGGGCGCACACTTCGGCAAGTGCAGTGAAGGGTATTATGTAAGATATATTGCAGAGGATACACTTTTTATACTCATAAAGGACACAGAAGCGGTGAGCCAAGATGAGCTTAAGGCTATAGCAGATTCGGTAGTATATTACACAGAAAAATAAAATAAAAAAAGCACTTGCGATGCAAGTGCTTTTTTTATGCGAAAGACCGCGTAAACGGTGCGTAAACATAGGTAAAAAACGCAATTTGATGCGTAAATCTATCTACCTACTCACAAATTTGAATTAGTTTAACTGTTTTCTGAAATCCATTTCTTTGACCAAGAAAACAATATTTCGGACATCAAATTAAAATCTATCGCTCCGCCAATTTTCAAATTCATAAATGTTTCAACAATGACCTGTTCATTGGAAGATACAACTTGGAGCAATTCTTTTTGACGGTTGATATAGCTCCCCGTTTGCTTGTAAGCAATTGCCTGCACAACAAAAGAAGCCGATTTATATAACCCTCGCAAAATATCTTCGCTTTTTTCATGAAGCATATTGTGAGCACATCCGTGGTATATATTACAGACACCGATTTTGATTGCCCTGTTCACAGCACTTTCGTCAATAACTGCCATTACTTCGTCAAGGCTTCCCTTGATTGGTGTGGTGTCGTGGCAAAACTGGAAAAGGTCGGATGGCTCCCAATTCATAATCTCTTCTTTGCCTGAAATAAAACCACAAATCAGTTCTCTGTGAGGCAGAGTATCCAACATATCATTATAAGTTTGGATATCCATAGCAGACAATTCGTCGATAATTACAACAACATCAATGTCACTTGTTTCTGTTGCTTCGTCACGACCATAACTGCCTTGTAAACCAACAAACCAAACACGCTCTCTAAAAGTATCGTTCAAGACATTGAGAAATATATTCATAAAGTTTTCAATAGCAATCATTTTGCATTCTCCTTTGCTGTCTTGCAGGAAGCAATCAAAAGTCTGCGGATATTTCCACATAATTTCTCGGTATATTGATAAGTAGTAATATCTATTCTTTTTGTTTCATACATCAATTTCAGCCAATAACTTGTTTCGTTAGACTCCTTGAGTGCAATCTCTAATTTTGAAACAAAATCCTTTTTGCTTTGTGCATACTGTGCCTCGTGGATATTCGCTCCGACAGAGGTGCCTGATCTTGCAAGCTGATCGGTCATATAAGAACTTTTGGGTGCAGTTACACCATCGACAAGATTTACAATAGCAACTGCAAATTCAAAAGACATATCCAATAATTTGTTTTCAGACATAAACGCACCTTCTTTCGAGTAAATTTTATCATTAAATGTTGCATTTTTCAATGATATATTGCTTTCGCAATATGATATACGGCTCTGCCGCATGATATACTTGCTTACCGCAAGTATGATATAATATCCGTTCTCTTCATACGCGAAGCGTATATCATCTGCAAAGCAGACATCATATCGAAGATATATCATCCGTTCTGCATAGAACGGATATCATTATAAAAACCTCTCTTGTCTTGGTAGACAAAAGAGGTTTTTTATATGGGGTGAGATATCGGATTCGAACCGACGGCCTTCAGGGCCACAACCTGACGCTCTAACCAACTGAGCTAATCCCACCGTATGGCGTGCCTTGAGGGACTCGAACCCCCGACCTACTGCTTAGAAGGCAGTTGCTCTATCCAGCTGAGCTAAAGGCACGTGTTTGTTGTCAACGCAAAATATTATACCATAACAGAGGCGTGTTGTCAATAGCAAATTGAACTTTTTTTCAATAATTTTCTTATCGAAGATGAGCGATAATATAAACATAATAACTAAACGGTGATGACCCAAAATGTGTTTTCTTGACTCCCACTTGCATTTTTGGAGAAAATGTGGTATACTGTACCGAGTATGTTTATACTTAAAGTATAAAATTTGTCAGATTACATTATAACGGAGGATTATTTATGTCCGTATATGAAAGCTATAAGGATATGCCCGCATACAAATATTTCGAGCGTATCTGTGAAATACCCCACGGCTCCGGAAATGAAAAGGCTCTTGCCGATTATATCGAAGCCTTTGCTAAAGAGAGAGGTCTTTATTCTTACCGCGACAGCTTTGATAACGTTTTTATAAGACGGGAAGCCTCAAACGGCTTTGAATCACGCCCCGCGGTGCTTTTGCAGGGACATATCGATATGGTTTGTGAAAAGAAGCCCGAAGTCGAGTTTGATTTTATTAAAGACGGTATACGCATAAAAGAGAAGGACGGCTGTCTTTACGCGGACGGCACGACTCTCGGTGCCGACGACGGCGCGGCAGTAGCGATAATGCTTGCAATACTTGATGATAAGGCTTTTAAGGCACCGACCATTGAATGCTTGTTCACAACAAGTGAGGAGACCTCACTTGTCGGAGCGACAAACTTTGATTATTCGAAGATAAGCGCAAGAAGAATGATAAACATTGATACCGAATGTGAGGGTGAAGCAGTTGCCGGAAGCGCCGGCGGCGTGAGATGCAGAATTACCCGAAGCCTTGATCGTGAACCGATAAGCGAAGACAAAAAATGCGCGAAGATCACGCTTGGAGGGCTCAAGGGAGGTCATTCGGGTACAGACATCGGTCTTGGCAGACTCAGCGCTTGCGTAGCGATGTCAAAGCTTTTGAAGCTTTTGGGCGACAAGATCACGCTTGTAAGCATTCTCGGCGGCAACATGGATAACGCGATAGCGCGCGACTGCACAGCAGTTGTTATCTCTACAGATACAGAATCGCTCAAAGCGACAGCGTCCGATTTTGAAGCCATGCTCAAAGCAAAGGCGATCGACGAGGACAGCGGACTGTTCATTACGGTTGAGGAAACAAAAACGGTAAGCGAAGCGCTTACATCCGATATGTCAAGAGCCACAGTCGCGCTTGCAAACGAAATAAATCACGGCGTGTATGCTATGAGCCGCGATATGGAGGGGCTTGTTGAAAGCTCTGCAAACCTTGCCTCCTTCAAGGAATCGGACGGCAAGCTGCGGATCACCGTGTCTATGCGCTCATCAGTTGCGGCATCTCTTGAAACAATGAAGGAAAGCCTTGCGCAAAAGGCAGAAAAATACGGCTTTGAAGTAGCCTTTGAGGGACAGTATCCTGGCTGGCAGTATGCGCCCGAATCTCCGCTTATTCAGATATTCAAGCATTCGTATAAGCTTTTGTCGGGTGCAGAGGGAAGAGTTGTGGCGATTCATGCAGGACTCGAATGCGGAGTCGTGAAGGCATCCGTTCCGGATATGGATATTCTTTCCGTAGGTCCTACGATAAACGATGCTCATACTCCGAATGAGCATATGGACATAGGCTCGTTTATGCGAATTGATGAGCTTGTCAGAGTTATGATAAACGAATGATGTGTCAAAAAAACTGACAATTTTTATGCGCTTTTTGTATTGTGCGTTTTGCAGTATAGTGATATAATTATTGTGTATAAATTTATATTCTAAACTCAAGGAGGCACTACTCATGGCAAAATACAGTACCGTATTGCGTATCGTTTCGTTCATTGTTGTTTTTGCAATGCTTTATTGCATAATACCCGTAAGCGCGAGCGACAGTATTGCATACGCGCTTGAAATCGGAAGCGTTAGCGTGGATATGGACAAAAACGACGCAACAGACGGATATTATAACGTATCCGTCCCTGTTAATCTGACAAAAAACGCAGGTCTTGTTTCAATAACGGCAGAGGTGACCTACGATGAGGCGATCACACTCATCGGGTGGACAGAGGGCGAGATATTCCCGATTTCCGAGGGGAATGTTTCAGAGTACAATATAAGCTCAGCACTCAGCACAGACCTTGCCAAGAACCCCTACAAGATAATGTATGTTGCAACCACCGTTGCAACACAGTTCTATTCAACTGGAACGCTTATGACACTTAATTTCAAGGTACCTTTAAGCGTAAGATCACTTGATTATCCGATATCTGTCAAGGTAACTTCACTTATCACACAGGACGATACTCAGGAATCAAAGCCCGCTTCAGAGGTGTCAGAGCTTGTATCTGTAGTAAGCGGTAAGATATCTATGACAACAGAGGGCACAGGTATAGTGCCTGTGGCACTTTATGAAGCAAATTCCTTAAGCGTTGGAATAGATAAGGGAACAAATAAGTTCCCGACAGGCAGCTCGGAGGTAATAAACGTATCGACAAAGTATGCATATCAGCATCTTTTGCCCGGTGATATAACCAAGGTCATTGATGCGGTAAGATATGAGCTTAAGGTAAAAAATACAACCTTGAAGCTTGACGATGTAAGATACGTTAAGATCGGATACAGAACAAATTCCACCAATAATGCTCCTCAGGTTGGTGTTTGGATCAATAACGGCACCAAGGATATCCGTGTATACGATAAGGCGTTTGCGACCTTTGAAAATAACGATCTTTGGGGAGAGACAGTATATGATCTTCAGCAGAATTATACCGGAAGCTCAGATTCGTCAATAGTTCTTTCGGGAGACGCCTCTACTGACTGGAATTCTCTTAAGGACAATCTGTTCAAGGGTATCTGCCTGAGAGCCTATGGCTCAAACAACAGCGCAATAGCAAGCGGCTCTTATTTTGATATAGCTTATATAGCGCTCTTTGCTTCAGCAGAAGATGCGGCAAAGTATACATATTTCAAGTCTGCTACCGTTGAATTCAAGGACGGCGAAAATCTGCTTGCAACCAAGAATCTTGTTGTAGGCGACAGACTTGTGTATCCCGCAGAGCCGCAGATCGAAGGTAAGGTGTTTGCGGGCTGGGATACTCCTGCCGGTACACTTTTGCTCGGAGATACCGTAGTAAATGCAGTATTCAAGGAAGACACAACCTATAACGTAAAGATCAGTGCAGAAAACGGAAGCTTTACGGTTGACGGCGGGGAAGCGCTCACATCCTATGATGAAGAGGTCGGTGCCGGCGAGACCATTGAGCTTCTCGCTAAACCTGAGACCGGCTATAAATTCGATGGATGGTATGATGTGACCGACGATAACGACACTCTTCTTACGGAAAACGCGGAGTATTCATTGTTCGTTAAGGATGCGACAGAGCTTGAAGCAAGATTTAAGGACGTAAACGCGCCCGAAGAGCCTGTAGCAGTATTCGATATTTATGCAAACAAGGATACGAAAAAGCACATAGTAAATTACACGGGCAAATTCACGGCAGCAGAATACATTCAGTCTGAAAATGCCTTCAAGTTCACGGGTACAGGCTCACAAAACGCAAAGGATATGGGATTATCACCCGATAACGTAGACTTTACAGACGCAGGAAATACTGCTCGTAGGGTGCTTATTGAAAGCGAAGCGGATATATCGTATATGGTGCTGACCTACAGAAATCCGCATGGTATGACGGGCATCACACGTCGCTATATAGACAACAACATGGCTGATATCAAGGAAGAGATAGCACTCAAGAACAGTGGTGATAACTATTACAGTGTTATCATTGACGTTTCGGGGCAGAAGCTTTGGTTCAGAGATTATTATGATCGTACCAATGTTTCAAACATTGCATTTTATCCTTTTTCATCGCTTGATTCGACCGATACAAATTCGTATGATCTGTATCTTAAGGCGGTTGCATTGACAAAAGACCTTAAGGATGCGTACGGCTATTGTGCAGACCTTGTGAATTCGGGAGATACCGCAGGCTATCATCTTGTTGGCGGAGATATTATAACAGGCGAGGTGAAGCCGGAAATCAAGGTTGACGTCAACCTTGACAAGCACGCGTACAGAATGAGCGTGGGCGGTAAGCTCACACTCGGCGTAGATACCGATGAAGCAGCAACAGTTACGTTTGAAAGCACAAACGCAAGTGTTGCTACAGTGGAAAACGGAGTTATCACAGCAGTTGCAAACGGTGATGCGGAGATATTGGTCACCGCAACTAACGGGGATGCTGTCGACACAGACAAGATCAAGATTTTTGTCACCGACATCTCACCTATCACGGTAGAAAAGGTAGCGGATGCACCTGCCGCTCCGGCAACAAAGCCTGTTATTACCTTCCTTGGTGACTCTATCACAGCAGGAAGCCAGACAAGTAAGACCTATCATAGCTATCTTGCGGACAGACTCTATATCACAGCAGTCAATAAGGGACTCAGCGGCTCGAATATCGCAGGTACGGGAAGCTCAAATCAAGTATCCTTTATCGAGCGCGTATCGCAGATCCCCGAAAACACAGATCTTATCTTCGTAATGGGTGGTACAAACGACTTCGGACAGAATGCAGGCACACTCGCCCGCTTTGTTCCCGGAGTACGTACACTTATCGAGAAGCTTATAGAAAAGGCACCCGATAAGCCCATCGTATTCTCGACACCCCTCCAGAACGGCGGATATTTCTCAACTACAACAAACAAAGCAGGAGAAACACTTGCACAGTACGTTGCTGAAATAGAAAAGGCGTGCGCAGAATATAACATCCCTGTAATCAAGGCATACAGAAACGAAGCATTCAAGGACTTCTGTACCTGGGACGGCGATACCGTAACAGGCTATAACAGTACCTACTACGCAGACGGTGTACACCCGAATGCAGAGGGCCACAGAGTAATGGCAGACTTCTTCGAGTCAGAGCTTGAAAAGGCAGGCGTTGTAAACTACGTTAAGTATACAACAACAAAAGTAACCGCAATCGGCGGCGGTACTGTCGCAGTTGGTGGTGGCGAAGTAGCTGAATCAATATCTGCAACGGTAGTAACAGGCACAAATATCACCCTTACAGCAACAGCAAATGCAGGCTACAAGCTCGAGGGTTGGTATGATATCACAGACGGAAAGAACGTACTTCTTTCCCGTGAAACAAGCTTCGTATATACAGCAAATAAAGATGCAAAAATCGAAGCAAGATTTATGGATGAAACCATAAGCATCGCAGTAAAGCTTGTAGCAAGTTCAAGCGAGGGCGGATTCATCTCTGTAAACGGCAATAAAGAAGAAGACGTAAACGATTACGTAAACGGCTCAAGCACTCAGGAGCTTACAGCAGTACCTGAAGAAGGCTACGTGTTCGCATACTGGAAGAGAGTATCCTGCCAGAGTGGAACAGAAATCTTTATGAGCGCAGACGCAACACTTAACGCAGCGCCTTTGGGAAATGCAGTATACTATATGCCTGTATTCGTATC
>JAGCNJ010000017.1 GCA_017646005.1 Clostridia bacterium | reverse complement strand
TATAAGGCTTCTCCAGTGGGAGAAGCTGTCACGAAGTGACTGATGAGGTGTCATAAAATTTGAAGTTTTACACCTCATCCACCGCTATCGCGGTCCCCCTTCTCCCGCTGGAGAAGGCTTAAAAATTTCTCCACCGACAAGCGTATCCGCCGTAAGGCGGTGCTTATCTTCAAATTTCGCCGCAGGGAAAGGGGATATCTAAGGGGAAAACACGAAGGTTTTCCCCTTAGACGGTTCTTTCGTCTATTTCTGTCCGCACAGAAATAGACTCCCCGAAGGGTAACAAACAATTATAAGAAACAAAATCAGGGACAAGCAACTCCGTATCAAAACTCGAAATTACTTGCAAGCGTTTCGTCATCAAAGAACGCTACCGCCTCTATATCGAAATAATTTCCCTCATAGAAGGTGATATTGTTACCCCACGGCTTGATCGAATAGTAATAGCTGTGGTTGCTTGCATACGGAAGCTTGCTGCTTGATTCGGTATACTGATCGTAGCATACCATGCCTGTATACCACACGCCGGATTCGGGTATCGCAGGTCTGTCGGATGTCGCAAGCCATTGCTCTCCGTTAGTCCATAAAAGACCTATATCAAGCGAGCGTACCTTCTGTGTGCTTTCGCATCCAAGGCGGAATTTAACCTTGAAATACTTATGCTTGTATATATCAAGCCCGTCAAATCTTGTCTGCGCAAGGCAAATCATTACCGTTCCGCTTGATTTTGTCGGAACCACTCTGACAAAATCTACGCCGTTTTCGCTTTCAAGGCTCATGCTGCTGGAGCTTCTGCTATCGTACAGCTTCTCTGCAAGCTCGCTTGCGGATGCGTATATCATACGTCCGTCTGCAATTGCCTTTTCCGTGTCCAGTTCGCTGTTTTGAGCAAGCGTGTCAAAGCGCATCATAATTGTTGCAAGCTGTGCACGCGTGCATTTTGCATTTGCCTTGAACGAGCCGTCATCATAACCGCTTATAATTTTGCCCATCGTGCAATATTCTATAGCCGACTCAAGCTCGGATATATCAAAGTCGGAGTGTTCATATATTGCCCTTTCAAAGCTTAAAGCATCAGCAAAGCTGGTTTTTTCGCCTGTCGGCTCGATGTATCGGTCAGTAAAATACCGGTGAAGCACTACCGCAAGCTCTCCTCTGGTTATCGGAGCATCGGGGCGCGCGTTCGTTTCATCGGTATAGCCGTTTTCAACAGCCCAGGATAACGCGCCGTCATACCATACGTCCCCGGTTTCAAGCTTGGCACCGGCATATCTTGCAAGCACCGTAAAGAGCATCGCGCGGGTCATGCTTCCCTCGGGAGCAAACTCAAAATCCGAGATCCCGCCAAAATAGCCGCGGTTTACGGCTTTTAGTATATCACGCTCTGCCCAATGCCCGGATATGTCCACAAATCCGTCGTTTCTGTAAATATCGTTTGCGGATACGTAGTCAAATGGCTCGGGTGTATAGCCTGCGGGAACGCTGTAAAATTCGCCGTCATTTTCAACGCCGTGCGACCTGAGTATCGAAAGCATCGCCGCATTATAGGCATAATTAACATCGATCGTACCGGGCGCACTCGGAGCCGCCGAGGTGCGAGCAAAATATTTATCATTGCCAAGAACATAAAGATTTCCGTTGAAGTGCGCGTTATTTTCCGAAATATATCTCGATTTGAGTCCGTACTTGCTTGCGATAAAGAACTTGTTATCATACACCTTGAAATCGCCCCAGTTGTGTCCGGGGGCTTCAAGTGCGCCGTAATAAAAGTTGCTGTCCTTATTCGGACGCTGATGTCTCCAGCCGTAGCCGTTGTTACGCACGTAGTTGTTATAAACGCTTACGCTGTGATAATTTATAAGTGAATTTTCGCTGTTTTTGCCGTTACCCCATATTTCGGGACCCGAGTTTGCATATTCGGAGACGTTGTTCTTGAATTCAACATCATATATATGCACCTCGCTTGTTGCACCGGTGATCTGCGTGGTGTAACAGCAGTCGTAGATCTGATAAAACCAGCAATTGTCTACGGTAAACCCATTTGCACTTCCCCAATTTTCGATAGCATTTCCAAGTCTGTGATCAGAGCCGCCGATCCAGGCAAAGATACAGTTCTGCACCGTAAAGCCTTCAACGCTGCCGCAGGTAAGTCCGTGATGACCGTAGCCAAAAAGCTTTATGTTGTCAAAGACTGCATTTTTGATGCTACCTGCCCCTACACCGGTAAGGTCGGGCATAATTTCAACCGACTCAAACACCCTTCCGGGATTGCCGTCTTTTGAATAAAGGTAAAGCGTTCCGCCGATGTCAATAAATTCCAGGTTGTTTTCAAGGCTCTTGTAGCTTGTAAACTCCTTGCCGCCCGAAGCAAAGGGCGTGTCTATTCCGTTATGCACAACTCCGTTGTCTACGCTGACACCTGCGTTGGCGGTCATTTTGATGCCCCACGCTTTTCCGCCGTCAAAGACTATACATCCGGGATCGTCAACGCGGTTTATGTATCTGTATATATTCGGCGCGTCGGTCTCCTCCCAGCATTTTTCAGACGAGGCAGAAATTGAACCGACAAGCACCGGCTTATCGCCCTTGCCGTAAGCGGAATAGGTGACACCGCTTTTAAGCTTAAGCGAATGTCCGTTTGCTCTGAAATGGTCACCGCGCTTGAAAAATACGCCGTCACCCTCACAAAGCTCGGCTTCGTTTACTCTTTTTATCGTTTTCCAGGGCGTTTTTTCGCTCAGACCGTCGTTGTTGTCGCTACCACGCTCACTGACATAATATTTTTTACCTGTGACCTCAAGCGTGCTTTCGCTTTCCTTTATCTCTTCAACGCGCGCATCAAACTCGGCGTTAAGCTTATCCAAAACCTTGCCTGCATCTTTAACGAGCCCCTCCTCGTAGACGTAGCCGTGCTCATCGTCGCCGCTTGAATATTCGTATCTCTCGGCTTCTGCCTGCGTTTTGAAAAAGGCTATGTATCTTATATCGAAATAAGTACGCGTATCAAAGCTTTGCGTACCGCTGTTCCATGGCTTGAGCACGATCGCAGAGCCCTTTTGTGTCTTGTCGGGAGTTGCACCGCCCGTGACGGTGCCGATATCAAATATCAGGCTTTTCCACTCGTCTTCGCTTGCAGTCATCTGCGGATGAGCAGACGGCCAGCTTTCGCCGGCTGTAGTCCGCACCGTGAAATCAAACTTTTTGCTTGGCGAATCGGTGCGGTATTCTATTCGCACGAAGGGATACTCGTATACATTAAGCTCGGGATAAGCAAATTTTATTAACTTCTGACTGTTAACGTAGCTCCCCGGCTCAAGCACAAACTCTATACATCTTTCCCCATCCTTTGTTACGATGTCGTAGGAGGACACTATCGGACTGCTCAGATAGAGTATGGATTCGGGGGAATACACGTGCGCAGGCTTTGTTGCGGCGATTGCCGTAAATGTAAGAAGTGCTGCGAAAACCAATATAAATGTGGCAAGCTTTTTCATAAGCGTATCCTTTCGGGGTCTGTTTTTTTACAGTTTAGCACACAGACGCATTCAAGTCAATCGTTTTCACGTATAAAAAACCGATTTGTTTACCTTGCATAAGCAAGCAAAAATTTCTTGGACATTTTAACAATATGAAAACTTTATTATTTTTCACTTTATTCCTTGATTAAACAGAAAAAGTAATGTATAATTAAATAAGGTTGATAACTTTGACTCCTTTAATGAGTAATTTTACAATACAAGCTTGATTGGGGCGCATATAATGGCACATATTTTCGCATCAATAAAGGAATCGCTCACGTCGGTCTTACCGATAGCGATCATCGTACTTATTTTATCGATCACCTGCGTATCGCTTGACGCAGGTGTTCTTGTGCTGTTTTTATTCGGCACGATCCTTTTAATACTCGGCATGAGCTTCTTCTCTGTAGGCTCGGGCATATCGATGGAGCCTCTCGGCGACGGTATCGGTAAGTTTATAAACAAAAACAATAAATTTGTGATTCCGCTTGTCATATGCTTTATTCTCGGATTTATTATCACCGTTTCCGAGCCTGACCTGACAGTGCTTGCAGAGCAGGTGCCCACTATTCCGAACGCGATGCTTATTATGTGCGTTGGCGTCGGTGTCGGTATTTTTCTTTCCATCACGCTTATACGAAGTAAAAAAGAAATACCCCTTCGCGGATTGTTACTTATTTTCTACATTCTTATAATAGCTCTTTCCTTCTTTGCACCGACCGAATTTGTGCCGACAGCATTCGACTCCGGCGGAGTTACCACGGGTCCTATCACGGTGCCGTTTATAATGGCTATGGGTGCCGGATTTGCGGCAGGTAAAAAGGGAAAGAATGCAAGCGAGCACAGCTTCGGTCTCGTTGCGCTTTGCAGCATCGGTCCGATACTGTCGGTGCTTTTGCTCAGCATATTCTTCAAGCCCTCTCCCGCAACCTCTGTATACGAATTTCCGAGCGTTTTCACTACCACCGAGGCGTTTAAGCAATTTGCTCTCGCTCTGCCGAAGTATGCCGAAGAGGTTGCTCTTGCATTCGTACCGATCGTTGTGGTATTTATGATCTATCAGCTTGTATCACGAAAGCTTCACAAGCACACGCTTATAAAAATGTCGGTGGGCTTTGTGTATACGTATTTAGGTCTTGTTTTGTTCCTTACGGGCGCAAACGTGGGCTTTATGCCTGCGGGAAGACTTATCGGCGCAAAAATCGCGGGCAGCGAAATAAAGTATATGCTAGTGCCGATAGGTATGCTTATGGGTTACTTCGTCGTTTCTGCCGAGCCTGCGGTGCATTCCTTGAAAAGACAGGTCAGCGAGATAACCAAGGGCGGTATATCCCAGAAATCTGTCGCTATGGCACTTTCTGTCGGCGTTTCGGTGTCGGTGGGAATATCAATGCTCAGAGTGCTTACCGGCATTCCGATACTTCCGTTCCTTATATTCGGTTATGCGGTGTCGCTTATTATCAGCTATTTCGTGCCGAGCATCTATACGGGCATCGCATTTGACTCGGGCGGAGTTGCAAGCGGTCCTATGACCTCAACCTTTATGCTTCCGTTTGCCATGGGTGCCTGCGAAGCAATCGGCGGTAACGTGATGACCGATGCGTTCGGTATCGTTGCCATGATAGCAATGACTCCTCTTATAACCATTCAGTTTCTGGGTCTTTACGAGCGCAGAGCACATATACGCAAGCTTAAAAAGCTTCATACCGAAATCAGCATGATAAAGGACGATATTGTGTTCTTTGATGAGGAGGGTGCAAATGAATAAAAGACTTATGGTGCTTTTGTCAATAGTCGAACGCGACAAAGGCAAAAAGCTTATAAATTATCTTGAGAGTATAAATATCCGACTCAATCTTCAATGTGTCGGCTACGGAACGGCTCCTACCGAAATGATGGACATATTCGGACTCGGTACGAAGGATAAGGATATTATTATAAGCATTGGTGCCGAAAGTATCATCAAGGATATGATGGCAAACTTCGGCGAAGCATTTGAAAGCCATGCAAAATACGGCGGACTAATGATCGTGCTTAAAAGCTCTGCCGCAAACAGGATAATGAGCGAATTATTAAACAGAGAAAGCGGCGCAACCTTTGAGAAAGGAACTGGTTCAATGAAAAACGAGCATCATAACAATCTGATCTTGATATCGGTCAACGAGGGTTATTCGGACAGCGTAATGCAGGTCGCGAAAAAAGCGGGTGCTACCGGCGGAACGGTCATCAAGGGCAGACTCGCCGATACCGAAATGTTTGAGCAGATATCAGACTCACAGGTTGACGGCGACAGAGAGATACTTTGCATACTCGCGCCTTTTAATACAAGCAAGCAGATTATGGAGGATGTAAACGCGCAGTACGGCACGACCTCCGAGGCTAACGGACTGATCGTGGCTATTCCGACTGAAAAGGCTTACAAAATATAGAAACGAAACCGAGGTGATCTCACCTCGGTTTTTTATTAAATCCCACTTTTTTCTTTACATAAAAATCCCTTGACTGCACAAAATAGATTTGCAAATTCAATTTGTAGTTGAGATTGGCACAGAAATTATCGGGCGGATGTGGGCATCCGCCCCTACGAAAAACACAAAGGAGATTTTTATATATGAAAGCAACAGGTATTGTACGTCGCATAGACGACCTTGGTCGCGTCGTTATACCCAAGGAAATAAGAAGAACTATGAGAATCCGCGAGGGCGACCCGCTCGAAATCTACACAGACCGCGAGGGCGAGGTTATTTTCAAGAAATATTCGCCCATCGGCGAGCTTGGCGGCTTTGCCGCACAGTACGCCGAAACTCTCCACAAGACCTGCGATATGGCTGTCATCATCTGTGACCGCGATGCGATTATCGCCTGCGCCGGTCTTAACAGAAAGGAATATTTTGAAAAGGCTTTTTCAGACGAGCTTGAGCAGATAGTAGAAAACCGCACCTTCTACCACTACGCCGACGGAAACGAGCGTGTGCCCGTGACAAACGATGCTTCTTCGCCGAATTATATTTCCTGCTCGATGCCCATTCTTTCAGAGGGTGATCTTATCGGCTGTGTGGCATCTGTGGTAACCGACACCAATTCGCGCATTGATCCCGACGTTGAAGCAAAGCTTATACAAACTGCTGCAACATTTTTAGGTAAGCAGCTCGACAGCTGATTTATGGGTTGTATAGACTGTTTTTGTTTCTGGTAGGCGTTTGCTTGCCTTTTTTGGGAAAGCCTCCCTCCGGGAGGGAGGGTGACCGCAAAGCGGTGGAAGGAGAAAGCGAGTTCTGGTTTGGCAGAGATGTTGCTTGTCCCTGGTTTTGTTTTTTATAATTGTTTGTTACCCTTCGGGGAGTCTATTTCTGTGCGGACAGAAATAGACGAAAGAACCGTCTAAGGGGAAAACCTTCGTGTTTTCCCCTTAGATATCCCCTTTCCCTGTGGC
>JAGCNJ010000016.1 GCA_017646005.1 Clostridia bacterium | reverse complement strand
TGATACCATTAACTATGCCGATACGGTAGATACACCCCTGTATCCGTTCGGCTACGGTAAGTCATATACAACCTTCGAATACAGCGATCTTACGATAGATAAGAATGAGATCGAGCTTAAGAAGCTTGAAAAGGACGGCAAGTTCAAGGTAAAGGTAACGGTAAAGAATACGGGCAAGTACGACGGCTATGAGATCGTACAGCTTTACGTAAACGACCTTGTATCAACAATGACAAGACCGATCAAGGAGCTTAAGGCGTTTGAGAAGGTATTTATAAAGAAGGGTAAGAGCAAGACAATTACCTTTACCCTTGACAAGAGCGCGTTCAACTACTTCAACGGCAAGGCACAGCTCGTAATCGAGCCGGGTGAATTTGAAATAGAAGTCGGAACAAACTGCGTTGATACCTTCGATAAGGTAAAGGTTGAGGTTAAGTAAAACCAAAAGCCGACCGTACGGTCGGCTTTTGCTGTTAAAAAGCAATATCTGTCGCAAAAAAAGCAACAATTGTATATATTTGCTGTAAAAGTATTGGTACAATTATAGTAACGATACAGTCGCTATAGCGACAGAACGGAGATTATATATGAGTAAAAAATATCTTGATAAAAATCTGCCGGTAAATGAGCGTGTAGAGGATCTTCTTTCTCAGATGACGCTTGAGGAAAAGATAATTCAGCTTAATCAGGAATGGGTAACTCTTGCAACCTTCCCGGAGGTTGCAGAAAGAACCAAAAACGGACTTTGCAGCTCGTACTACATAGCGGCGTCCTGTTGGGCGGGCAACGAACCGCAGGAGACCTTTAACCTCAGTGAGCTTAACCAGGTTCAGCGCGCGGCAGTTGAAAATACACGCCTCGGTATTCCGATAGTATGTGCGCGTGACGTTATCCACGGCTCGCGCACCGAATTCCCGATACCGCTTGCTCTCGCATGCTCGTGGGATCCGGAGATAATCGAATCCTGCGGTGCGGTCATGGCTGCAGAATCGGTATACGATGGTGTTCATTGGACGTTCGGCCCTATGCTTGATATGTCGCGTGACCCGAGATGGGGACGTATCGCAGAGGGACCCGGTGAGGACACCTGCCTCGGTGCAATGTACGCAAAGGCAATAGTTAAGGGAATTCAGGGCGATGACGTTACAGCACCCGACAAAATTGCCGCTTGCGCAAAGCATTATATCGGATACGGCGCATCCGAGGGCGGACGCGACTATTCAAAGACCGAAATATCCGACTATGCGCTCAGAAACTATTATCTTGGTAACTTCAAGGCGGCAGTCGATGCCGGAGTTATGAGCGTAATGAGCTCGTTTAACGAGATCGCAGGTCAGCCGCTTTCATCAAGCCCTTATCATATAAGACAGCTTCTCAAAAAGGAGTGTGGCTTCAAGGGTATGGTAATAAGCGACTGGGATGCTATCGGACAGCTTGTTGAGCAGCAGGTTGCAAAGTGCGACAAGGATGCCGCTGAAAACGGCATCAAGGCGGGCATTGATATGGATATGGGCTCGCGCACCTATTACGATTATATGAAGGAGCTTGTAGATGAGGGCAGAGTACCTGTTGAGCTTGTTGACGAAGCGGTAAGAAAGGTGCTTGAGTTCAAGTTCAAGCTCGGACTTTTCGAGAATCCATATTTCCCTGAGAATGACGATTACGAAAAGAAGGTATTCACTCCCGAATACAGAGAAAAGTCGCTCAAAGCTGCACTTGCTTCAATGGTTCTTTTAAAGAATGAAAACAACGTGCTTCCGCTTAAAAAGGGCGAAAAGGTTGTTGTTGCAGGCCCGCTTTGCCGCGAAAAAGACGTAATGCTCGGTACCTGGAGCGGCGCAGGCAGACCCGGCGACTGTATCAGCTTTGCCGAGGGTATGACTCAGGTCGGCGGCAGGGAAAACGTGATCTGCCGCTACAGTGACCACGCAGACGGTATGTATAACTGCTTCGCTGCGGCGGACACGGCAGTTATTGCACTCGGTGAAAGCAGACACCTTACGGGTGAGGCAAAGAGCGTTGCCTCGATCGAGCTTATGCCTTATCAGATAGAGTATGCTAAATTTGCCAAGAGTCAGGGTAAAAAGGTAGTAGCGGTAGTATTTGCAGGCAGACCTATGGCGATAACCGAGCTTATGCCTTACTGTGATGCAGTGCTTTATGCTTGGCATCCCGGTGTTATGGGTGGTTTGGCTGCTGCCGAGATCCTCTACGGAGAATTCAACCCCTGCGGAAAGCTTTCTGTAACGCTTCCGAGATGCACGGGACAGATCCCGATATACTATAACGCACCGAGCAACGCAAGATGCTACAACGGTTATTATTTTGATACTATCAACTACGCAGATACAGTAGACACACCCCTTTATCCGTTTGGTTACGGTAAGTCTTATACTACGTTTGAATACAGCGACCTTACAATAGACAAGAACGAGATCGAGCTTAAGAAGCTTGAAAAGGACGGAAAGTTCAAGGTAAAGGTAACTGTAAAGAATACAGGCAAGTACGACGGCTATGAGATCGTACAGCTTTACGTAAACGACCTTGTATCAACGATGACAAGACCGATCAAGGAGCTTAAAGCCTTTGAAAAGGTGTTCATTAAGAAGGGCAAGAGCAAGACTGTGACGTTTACT
>JAGCNJ010000015.1 GCA_017646005.1 Clostridia bacterium | reverse complement strand
GACGATATGGATTTTATGACCTTTTCGGGAATTGCCGCTGAAAAGGGTAAAGAGATAATATTTAAGTTTCTTGATAAATACAAGGAGGTGTAATTGTGAAAAAACAGGAATTGTTTTTCAATATCACCGGCGGCGACGGTGTTGAATGCAGACTTTCATCTGTAAAGGACAAGGGTGAGATCAAGATATATAATTTTGATCTTGAATGGAACGAGAGTGCTTCTGTAAATAATGCCGAGGTAAAGCTTGAATGGTGTGTTACAATGCTTGAGTTTATGTACAGATGGTCGCCGCTTTGTGGTTCTAATCGTAATATTACACCGGATTGGGCAGGTAGGCGCTCATCGATGCTTTCAGTAAATGCGCCGACAGAATCGATATATAACGGGCAGGGAAGTAACAGATACACGTATGCTGTCAGTGAGTGCGCAAAAAAGATCGACTTTGGTACAGGCGTAGTCGAGGAGAATGGAAGTCTTCACTTTATGGTGAGAACAAATCTCAAACAGTATGCGCCCGGTCTTAAGACCAACTTTTCAATCTACATAGATACCCGCGACATTCCCGTATACGAGTCTGTATGGGATGTTGCCGAATGGTGGGCAAAGGAATGTGGTATGACACCTGCTGAGGTGCCGGATGCTGCGTTTGAGCCTGTGTATTCATTCTGGTATTCATATCATCAGCACCTGAATGCTCACGAGGTCGAAGCCGAATGCAAACGCGCCAAGGAGCTTGGCTTTGACGTATGCATCGTTGATGACGGCTGGCAGACAGACGACTTAAACCGCGGATACGCATTCTGCGGAGATTGGGAGCCTGCTGTTTCCAAAATGGGAGATATGGCAGAGCACGTTGAGCGCGTACACGAAATCGGCATGAAATATATTTTGTGGTACAGCGTGCCTTATATCGGATGCAAGAGCAAAAACTTTGATGAATTCAAGGATATGATCTTGCGTGATCCGCACGATAACGTTGCCGTATTTGACCCGAGATACAAGAAGGTGCGTGAGTACCTTAAGGGTATTTACGTTAAGGCTCTTAATGATTGGAAGCTTGACGGCTTTAAGCTTGATTTTATCGATATGTGGGGTGACCGTGACGCAAACAGACCGTACAACGATAAAATGGACATTCCCGTGCTTCAGGATGCGGTCGATGCATTTATGACCGACGTTATCTCGACACTTAAGGCGATAAAGCCCGACATCCTGCTTGAATTCAGACAGTGCTATATCGGACCCAATATGCGTAAATACGGTAATATGTTCAGAGTAGGCGATTGCCCTAACGATTATATCAACAACCGTGTTGGTGTACTTGATTTAAGAACCCACCTCGGAGACAGTGCTGTTCATTCGGATATGCTTATGTGGCACCCGAAGGAGCGTCCCGAGATCGCAGCAATTCAGATAATAAACATTATTTTCGGAGTTATGCAGTATTCTGCAAGGCTTGATTCTCTCACACCTGAAATGAAGAAAATGTCGCGCTTCTGGCTTGATTTTATGAAGAAGCACAAGGATCTGTTGTTAAAGAGTCCTGTACATACATTTGATTTGCAGAATCTTTACACTTGGGCGAAAACAACGCGTGAAAACGAATGCATGATAGCGCTTTTCGCCGCAGATAAGTGCGTAAAGCCTGATGACGTGGGCGTTATATACGTTGCAAACGGATGTCAGAGTGAGCGTGCGCTTGTTGAATGTGACGGTAAATACTGTGTGAAAATACAGAACTGCTTTGGTGATATTATCAGCGAAGAACAATCAGAGCTTTGCGGCATCAATGCGATAAGCGTACCTGTCGGAGGTCTTATAACACTTACAAAAATTTAACCGAAGAGGTAACTTTAAATGAAAAAGCTTATTTCACTTATCCTCGCGTTAACCATGATGCTTCCGCTTGCGGGAGCAATATCGGCAAACAATGCCTATTGGCCCGCACAGGCGGCGTATAACCAGGCGAAAGCCGCAAATGATGATGCGGCACTTGTCAAGGCTGTCGATATGATAGTCGACGTTTATAAGAATGAAAACAGTGAAACCGCGCATAACCGTATGCGTACACCTTTGCATGAGGCGGCTCTCGCGTACGAGCGTATGGGTATGTATAAGGAAGCGGGCAAGGCTTATCAAATGGCTGATGCAAGCGCAAAATGGCTTCACGATAACACGACTGACGCGGCTATAAAGGCGGCTAATAACGAATTCAGAAAGCTTTACGCGCGCAGTATGCGTTATTTCAATACTGAGCCTGAGGTATATGTTGCCTCAACACAGAGCGCGCCCTTTTTCGGTGAGCTTAACGAGCCGACAGGCGGTACTTTTGCAGGTATGTGTGACGTGTATATGGAGGGTATGCAGTCTGCAATGCTCCTTTACGCGGGATATAACAGAGAAAGCTTTTCTTCATTTGAATATTACCTGCCCGATACCGAGCGCACCTACTATCTTGAGGCTGCATGGAACGTAGTCGAGGAAAATGAGGCGGCACTTGACAATATTTCCGGCGGTGCTACCGATTCGTATATGATAAAGGAGCTTAAGTATCTCCAATCGTATACAGAGGCTAATCCCAACTGTAAAATACTCCTCCGCTTTGGCGCAGAGGTAAACTGTTGGAGTCCGCTTAACGCCTGCGGAAGCGATGAAGTCAAGATAAAGGCGTTTGCGGATAAGTACATAAAGGCGTTCAGATACGTTGCGGACAAGGCGCGTAAATACGCTCCCGATGTTGCGCTTATATATTCGCCTGTTGATTACGGACATTGGTATACAACACCCGAAACCTTCTATCCGGGCGATGACTACGTTGATTTTGTCGGTATGTCAACATACTACAACCTTAACGCGGCTGACGAAAATAAGGTCGGAAGCAAATCTGATATTATATGGGGACGTGGACTTTATCAGGATCCCGTCATCCGTGTTGCAGAAATCATGGAATGTGCCGAAAAGCACAAAAAGCCCGTTATCGTAAGCGAGTGCGGATTTTCCTATGCGTCAAGCGACGGAGTGCAGACCGAGGCTCACGCAAGGGATAAGCTTGTAGAGTTTTATACCTATATCAATATGGTCTATCCGCAGATAAAGATCGTAAACCTTTTCAATAATAATTTCAGTACCAACAGCTACCGAATCTACGCAAATCCGATTCACGACAAGGCAGACACGATAAGCGCAATGCTCCGAGAGGCGTATAACTCTGCGGTGCAGGCAAACGAGGCTATGGCTTCAACCTTTACGGGAAGCACGCTTCAGAGCTATGTAAAGCTTGATGAGCTTAACGCCGCAGATAATAAGCTTAAGCTTTATACATACGTGCCTTATCCGAACCCGAACGCCAATGACGTGGTATATACGCTTAACGGCAAGCAGATAGCGTGGCTTAATAAAAAGCCCTATTCTACAGAGATCGACGTGTCCTCGCTCAATCAGGGAGTAAACACGCTTTCGGTCAGAATAAGCGCGGGTAAGACGGTAGTAAATAAGGATTATATCCTCGTGCGTGACGGTAATACCGTGGACGCAAGGCTCACGAATATGACCGACGTAAAGGGTAACGAGGCGTGGGCAAGCGATATCGGACGCGCGATGGCTAAGGGATATATCAACGGCACGTCAGCGACGACAGTTTCGCCGAGCGCGAATACTACGCGTGCACAGCTTGTGACCATACTTTACAGAAGCGTCGGTTCGCCCGAAATAAGCGTGGCGAATAAGTTTACCGACCTTAAGGCTGATTGGTATAAGTCGGCGGTGCTTTGGGCAAGCGATAACGGTATCGTAAACGGTACGAGCGCGACCACTTACGCACCCGATAATAACGTGACCGTCCAGGATATGGCGGTAATACTTTACAGATACTATCAGAATTATTTAGGAAAAACTCCTGTAAAGGGAAGCCTTGACGGCGTTGCCGATGCATCTGCAATCGCAGGATACGCAAAGGACGCGCTCGCATGGGCGTATAGCTTAAAGCTTGTCGAGACAAAGGATGGCAAATTAAATCCCACCTCGCAGGCAACCCGCGCACAGGTGGCAAAGGCGCTCGTAGTACTCGCTGATATGAAGTGAGAAAATCCCCCATCCCCCCTTGACAAATGGGCAAAAATCTGCTATACTTACCGTATATGTAAAGGCTGTGACCGAGAGAGTAGAGAATATACGAAAGTTAAAGCGAGCCGGAGACGGTGTGAGTCCGGTACAAGTAGTTGTTTTTGAAAATCACTCGCGAGCTTCTGCGTGAAAACATACTTTTGGTGTGTAGTAGCGTAAGACGGCGCCCGACCGTTACTTTGGGAGCATATAAACGTATGCGGTGGTATAAACGAAAGGTTTGTCTTATCTTCAAGCCCTCGTCCGTATGGACGGGGGCTTTATTTTTTCTTTGAAAGGAATGGTTGAAAGAATGTATAAGAAAGTACCAACTACTCTTGATTTCGTGAGCCGTGAGGGCGAAACTCTCAAATTCTGGAAGGAAAACAAAATTTTTGAAAAGAGCCTTAAGCTCAGAGAGGGATGCGACACATACACCTTCTACGACGGTCCTCCCACAGCTAACGGTAAGCCTCATATCGGTCACGTGCTTACCCGTGTTATCAAGGATATGATCCCGAGATATCACACGATGAAGGGTCAGGACGTTCCCCGTAAGGCAGGCTGGGATACACACGGTCTCCCCGTTGAGCTTGAGGTAGAAAAGCTTTTAGGCCTTGACGGCAAGGAGCAGATCGAACAGTACGGCATCGCTCCCTTTATCGAAAAGTGTAAGGAAAGCGTTTGGAAATATAAGGGAATGTGGGAGGATTTCTCCGGCACAGTCGGCTTCTGGGCTGATATGGAAAACCCTTACGTTACCTACGATAACAACTTTATCGAAAGTGAATGGTGGGCACTCAGACAGATCTGGGACAAGGGTCTTTTATACAAGGGCTTCAAGATCGTACCCTATTGCCCCCGTTGCGGCACACCCTTATCCTCTCACGAGGTTGCACAGGGATATAAGGACGTTAAGGAACGCTCGGCTATCGCAAAGTTCAAGGTAAAGGGAACAGATGACACCTACATCCTCGCTTGGACGACAACACCCTGGACACTTCCGTCCAACGTTGCGCTCTGTGTAAATCCCTCTGCCGAATACATCACCGTAAAATCGGGTGATGATACATTTATTCTCGCAAAGGCTCTCGCAGATAAGGTGCTTGGCGAGGGTGAATATGAGATCATTTCCGAGTGCCTCGGTAAGGATCTTGAAAATACAGAATACGAGCCCTTGTTCGCTTACGTTAAGCCCAATGAAAAGTGCTGGTACGTTGTATGCGATAATTACGTTACTATGGACGACGGTACCGGTGTTGTACACACGGCGCCTGCATTCGGTGAAGATGACGCGAACGTCGGCAGAAAGTATAATCTCCCCTTCGTTCAGCTTGTTGACGCCGCAGGTAAGATGACAAAGGAAACCGAGTGGGAGGGCGTCTTCTGCAAGGATGCAGACAAGCTTGTGCTTCGCAACCTCAAGGATCGCGGACTTTTATTCTCGGCACCCGAATTTGAACACAGCTATCCTCATTGCTGGAGATGCGGTACACCGCTTATCTACTACGCGCGCAATTCCTGGTTCATCAAGATGTCTGACGTGCGTGAGGATCTTATAAGGAACAACAACACAGTAAACTGGGTACCCGAATCCATCGGTAAGGGAAGATTTGGTGACTGGCTTGAAAACGTACAGGACTGGGGTATCAGCCGTAACAGATATTGGGGAACTCCTCTTAATATCTGGGAGTGCGAATGCGGTCACAAGCATTCGATCGGCAGTATAGCCGAGCTTAAGGAGTTATCAGGCAACTGCCCCGATAATATCGAGCTTCACCGTCCTTATATTGACGATGTTACAATCAAGTGTGAAAAGTGCGGCAAGCAGATGCACAGAGTTCCTGAGGTTATTGACTGCTGGTTCGACTCAGGCTCAATGCCCTTTGCACAGCATCACTATCCCTTTGAAAACAAGGATCTCTTTGAAAAGCAGTTCCCGGCAGATTTCATCTCCGAGGCTGTTGACCAGACACGTGGATGGTTCTATTCGCTTATCGCTATCTCAACGCTTTTGTTTAATAAGGCGCCCTACAAGAACGTAGTTGTTCTCGGTCTTGTACAGGACGAAAACGGACAGAAGATGTCCAAGTCCAAGGGTAACGCGGTAGACCCGTTCAACGCTCTTGAAACCTTTGGTGCTGACGCTATCAGATGGTATTTCTACACCAACTCCGCACCGTGGTTGCCCTCACGCTTCAGCGAAAGAGCAGTAGTAGAGGGACAGCGTAAGTTCATGGGTACACTCTGGAACACATACGCGTTCTGGACGCTTTATGCGGATATCGACAACTTTGATCCTACAAAGTATGACATAAAGAAGCTTAATCTTTCTGTAATGGATAAATTCATCCTTTCCCGTCTTAATACGATGATCGGAAAGCTTGATGATAACCTTGCAAACTACCGTATACCCGAAGCAGCAAGAAATCTTTCCGATTTCGTTGACGAGCTTTCCAACTGGTATGTCCGCCGTTCGCGTGAACGCTTCTGGATAACAGGCGAAAGTGATGACAAGACTGCGGCGTATATGACACTTTATACCGCACTTGTAACGGTCGCAAAGGCATCTGCTCCCATGATCCCGTTCATGGCAGAGGATATTTATCAGAACCTTGTCCGCACGGTAGACAAGAATGCTCCCGAAAGCATACATCTCTGCGATTTCCCTGTAGTTGATGAAAGCATGAGAGACGAAAAGCTTGAGGATGAAATGAACTTTATCCTTGATGCGGTAGTTCTCGGACGTGCGGTAAGAAACGCGGCTAATATCAAGAACCGTCAGCCTCTTTCGTCTATCTATATCAAGACCGACCGTGAGGTAAGCGAATACTACAGAGATATAGTTCGTGATGAGCTTAATATCAAGGTAGCAGAATTCGTGCCCGACGTTTCGGCGTTCTCCTCCTATAGCTTTAAGCCTCAGCTTAAGACTGTAGGCCCGAAGTACGGAAAGCTTCTTGGCAAGATCAAGGCGGCTCTCGAAACGCTTGACGGAAACGCGGCTATGGCAGAGCTTGAAGCAAACGGCTCTCTTAAGTTTGATTTCGACGGCGAGGCTTGCGAGCTTACGCGTGAGGATCTTCTCATAGACGTAATGCAGAAGCCCGGCTACGCTTCGATGGCCGACAAGGGTATAACCGTTGCTCTTGATACGACTCTCACAGATGAGCTTGTCGAGGAAGGCTTTGTTCGTGAGGTCATCTCCAAGATCCAGACAATGAGAAAGGATTCCGACTTCAACGTGACCGATCGCATAGACGTTCTTATCACCGGCAGCGAAAAGCTTTCGGGCATAGTTGAAAGAAACAGCGAAACAATCTCCAAGATCGTTCTTGCTGACAGCTTTATTTACGACGGTACGATTGACGGCGTTACAAAGGATTGGAACATCAACGGCGAGGACGTTGTTATCACGGTAAAGAAAAAGTAATATAAACAAAAAGCGAGGCTTGATTCAAAGCCTCGCTTTTTTCTTTTTTCGACAAAAAATCATCGGCAATTATAAGAATAATACAAAAATATTGGAAAAATATGGTAATTTTGTCAATTGCAATAATTGGAAATTTATGGTAAAATTATATCGTAAGTCAGAGAATGCTGACAAATAACAAAAAATAAAGGTGGTAATACTGATGCCGATAACAGAAAAGATACTTATTGCAGACGAAAGTGTTGAATTTTGCAAGGAGCTTGTGCATATGCTCGAGCGTGCTGATTACGTAAACGTAGAAGCGGTCACAAGCTATGAAAAATTAAAGGAAGCGTTTGAAAGGGAGTTTTATAACATAGTGATCGCCGACTGTATGCTTGCAGGCTATGAGGATATTGCGTATCTGCGCGACAACAGCAAGAGCCTCAAGGGGCAGCCTTATTCAAGCGAGATCATACTTTTGTCCGAAAAGGCGGTCGACGATTCTGTAAGCGACATAGGCACAAGGGCGGTATATACGCTCAAAAAGCCGCTTGACTTCGCTTTCCTTAACAGAATAATCGTAAGTCAGCTTGAAAATCAACGCTTCAAGGCGGCAAATGCAAGGCTTTTCGGTCGCGATGCGATAATTGAGCGAAGCGTTACATCTGTTATGCATGGACTCGGAATACCTGCACATATAAAGGGCTATCAGTTTTTACGAACTGCGATAACAAAAACGATAAACGACCCCGATATGATAAATTACGTAACGAAATCCCTGTATCCTACGGTTGCGCGTATACACGGTACGACTCCCTCCAGAGTAGAGCGCGCTATAAGGCACGCGATTGAGGTGGCATGGGACAGAGGCGACGTTGATACACTTACCTCTTACTTCGGCTATACGATAAGCCGTCAGCGCGGCAAGCCTACCAATAGCGAGTTTATTGCGATGATAGCCGATAATCTGAGAATGAAGAACAGCAGTGTGCTTGATATGGACAGAAGTGATAACGAAAGAACGCTTGTGAATAATTCGTAAAAGAAAAGGTCGATTGCTTAAGCAATCGACCTTGGTTTTATTTATAAGCTGTAAAGGTTTCTGCTTCCGGCGGAGTATAGAAATGCGTCATACCCTGAGTCATATTAAACTCCACGGGTGCGCTCATCGAATTTACCATAGCAGTAACACTGGAGGGAGGTGAGGTATAGTCGCCGAGTCCGGCATCGATCCTGCATTCGCATTTTATACGCTTTGCGAAATTTATTGCATCATAATAGTTGAGTGCATCTGTGTGATCGGGACGCCAGCCTGATATTCTTCCGGCATAAGCTCCGCCCAGATCACAAAGCCATGTGTACGCGCCGAAAAGATAGGTTATGTCGGGATCAAGCGCGGCAACGGCTACTGCCTGATATGCGCCCTGGCTTCCGCCGTTGAGCGTGATGCTCTTGCCGTCGAATTCTTCAAGCGTCTTAAGATATCTTATCGCCTGAATATCGCGCAGTATCATATTTTTGAAGTATACTGTATCACGCTTTGAGTTTTCATAGGTGTTAAATCCGTAAGAGTAAAGCACCGTATTTGAAACCTCGCTGTAATAGCCTGCCTCGCGTCCGTTGTCAAGACTGTGGGCATTAACAGTAAGCACTATTTTGTCAGATCTTACCGCAGGCTCCGGAGAGATTACGCCGTAGCCTGTATATCCGACAAGGATGCCGAGCGATTTCGGCTTTGCGTTTTCGGGTATCGCGAGATAAGCCGAAACGGGTCCGCCGACACAGTCGATACGAATATCGGTAACCTTATATCCGGGGTAATCCTCCGATATGTCCTTTTTGACCTCCATTACAGGAGGTACTTCATCAAGTAAGGCTAACTGCTCTGCCCAGAATTCGTCGAAATCCTCAGGCTCGGCTACTGCCTGCTTTATAAGACCGACAGCCGCGCCTGCACCGCCATTGAAGGGCGAGATGCCTCTGAATTCAACGGTTTTGTTGCTCGTTGCGGCAACGTAAAGCTTTACAAATCCGGGTGTGTCAAGGCTTGTTTTTATTTCAAAGCTTGTGTCGGTGGTATTTATGTTTCCGTACTCTTTTTTCTTATCTCCGTCAAATTCAAGCTCATAGTAAAAGCCGGGTGACGTGATGGCTTCGCCATCGCATCTGAGCGACAGAGTGAATATCATTTCCTCACCAATGTCATATTCCATAGGTGGCTTGTTTGTTTCGCAGTAAAAATATTTTTCAAAGCTTTCGGGAAGATCAAGAACGCTCAATGCAGGATAGGTAAGATCAATATAGCTACCGTCTGAAAGCTCAATGATCTCATAGTAAGGGAACCCTTCAGCGATCACCTCATCGATCATAGTCATTGCAACCTTTGAGGATGCGCTAATAAGGATATTACCGTCTGTTTCGCTTATACGTAATGTGTTGTTTTCTAACGTATAATCAAGTGCAAAGCTTATTTTAATGCTGCTTTCGCCGCCATTACAGTAGATTCCCGTGGTCTTTTCTATTGCCTCGGATATCTTCTTGGTATCTGCATTTTCAAAGCTTTCAAGCTCAAATGAAGTGACCTTTTCGCCGTTTACAGTAACGTCGGTATATACGTGTGTGTATCTGTAAAAATAGTTGTTTTCAAGAACGACAGTGCTTGACGTGAGAGCATTTTCAATGAAGTATTCAACCGCGTTTACAGTAGCGGTATCGGTGCCACCGATTATAACAACGCTGTTGTCGTGTACTCCGATAACGTAACCGAGCGGTCCGTCGGGCAGAAGTGTATCGGGAATAGTACGGTCGGTCTTTCCAATCAGAATCTCATACGCGCTCTCTGTAAAGGGAAGCTCGCGGTCAACCACGACGTTTGGGAGCACGCCTGCCGTGTTCTCGGCAAGCCTTGCCACGGAAAGCGCGGCGCTGACAAGCTCACTTGATGAATTATTTGGGATTATCACGGTGTGCCTTGTCATCTGCTTATCAAAAAGCGTAAGGCTGCCGTCTTTATCTTTTATCTGCCCGCTTCCGAAACAAGAGCAAAGCAACAGCGTGAAAACGAGCAAAAATACGGCTGTCAGGATTTTTCTTTTTTGCATATAAAAATTCCTTTCTTTTGTGTTTAAAGCGAAAAGCTGTGCGGTAAAAGCTCGGCTAACGTGAGAGTTTTGGTATTTTCACCATCGCAAAGATGCACCTTGAGATCGGGCGTGCAAAACTCGGAAAGTGCCTGCCTGCATATACCGCAGGGAGTGCAGGGATGTGTATAATCCCCATCCTTTCCGCCGACTATTGCAATTTCACAAAATCCGGTGTTTTTTTCGCTGACAGCTTTGAAAAGAGCGACTCTTTCGGCACAGCAGGTAACGCCGAAGGATGCGTTTTCAATATTGCATCCTGTGTAAAGTGTGCCGTCCTTGCACAACAGAGCCGCACCGACCTTGAAATGAGAATATGGGGAATAAGCGTTTTCTGCGGCTTTCTTTGCGCAGTTTATAAGATCTAATGCAGTCATATTTGTACCTTTCGTAAGTATATACCGCAAACTGCGACACAATACGCGATATATGGTATGTTACAATGGACTTTACGGTTCAAAAAGCCGTAAATACATATCAGGGGGTATAAAAATTGTACTACAGACTTGTAAAAGGAATACTTAAACCCGCCCCGAAGAATATACGTGAGCTGTTAGGCTCGCCGACCCGTAAGCAGTATCTGTTTTTCGGATACAAGCCTATCGAGGACACCTGCCCGGAATATGATGGCAAGGTCAGATATATTGATGTGGACGACGTGATAAAAAGGGTAGTCGAAGAATAGGGAAAGTGACAGTCTGCGGCGATGAGTAATCTCACCGCCGCAGAAAATGTACTGCGTATTAAGACATAACTACAGTTTCCCAAAGAGATTCGTAATAGGAGCGTATCTCGGAGGGAAGATCGTGGAAATACTGCGTTTTGGGCATATCAGCCTCATCGGGATAAAGGATTTTTTCATCCTTTAATGAATACTCTTCGTTTTCAACAACCGATGTGTTGGGGGAAGCATAGCAGATATATTCAGCATTTGCAAGCGCGATCTCAGGCTCAAGCAAGAAGTTGATATACATAAGAGCTGCTTCATAATTCTGAGCGTTTGCGGGGATGCAGGCGGAGTCTACAAATATGTTTACGCCCTCCTTGGGGTAAACGAACGCAAGATCCTCATTATTGGACTGCATGGTCAGGAAGTCACCTGCATAGTAGGTCGCGATAGCGGCGTTGCCCGATTCCATCTTGTTGAACACCTGATCCATTACCTTGCCCTGAAGCACCTTGTTTTGCTCGATAAGCTTGTCAGCTGCCGTATCCCAGTCTGCCTTGTCGGTAGTATTGAGGTCTATTCCGAGCAAGAACTGTGCGATGGCAAAAGCATCTCTCGGGTTGTTGAAGGTAAGAATATTGTCCTTGTATCTTTCATCCCACATAACAGACCAGCTGTCGGGGGCTTCTTCAACCATAGTCTTGTTGTAGATAAGTCCGACCATACCTACGTTGTAGGGAACGGTGTACTCTTCTTCGGGGTCAAAGAAGAGTCCCTTGTACTTATCGTCTACAAGGTGGTAGTTCGTTATTTTTGACATATCGATCTTCTGAAGCATACCTTCCTTTGAAAGACGCTCGATCATATAGTCAGAGGGGATTATGATGTCGTATGATACGGCACCGCCCTTAAGCTTTGTGTACATAGCCTCATTGGAGTCGTAGTTTTCATAGTTTACCCTGATGCCGGTAAGCTTTTCAAATTCACGGTTTACGTCAAGCGAGCCTTCGCTTCCGTCAGAGATGTATTCGCCCCAGTTGAATACGTTAATTACTGTACCCTCAAGTTCGCG
>JAGCNJ010000014.1 GCA_017646005.1 Clostridia bacterium | reverse complement strand
TTGGTTACGCCGCCCTCAGTATATACGATATAGGGTCTGCCGTACCAGGTGTCGCCTGCATTTACCTGTGTCTTATTGATGATGAAGGTCTTTGTTGCCGTCGCAGGATCGGAGTTTACTCGTCCTACGATGAGATTGGGTGTATTAAGCTCCATATCATCTGCTACATCTGCGTCGTTTGTAAGAAGTATACCGCGCTCGTTGAGTATTGCTTCCTTGGGAAGTGTGAACATTGCTACGAACTTGATAAGCTTTGCTCCGCTGTCGTATACCGCTTCTACGCCGTTTACGTTTGCAGTTGCTCCGTTATCGTTTGCAGTTTCTGTAAGTGTGATATTACTTGTGAACGCTGCTCCGAATGTGAATTTCTTATCGAAGGAGATTATCGTTTCTTCTCCGTTTGCGGTAAGTGTCCAGATAGGATTGTCAAGTGTACCGATAATGCTTATCTGATCGTCATACTTGAAAGCAATTTCTACCGGTTCAGCGTTTGCATATACGATTGTGAGCACTGTTGTTGCATCTGCTCTTACGTATACGGGTTTGAAGACGTTTACTATTTCTCCTTCGGATACCTGATTCCATCCGGTTCCGGTGTATCCGAGTCGGGACGGAATTTCAGGCTCTTCTGTTCCGAGGATAAGCTCCTGTGCATCGAGGTAAAGGTTAAGTGTTGTTCCCTCGGATACGAATACAGGCATATAGTATACTGCATTTCCCAAAGGCGCTGCGTTAAGTGTTGCGTCTGCGCTCATAAAGATTTCTGTTCCACTCTGGCAGGATACTCTCTTCCAGTATGCGAACACATAGCCTTCTTCAGGTACTGCTGTAAGCTCCTGAGTGCTTGAGCCGTTTACGTAATCGTTTACGTCTTCTTCTGTATTGCCGTTTACAGAAATGAATCCGCCGCTGTCCTTGCCTACAAATGCACGAAGCTTAACGGGAATGCTTATGGTTTCATCCATAAATCTTGCTTCGATTTTTGCATCTTTATTTGCTGTATATACGAAGCTTGTTTCACGGGAAAGAAGTACGTTCTTTCCGTTTGTGATATCATACCAGCCCTCGAGCTTGTAGCCTGCATTTGCTGTTGCTGTAAGGGTGATATTTGTGCCTGTTACTTCCGTTGCAATTACTGTTTCGGCAGCTTCTCCGCTGCCAACTGTTACAGTACCCATATTTTCGCTTACTGCGTTAATCGTTGTTGTTGTGTACTTAACGTATTTTACAACGCCTGCCTTTTCAAGCTCTTTTTCAAAGAAGTCAGCCATTATTTCGTGACCTGCTTCGTTCGGGTGTAGACCGTCGCCGATTTTTTGCTCATTGGCCTTTTTATCAAAGTACGTGAAGTAGTCTGTAACAAAGCCGGTAACATTTTTGTTTTCATCCCATGTAAGGAATTTATCGAATACCTCATTTCTGTAGGTCTTGATTACGGGAATACCATACTCTTCGCACGCCGCTTCTATTTCATCAACATACTGTTTAAGTGTTTCGCTTGCATCGTTTGTTGTTGTTGAGAAATAGCCACCATTCTGGAGAGGTGTGGAGAATACGATGGGCTTGTTCGGGAATCTTGTGATAAGAGATTCGATAAGTGTACGGATTCCGGGAACGAAGCGCTCGAGTGTGCCTGCATTCTGTCCGAAGTCGTTTATACCGCCGAGCACGAAGATAAGGTCGGTATCTTCTTTGATCTTCGGTACACGCTCGATGAACGAATCCTGATCATTGCTTCCCGGACCTGCGATGTTGGAGCCGCTCTGACCCTGCTTATCTACTGTGATATAAAGTCTGTCTGCAAGATATGAGTGGTAGGTCTTGTCGGTATTGCTTCCTGCTGTGATAGAGTCACCTAAGAAGGAGATTATGGGTTTTGTTGCCGGAGCAACGGGTGCGTCAGCTACCTTTTCTACTGTGATAGGTGAAATATCGTTAACGTAGATCTTGATCTTGTCTGCGCCGATGTATTCGCCCTTTGTTCCTTCTACCGTGATCTCTGCTACACCGTAACCAACTGCGGTGATAACATACTCTCCTTTTACTTCAGCTACCGTAGCTACGCTTGTGTTCGAGCTTTCGTAGGTGATTGTTGCGTCGTCCTTGTCCACGGTTACACCAAGTGTAAGCTCGTCGCCAACACTCATTCTGTATACGTGCTTGTCGAGCTTTAATTTAAGTCTAGGTGCTTCAACGAGATCACCGCCGACCGTGTGATATCCGTCGGATTCATATGTTGCAAAAAGTTTTTCGCAGTATGCCTTTGCATCGTCAAGAGTTTTTGTAAGAGCTACCTGACGGAAGTAGAGTGCGTAGGTTTCGCTGTCATCTTCCGAAAGGCTCATGAACGGATACAACGCTATCTGGCTCTGGTTTGCTGCCGTGTTAGTTCTGAACCAAAGTCTTTCGCCCGATACGTCAACAATGACACTATAGTATTTGTCACCGCTCTTTCCAAGCTCAAAGCTTTCGTATACATAATGGTCTTTGCCGGCTATATTGTTTATATATCTGCGAGACATATTAGCCAATTCATCGGGGTTTCTGTATGTGATGACCATGTATCCGATATCTTTTTCTATTGCAATAAGCTCTGCACGAGCCTCGGTTGCGGCATCACTGGTGTCCACGCTGTTTGAATTCAAGCTGAAGCTTATTTCTTTCTGCGCGCCTGAACCTGTAACTCTGTATGCCTCATTTGCCGAGTCGTAAATTGAAGTTGTAAAATTGTTTGCATGAATTACGTGCTTGTGTGTTTCTCTGTTGTTATAGAGATCATAAACGAATATGGGATCGCTTCTTTTTTCTGATTCAAATCTTGCTGTGATTTCGATTTCCTCGGAAACTGTGAACTCATAGGTTGCATTGGTTGAAAGCAAATCATATTTACCAACAGGTGCTAAACCACCTGTTACGTCGTACCAGCCCATAAACTTATAGCCATCTGCGGGTGTTGCAACGAGTGTGAGCTCGCTGCCCTGTGCATACTGCTCTGCGGCTGCCTCACCGCCTACGGTAACGTTACCGTTTTCTGCAGTGATCGTAACGTCGATCATAGGTACGGGAGCTTCAGGAGTAAAGAGGGTTCCTGTGGTCGTTCCATCCGAAACATGGTAACCTACAGCGTCGCCGGATTCCCAGAGACCTTCGCAGTACGCCTTTGCTTCGTCAAGTGTCTCGGTAAGAGCGAAGGAACGAATGTATAGATCGTACTCGTCCGTGCTGGCTGAAGCTAACTCATTGAATGGGTAGAAGGTCATCATCGGACCTGTCGTGCTGTTAACATAGTTTGTCGGGAAGAAAATATGCTTTCCTGTCAAATCAAGAATAACGCTGTAATAATCAGTGCCTTCGGTCTTCAGCATCTTTGCGTTTGAACGTATTCTTTGTGTTTTACCCGCGTCATCCACGTAATCGTAATAGTGCTGAAGCGATATCCATTCATCCGGGTTTTTATACGTTATAACTAAGTAGTTAATATCCGAGTCATTGCTGAACATATACTTACGCAAAGCCAGATTATAATCTGTGTTAAGAGTTGAGGGGGCAAACATGAAAGCTGTGTTTCTGTTGCTACCCGTTCCCTTTATGTGGAACGCTTCTTCGGTATCATCGTAACCCTCTTCAAGAAATCCGGTGTAATTGAGGAGAAGTTCGTCGCCACTTTTGTAGCTGTCATAAAGGTCGAACTCGAACGTAGACTCAGACTGCTCGGGAATAACAAGATCGCCTGTTGTGGAGCCATCTTCATTGTCTATGTGATATGCAATGGAATCACCTGTTTCCCAAAGACCTTCGCAATATGCCTTAGCATCATCAAGTGTCTTTGTGAAGGCAAGTGAACGGAAATTCATTGTATACACTGTGTCCTTGTTTGATCCTCCGGAGGTTGGATAAAACATTATAGTCGGAGCGGATGTGCTTTTGCTTCTGAGGAGAGTGCCGCCTGTGGCATTATCTCCGGATACGTTCACAATAACACTGTAATAAGCATCGCCGGTGTTTTTCAGCGGAATTTTTCTTTGGACACTACCCGATCCGGTATTGTTTTTGGCGTTATCCTGCTGTGTGAAGTGTGTCAAGCCGTCGGGATTGCTGTATGTAATTACCATGTACTTTATATGATCTTCACAATCTTCACCGCATCCCTCATGAACGTATTCAACGTTGTTAAGCAAAGCTGTGCGCTCATCTGCTGTGGCGCTCGTAAAAGTCATGTTTTGACCTCTTAATGCGGTGAACGTACACGCTCTGAGAGAAGTGTCGCATTCAGCCGAAGCCATTTTCGAAACATCTTTGAGGTAACCCTCGGATGTCCACAGATTCCACTCAGCCACGGGAGCTTCTGCCGCAAATGAAACGACAGCTGCCGCGGACATGATAATGACCGTAAGTGTTAGTATTACGATCGCGGATATTAGTTTTTTCATACACATAATTCCTCCTATGATTTAAGAATCAGTAATATTGCTATGTTAAGTATAACAAAAATAATCTTAATTGTCTTTACAATATATGCGGATAATCATTTAAGTGATTTAAAGATTTTTTACAAGCGATAAAGAAAAATCGCGTTTATCTGACTTTTTTCAAAAATTGTATTGATTTTTCAAAGCTTATATGGTAAAGTTAAATACGGAGACTAAAGAAAGAGGATTTTTTATGAACCATAATTTCTTGTTTGGCTCGGTTGGGAATACTCATAATCTTAATAGAACGTGTGGTAATCTTCACGAAGGTAATTCTTTTTGGGTCATCATTCAGCATCAGACCGATTTCTTATACTACAGAGACGGTAAAATGACAGAAGGTTATGCAGGACAGCTTCTTATTGTACCCCCGCACTTTAAGTACGCTCACACTTCACGCAATGATGCCAAAGAAGGCTTTATTGACGACTGGATGTATTTTGAAAGCGAGACACCTTTGGAAAAATTTGAAGAGCTTGACATTCCTTTAGGGGTTGCTTTTGACGTTGTGGACAAAAGGTTACTCAAACCATATATTGAAAAGCTGAGCTTTGAAAAAGAAACGCAAGAGATCGGTTACGAGCGTCAGATAACCGCTCTGCTTGAAGAGATGTTTATAAAAATAGCTCGTCAGAGAACATATTGCGGCGAAAGCGACAACAGAAAAAGGCTTATGTTTGACAAGCTCAGACGTGAGATGCTCAGCCAATACAGCAGTCCTCACACACTTGAGGAGCTTGCGGCAAAGGTTGGATATTCAAGAGGTCATTTTGCGGCAATCTACAGAAAATATTACGGTACTAGTCCGATAGACGATCTTATAAATCACAGAATTTCTATCGCAAAATTCGAACTTAAAAGAAAAGGCATCTCTATTACCGAAATAGCTCAGAGATGCGGATTTGCTTCGATTCATCATTTTTCAGGCTTTTTCAAAAAGCATGTCGGTGTTTCTCCGTTAGATTACAGAAACATGTGATTTTTAATTACAAAAAAAGCAGGGTGCATTCAAAAATGCACCCTGCTTTTTGCTGTTTTATTATTCAGCTGCGCTTACTGCTGTGATATGGGGATTTACGCCCTCATACCAGTAGAGGAAGCCTTCCATATCGATCTTATCGCCGATATTAAGTGCCTTTACTGCCGCGTACACGTCTGTTGTATTATCGCAGAGGTAGCTTTCAACTGTGAAGGTATAGGTATTACCGTCTACAGACACGTTGAAGTATAGGTCATCTCCGTCCTGACCCGATCCATCCCACTTATAGAGGAATGCTACGTCATTACCGTCAGCGTCCTTGGATGCTTCAACGGTCATACCCTTGAATGCTACGAGCTGATTCTGGCTCTTTATAAGCTCATCTGATGCGAGAAGCGCGGTTACGTCCTTTGCTTCCGGAATAAAGCTTCCCTCAAGCACTTCGTATGTAGCGTCTACGATCTCTACCTCGCCTGCCCATTCTGCCTTATAGCCGTTTACTCTGATCTTTGTGCCGGGAACAAGTGCATCATACTCTTCCTTTGAGCAGGGCATTTCGTATATGAAATACGCGCCGTCCTCGCTCTGTGTGTAGATAGTTGCCTTATCTTCCCACCAGGACTGCTTAGCCTGTACGTAGGTTTCAACAACTACGGGGCTATCGATCTCTGCCGCTTCGTATTCGGCGTAGGTCATAACCTTTACTTCGTCTGCTTCGTCAGCAACAGTATCCGATACAACTTCCTCGTTTACGGTGTCGGACTCAACGTCAGACGTTTCGCCTTCTGTTGCGCCGCAGGCTACAAGGCTTGCAAGCATTACAAGAGCGAGCATAAGTGCAAATAATTTTTTCATGGTTTTACTCCTTTTCGTAAATAAAATTACAAATATATTATACACATTTTTGCCAACAAGTCAATAGAAATCTGTCATTTTTTCTTTTTTCTGACTTTTTCTGCCAGTAGGTATGCAAGTATTCCCGCCCACGCGAGCAATAGCGCGCCTATCAGCACTTTTGCGCCTGCGGGCAGCTTTCCAAACTCAAGCTTTTCGTTTGAATTACGGCTTAAGCTATCAAGTCTGTAAAGCGATATCGTATCGGCAAAGAGCTTATCCAAGTATTCTTCGTCTACGTTTTCCTTTCGTCTTACCGATTTAGTCACGCTTTCAACAAGCTGACCTGCAGCATTACGGAGTGCCGCAGAGCCGTTAAATACGGGGGTTACGAAGGTATTATCGGTGTTTTCTATAAGCAATTTTGCCGCTTTGAGCTTGATGCTGTAATAGTGGTTATTATCCTCTCCCTCTCGCGAGAGATAGTCCTTATACTCATCGCTTTCCTGCGCCTTTGAGGTCACGGGGATATAGCCCTCTGTTGAAGAATAGGACACCTGCACGTCGTTTGTCAGCAGATACTGCGCAAAAAGCCATGATGCAAGCACTTGTTGCGGATCTCTTTTATTGAAGATACAAACCGACGGACCCTGCGATATCATAACGGGATTTTCAGGATCATACTGCGGTATGCTCATAACCTCTGTTTCAAAGTCTGCAAGCTTATCCTCACTTATATCAGAAAGCGGTGCATTTGTGCCCATCCAGGTTGCTCCCGCAGTTGAGTCTATCGCAAATATACACTGTCCTGCGTTCAAGAAGTTCGCGGGATAGCTTGATATCTTAAAGGTCGAAAAGGCCCCTGTTTTTGCATGAATCGCCACTGTTTTAAGGATATCACGTGTCAGCTCATTAAACAGAAGGATATTTCCGCGCGCGTCCGAGTAGCCGGCGTTTTTCTGCTTTAGCATCTGTATCATCATATTATCGGTGGATTTATAGATGATCGGTATCATTACCTTTTGACCGTTGACTTTGAAGTTTCCGTTTTCATCCTTTTCGGTCGCCGCCTCTGCTACTTTGAAGATAAAATCCCACGTAAGTGTTTCGGGTAGTGTATATCCGAGCTTTTCGACGTATGTTTTATTGACGTAGCAGGCTTCTGTCGAGCGCATATAGGGTAAGGCATAATGAGTTGTGCCTATCTTGCATTCACCGAGAAATTTCGGGATGATCTCGTCCTTTTGTACGCCGTCAAACTTAAGCTCGCTTCCGCCAAGTCCGTATTTTTCATCAGAAAAGAGAGTATCAAGCGCAACCACCGTATTATCTCCCGTGATATAGGTTGCTATATGGTCGGGATACGTTATGCACACGTTCGGCGTGGTTTCGGTCGGAATATTGGTTATAACGTCGTTATATATCCTCGTATAGTCGGTATAAAGCTTGAGATTGACCTTTATATTCGGATAAAGTGCGCAAAAGTCCTCTATCGCTTTTTCATATATACGCGTCTGATTGATATTTGTGTCATTCTTTGCCCAAAAGCTGATCTCCACGGGTGTTTCGTAATCGAATACTTCGGGTATAACGAATGCGCTTGTTTTCCTTGCTCCGTGGCATCCCGAAAGTATTGGGGTGATCGTGAGCAAAGCAAGCAAAAGAGAGAGCACGCGAAGCTTTTTCATCCCTTAAGTCCCCCTCTCGCAACGCCTTCCATTATCTTTTTTCTGAATATGAGGAATACTACGATAAGCGGTAGTGATATTACGACAACAGACGCCATCATAGCGGGAATATTTTCTCTGCCGAATCCGTTTTCGCGTATCTCCTGTATACCGTTTGACACGAGATAATACGCTTCATTATCGGTTATAAGTCTTGGCCAGACGTATGAGTTCCAGCACTCTATAACCTTAAGCACGGTTACGGTTATCACCGTCGGTCGGCATATCGGAAGCATTACGCGACACAAATATTTGAAATCCGACGTGCCGTCAACCTTGGCGGCATAATAGAGCTCGTCGGGAATCTGCTCAAAGCTTTCCTTTAACAGATATATATAGAATACCGACGTTACCGACGGAAGCACAAGTCCTGTGAAGGTGTTGCGCAGTCCAAGCTCGGTTATGCTTACGAAATTGGTTATAACCACAAGTTCATTCGGTATCATCATAAGTGCAAGAAAGAGTGTGAAAACAAGGCTTTTGCCCTTGAATTCAAGCCTCGAAAACGCAAATGCCGCAGGTATTATCACACACAGCATAATAAAAGTAGTGGCAATGGTAAATATAACCGTATTGAGAAAATAATCTGCAAGAGGTACCGCTTTGAATGCATTTATATAGTTTTCAAGGGTCGGTGCGCTCGTATAAAGCTTCGGGACAAACTCCGAATTATACGAGCTGTAGCTCTTAAACGAGGTTAAAAGCATATAGTAAAACGGAAACAGCACGGCGATCGCCCAGATACTCAAAAAGACGTATACCGCACCCTTACGCAAAGCTTTTCTCGTTATATTACTTTTTTTTAAGGAGTTACTATTTTTCATACTTTCCTCCTTATCCGTTAAATACGTGCTTTTTACGCACGAGCAGATTGATTACTGTTATTGTGAGCACGATGACAAACAGGACTATTGCCGCGGCTGACGCATACGAAGGATAACCGCCGCTGTTACCGTAGAGCATATCGTAAATATAGCCTACTATAGTATTCATTTCGGCGGCGTTAAGGTCTGTTCCGAATATTGCAACCGCATCGCTGTAAGCCTTGAACGCGCCTATAAAGCCTGTGATAACGAGATAGAATATCATCGGGGATATCATAGGCAGAGTTATTTTTGTAAAAATTCTGAAGCTCGTAGTACCGTCAACTCTTGCGGCACTGTAATACTCCTCTTTTACTGAAGCAAGCGCGCTTGTCAGCACAAGTATCTTAAAGGGCATTACTACCCACACGGTATAAACACACAGCACAAGCATTTTTGCCCAGTACGGACCGGTTATGAAGTCTATCGGGGCTTGTCCGAAGAAGGACAAAATTATATTCACAAGTCCCTCTGTATACGGCGTTTTCTTGAATAGTATCATAAACACCATACCGACAGCAAGCGTATTTGTAACGTATGGCAGGAAATATACTGTCTGAAACAGTCCTCTTATCTTTTTTACCGACGCGAGCGCAAGCGATATTAGAAGCGACAACAGCGTTGAAAGGGGTACTGTTACTAGCACTAAAATGAAGGTATTCTTCAGCGCCATAAGAAAATACGGGTCATGAAGTATATACAAATAATTATATGTGCCTGTGCCGAAATAGCTCTGGGATGCCGAATTATACCCCTCTTCAAACGAATAGATGAACACGTCTATTAATGGATAGACCATAAACGCGCCAAGAAATATTATGGCCGGCAACAAATATAACCAGGCTTTTGATTTACTTTTTTCCATTAAGCGCCTCTTTAATATACACGTTCTTCGGTTTCTTTATCAAACAAGAAAACCTTGTTTCTTTTAAGCGAAAGGCTGACGGTGGTTTTCGTTGTATCTATCGGCATATCCGAATCAACTATCGCGCGGAATTTATCGGTATGGGCGTTTTCGTTTTGCATTACAAGGCTTACATCACGTCCCATCACCTCAAGAGCACTGAGTGTACAGATGAATTTTCCGCATTCTTCGGGAACAAAGCCTTCGGGACGTACACCTACGTACACCTTTTTATCGGGAAGGTCAAATGGTGACATAACCTCTTGCTTTCCGATATAAAGCTTACCGTCCTTTATCTCACCGTCAAAGGTACAGATCGGCGGTGTACCTAAGAATTTTGCCACGAAAAGATTTATCGGATCATCGTAAACCTCCTGAGGCTTTCCGATCTGTTGAAGCAGACCGTCCTTCATTACGACTATCAGATCGCATATGCTCATAGCCTCCTCCTGGTCGTGTGTAACGAACACGGTTGTTATACCCGTTTCGCGCTGAATACGGCGTATCTCCTCGCGCGTTTGAAGTCGAAGACGTGCATCAAGGTTGGAAAGCGGCTCATCGAGCAAAAGCACACGCGGCATTTTTACAAGCGCGCGGGCTATCGCCACACGCTGCTGCTGACCTCCCGAAAGCTCGCTCGGACGTCTGTCCATAAGCTCCTCGATCTGCACGAGCCTTGCTACCTCATAGGCGCGCTTTTTCATTTCTTCCTTTGAAAGCTTGTCCTTACCTTTAAGGTTTTCAAGCGGAAAAATTATGTTCTGCAAAACGCTTAAGTGCGGATAGAGAGCATAGCTTTGGAATACCATGCCTACGCCGCGCTTTTCGGGTGCAAGCTCACTTACCGTCTCATCACCGAAAAATATTTCCCCCTCTGTGGGCTTATACAAGCCGCAGATAAGGTTGAGAAGCGTACTTTTTCCGCATCCCGAAGGTCCGAGAAGCCCTACAAGCTTTCCGTGCGGAATTTCAAAGGAAAAGTTATTTACCGCTATTACCTCTTTTCCTTTTTTGCCTCTTGGCGGGAATCTTTTACTTAAAGAGTCAAGCACTACCTTCATGATGCCTTGACCTCACTTTCTTTTATAACACAATCAAAGCCGGGGATCTTATTATCCACCGGCTTATGTTTATCATTTTATTTCCGTGCCGATTACAGTTATTTTACCATAATTTACTCACGGATGTCAATATTTATAAGAATTGTTATTCAAGCTTCTGCTTTAAGCATGCAAGTATTTTCTTTTCTTCTCGCGAAATTTTGACCTGAGTCAGTCCCATTATGCTTGCGCATTGCTGTTGTGTAAGATTTCTGAAATATCTGAGGTGAATTATTTTTTGCCACTCTTCAGGCAGAGAATCAAGCGCGCTTAAAAGCGATATTCTTTCGGTTAACGCAAGTATCTCATCTTCATTATCAGCAATTGTTGTTTCAAGCGTAAGCCCTCCGTCTCCAAGCGTTTCATTAAGCGATGCAACCGGGTTTGCAGCATCAAGCGCATAGATCAATTCTTCCCTGTCTACTTCGCAAAGCTTCGCCAGCTCGTCGACTCCCGGCTCACACCCGTGTTTTGATATATATTCCTCACGCATTCTCAGTATCTGCGCTCCGAGTCTGCGTGTTTTACGCCCGACATGAATGATACCGTCATCGCGCAGATATCTTCGTATCTCACCGATTATAAGCGGTACCGCATAGGTCGAAAAGGCTGTATTATAGCTTGGATCAAAGCTTCTTATCGCCTTTAACATACCGACAGAGCCTATCTGTATAAGGTCTTCCTTTTCTACCCCTCTGCCCATAAATCTTACAGCAATATTTCTTACGAGTCCGAGGTTGTTTTCCATTAGCTTTTCAAGCGCGCTTACATCTCCCTCGGCGGCAAGCTTTAACAGTTCTGCGTTATCGGAAAATCTTTCCTCTGCCATAATTACCCCTTGGTATTTTTATCAAGCTTGAAGCTCATACTTACCTGCGTTCCGACGCCGGGCTTTGATTTAAGCGAAAAGCGTTCGGACAGGCTTTCCATTATCGGAAATCCCATTCCGCTTCTCTCTCCGGCAAGATCTGTCGTAAACAGCGGCTCTCGCGCTTGCTTTGTATCCTCTATTCCACAGCCCTTATCGCGTATACTTATACTGACACTTGAATCGTTATATGCTTTAAGCGTCATATATATCTTTCCAACCGTATCCTTGTACGCGTGCACGACACAGTTTGTGACAGCCTCGGAAACCGTACATTTTACATCGGCAAGTGCTTCAACCGTCGGATCGAACACCGCACAGAATGCGGCGCATATGTATCTTGCGAGAGATTCATTCTCGCTTTTTGAGTCAAATATTACCTTCATTTCGTTTACTTTTGTTCGCTTCATAATATTTTACTTATCCTTTCTTTTTTCGCTCTTTTCTATCCGTATGAGCCTGCTTGTCCCCGCAAGATCAAGTATCTTCTCAACCTCGCGTGAGGGGTTCGAGAGAGCAAAATCTATTCCAAGCTCACGGCAGAGTGTAAATCTTCCGAGTATCAGTCCGAGCCCGGAGCTATCCATGAATGACACTTCGGACATATCAAGCAAAAAGCGCTCGGGGCGGTCTGCATACAGTCTTGCGTCTATCCCTTCTCTTATCCCCTTGGCACGGTGATGGTCGATATCATCGCTTACATACGCGATCATTACGTTATCTGCGTATTCAAGCTTCAGTTTTTCGTGCGTGTTCATTTTTATTCCTTCCTTTGCTTCAGTTTTTTACATTGTAATACGCAAATTGTGCGGATTTTGTCAAAATAAGTTACAAAAATCATTTTTATTGTTGACAATAATCTTTGTCACATTTATAATGAATATATCAACCATAGCAATAATAACCGAGGTGTTCGATTATGAATAACAACGCTAAAAATACTTCATGTGAAATACTTATGTATCCTACCGACCCAAAGTACGACGAAGGAATAAGAGAGTTTCAAGGTTGCCCTACGATAGCCATAAGCCCGAAGGGGCGAATATTCGCTGGGTGGTATGCAGGTGGATGGCGTGAGCCTCACATGGACAACTACAATCTTATCGTACATAGTGACGACGACGGCAAGACTTGGTCAAAGCCTGTATGCATTATGCCAAGCGACAGAGAAAGGCTCATCCACGTGCTTGACATTCAGCTTTGGATGAGCCCTGAGGGAAAGCTATTCGTATTTTGGGTACAGAACAACGTAAGACCTGCTGCCGGAGATCCGCCCGAGTTTACAAAAGCTAAACCGGGTATACGCATAGACGGATATGACTTTACCGACTTTACTCACGCAGAATGGTGTATGGTATGTGACGATCCCGATGCCGAGAAGATCGTATTCTCCAAGCCACGATATCTTGACATAGGCTTTTTAAGATGCAAGCCGACAGTTCTTTCAAGCGGTGAATGGATAAACTTCAATTACGATCAGGAGCACGACCGCTACGGCTACAGCATATCACTTGACAAAGGTGAAAACTACAAGCATTATTACGGTTCAAAAAAGCTTGAAACCCACTTTGATGAGGCTATGGCTTATGAAAGACTTGACGGCAGTTTGCGTATGATCGCCCGTTCATCTGCAAATAAGCTTGCGGAAAGCTATTCCTTTGACAAGGGCTTGAGCTGGACAGATGCAGAGTTTACCGACATTGACAGTCCAAACACGAGAATTTTCGTTTCGCGCACGCCAAGCGGACGGATACTTCTTGTAAACAACGACAGCTCAGTGTCTCGCTGTAATATGAGCGTATATCTTTCAGAGGACGACGGTGCAAGCTTTAAGTACAAGCGTCTTATAGACTCAAGAGATAGCTTATCCTATCCCGACGTTGACTTTTATGACGGCAAGATATATCTCGTCTACGACAGGGAGCGTTGCGGCATCGGCAGTGCAAGAGAAATACTGTTTACGTCTTTTACCGAAGAGGACATAATGAACGATAATTACGTATTCACGACATCAATTATAAGCAAAACGGATTTTCCCGTTACAAATCACAAATAAAAAATCCCGCACCATCCGGTGCGGGATTTTCGTATGTTTCGTTTAAGCTATATTACTTAACTTCAACTTCAGCGCCTGCTTCTTCGAGCTGCTTCTTAACTGCTTCAGCATCGTCCTTGCTAACGCCTTCCTTGATTGCCTTAGGAGCGCCTTCAACGAGGTCCTTTGCATCCTTAAGACCGAGACCTGTGATTTCACGTACAACCTTAATTACTGCGAGCTTGTTTGCTCCGCCGGACTTAAGGATAACGTCAAATTCAGACTTTTCTTCTGCTGCGGGAGCAGCTGCTGCACCGCCTACTGCTGCTACTGCAACAGGAGCTGCGGATACGCCGAATTCTTCTTCGATTGCCTTTACGAGATCTGCGAGTTCAAGAATTGTAAGAGCCTTGATTTCTTCAAGGATAGCCATAGACTTTTCTGTAGCCATTTTAATAATCCTCCGTGTAAATAAAAATTTGTTAAATTTGTTTTTCGGCACCTTTTATCGGGGCAGGTTGCCTTTTCCCCCTAAGCACACAAGCTTACGCGGTAGCCTCGCCGGACTTGTCCACAACAGCCTGAAGTGCAACTGCGAGTCCGCTGATGGGGGACTGCAAGCTTCCGAGCATCTTCGCGATGAGCACTTCCTTTGCGGGAATGCTTGCGAGCTCGTTGACAGCATTTGCGTCGATAACGCCGCCGTCGATAAATCCTGCCTTGATTTCAAAGGATTCTACCTTCTCGGCATATTCCTTGAGGATCTTCGCAGGTGCGATGGGATCGTCGACCGAAATTGCAAGAGCAGTCATGCCTTCGAGGTACTGCTTCATATCGCCGAAGCCTACCATTTCGCATGCTCTGCCTGTGAGCGTATTCTTCATTACCTTGTACTCAACGCCTGCTTTTCTGAGAGCCGCGCGGAGCTTAGTATCATCCTCAACGGTGATACCGGAGTAATTTACGAGTACGCCGGCTGCCGCTGTCTTAAGCTTTTCAGCAAGATCAGCAACTGCCTGCTGCTTTTCAGCCAGAATTTTTGAGCTGGGCATAAATTCACCTCCGTGGAAAATATAAAAAAACTTTCCTCCGAAGCATAGCCCGAGGAAAGACAAATAATCACTATTGTGTTTACTGTTTTAACCTCGGCAGGTGGTAATCTTTACGCCTTGCGGCGACCTGCTGTCTTCGGATACCTGTATATATTACCACAAAACTTGCGCTTTGTCAATACCTTTTTGTTATTTTTTTGATTTTTATCTGAAAAGAGCTATGATCCCCGATATTACAAGGAGAATACCAAACATAATTCTTAGCAGATCCTCACTTATCTCTCCTGTTATCATATTGCCGACACACGCTCCTGCTACACCGGAGGTCGCTAGTATAAGTGTTAGCTTTAACGGTATCCTTCTTTTGAAAGTATGAACCGCCATCGCTGCGACCGATGAGAATATAAAGAAAAGCAGGTTTATTCCCTGCGCTTTTAGCTGCGGGAGTTTTTCTATCAGTGCAAGATATATCACAAGAAGCCCTCCGCCACCTATTCCGAGTCCCGCAAGCGCGGCGGTAAGATAGCCCATTAAAAATTCAATCATACCAAAACCTCAACTCATCATTTTTATCCCCGCGTACACGACAAGCAGGGCAAAGAGCTTTTTTAGAAATTTCAGATTTATTTTATCAAGAAAAAACGCGCCTGTGATTCCTCCAAGCACCGCAGGCAAGAGATATCCCGATGCGTCACTTACGCTCACGTTTCCCTCTTCTATATACAGCCACGCCGACACCACCGACATCGGCAGGACTATTGCTATTACACTTGCGAAGGCATCTCTCGGGCTATATCCGATTTCTTCCTTCATAAGCCATCCGAGCAAAAACACAAGCACTATTCCTCCGCCTGTGCCGAACACGCCGTTTATTATCCCTGCGGCAAAGCCTGCAAAAAGTGTAAGCACCATTTTCAGAGTAAGCTTCATATGTTTCTCCAAAATTGTAAATAATATATAACTATATTAAATATCTTCTTGAAATTTGTGTGCGGACGTGGTATAATATAATGAATACGTCCGTTTACACTATCGTTTTCCAAAATAAAAACAATTATTAAATCACATCAGAGGTAATAAATGGCACAGTCAAACAAGAAAAAGCCCGTCAAGAACACGGAAAGCAAAAAGAAGCTCAAGGTAAAGAACACAAAGCAAGCAAGCAAGCCTGCCGAGCAGAATGAAGATATCATTCCTTCTCTTCGCATTATTAATCAGATAATGCCGGCAATTTTAATATTGCTTGCGATATACCTTGTTATCTGCTATATCATTATCGGCTCAACCGGTATTTTCGGAATATGGCTCAAGAACATTTTTTACGGTCTTTTCTCCTACGGAGCCTGGGCTATACCCGTAATACTCATAGTCAGGGCGTTTACATGGAAGGATGACGCTGACAGCAGATGTCTCGGTGCGAGAATATCCTTCTCGATCGCATTCGTCGCAGGCGTTTCCATGCTTTGCGAGGTTTTTGCGAAAAATGACATCGGATTTTCTGTTGTCGAGCTTTTCCATGCCGGCGTATCGCTTCACGGCGGCGGAGTTATCGGCGGCCTGATTGCAGAGGCTCTTTTAAGCCTTGTCGGTGTTGCGGGTACTCTTATTATTACCTTCGCGCTCGTTTTTGTATGCGGTTTATTTATGTTAGGCATCACTCCTTATATGATATGGATAAGGATACTCTATTCTATCAAAAAGCACCGTGAGGACGTAAAGCTTCGCGAACAGCTTTATGCACAAGAGCAGGATGAAAAGAACCGCACGCGATCCGAAGCAGTACTGACCAAGCGTGAAAAGGTTGAACCAAAGACTCAGCCGAAAGAGTTCGAAGAAGACTTTCAGGAAGCTGAAAGAGAGCCTATTGACTCCGATATATGGGAAAAATTAAACGCCCTTGATCAGGACGATGACAATGCAACCACGATAGATCAGTCCGGTGCTGTTCAGATAGAGCCTCCGGTTATTAACGACGTTCCTGTCAGAAAAGCAAAAAGCACCGACCCTCACGCTGTCGATCTTGATTATATTTTCGGCGACAAGGATACCGACGCTTCTGACGCGGCATTCGACGAAAAGCTTGTCGAGCTTGAAAACGATCCCGACCAAAATGAGATCGAGCTTACCATCGAGCGTTCACAGATAGGTACGATCGAAGAAAGCTTACCCGATCCTGAGCCCTTGCGCGAATACACCTTCCCGCCCATCACACTTCTCAAGAAGGATACGTCACTTAAGAATCAGGACGTTTCCGAGGAATTGAAGCTTACGGCAACAAAGCTCGTTGAGACCTTAAAGAGCTACAAGATAAACACTAAGCTTGTGTCTATTTCGCGCGGTCCGTCTATCACACGTTACGAGCTTTCTCCAGAGATAGGCACAAAGGTCAACTCCATTACCAACCGTATTGACGACATTTCGCTTCACCTTGCGGCCTCGGGCGGTGTACGTATAGTTGCGCCCATTCCCGGAATGGAGGCTGTCGGTGTTGAGGTGCCCAACAAGAACGTATCTCTTGTATACATCCGAGAACTACTTGAAAACGAAGAGTTCAAGAAGCATCCGAGCAAGATACACGTTGCTCTCGGTAAGGACGTTACCGGAAGCCCTGTATTTATGGATATAGCCAAAATGCCTCACCTTCTTATCGCCGGCGCTACCGGTATGGGTAAGTCGGTTTGTATCAACAGCACGATCATCAGTATTCTCTATAAGGCAACGCCCGACGAGGTAAAGCTTATCCTTATCGACCCCAAGCAGGTCGAATTTACAATGTACGACGGTATTCCGCACCTTCTTGTTCCTGTTGTTACCGATCCTAAAAAGGCGGCAGGTACACTCCACTGGGCAGTTACCGAAATGGAGCGCAGATATGAGCTTATCAACGGTGCTTCGGTAAGAAACATCCACGGCTACAACGAAAAGATGAAGGACGATCCCGATGCTGAATATATGCCGCAGATCGTTATTATAATCGACGAGCTTGCCGATCTTATGCTTACCGCATCAAACGATGTGGACGAGTCTATACGCAGGCTTTCAGCCAAGGCAAGAGCTGCCGGCATACACCTGATACTCGGTACTCAGAGACCGTCTGTCGACGTTATCACGGGTACTATCAAATCAAATATTCCTTACAGAATTGCATTTACCACGACCTCTTACGTGGACTCGCGCACAATAATCGACACGGTCGGTGCTGAAAAGCTTATCGGTAAGGGCGATATGCTCTATGCCGCTACAGGACGCAGTCCTATCCGTGTACAGGGCGCGTTTGTCAGCGACGAAGAGGTTGAGCAGATCACAAGCTTTGTAAAGGAGACCTGCGGCGGTGCCAACTACAACGCGCAGGTTGTTGAAAGCATTGAGCGCGAGGCTGAGCTTTGCGGTAACAAAAAATCGACCACTCTCGGTGACGGTGAGCTTGACAACAACAGCGGCGACCCGATGCTCAAGCCTGCAATCGAGATTGCTGTCGAATCAGGCAAGATCTCAACGTCGTTGCTTCAGCGTAAGCTGAGTATCGGCTTCGGACGTGCGGCAAAGCTTATCGACATTATGACCGAGCGCGGAATCGTTTCACCTCCCGACGGTCAGAAGCCGAGAACCACCCTCTGGACAAAGCAACAGTACATGGAAAGCATTGTCAAGGGAAGCTCCTTTGACGACGAATAATCAGGCATTAAGGAGATCATCATGGCAATCTTTATTGCAATAGACGGGCTTGACGGCTCCGGCAAGGCAACTCAGAGCGCTTTGCTTGCAGATGCGCTTGAAAATGCGGGAATGCGTGTAAGAAGGCTTACCTTCCCCGTATACGACTCTGTTTCATCCACTTTCGTTAAGATGTATCTTTCGGGTGAGCTTGGCAAAAGTGCTGACGACACAAACGCTTTTGCCGCATCGAGTTTCTTTTCAATGGACAGATACGTAAGCTTCAAGACCGATTGGATACGCGATTATGAACGCGACGACACCGTAATAATCGCTGACAGATACACGAGTGCAAACGCGGTTCATCAGCTTTCTAAAATCGATCGGGATAACTGGGACAAATACCTGAGTTGGCTTATCGATTATGAATACACAAAACTCGCACTTCCCTCGCCTGATCTGGTATTATATCTTGAGGTAAAGCCCGAAATATCACTTGCGCTTATCGAAAGCCGTTCAAACGAAACGGGCAGAAAAAAGGATATTCACGAGCTTGACCCGGACTTTTTACACCGCAGCTATGAGGCGGCGCTTTACGCAAGCGATAAGCTTAACTGGTCACGCGTGCGCTGCTATGATGGAAGTTCTATGCGCAAAATAGACGATATCGCGAGTGAGATAAGGGCGATCGTAAATGAAAAGCTCGGTATATGACGGATTTATCTACAGCGTAAGCTGTCCGTATCCCGATGAGCTTTGCGCGCACAGGGCTTTATTTGAGGATATATTCTCTTATCCCGAATATTTTGACTTTTTTACATCACTTTCAAAAAGCGACGCTTATCTGATAAGCGTGTACGAAAACAGCGGCAAGCTTGCCGCCATGGCATTTCTGATGCCGTGTCTGCTTAAGAATAAAGAAGACTCGGCTATGGGATACTATATGTATTCGGTATGCGTTGACAAGGCTTTCCGCGGGAAAGGCATTTTCAGACGGATCTGCTCTTTTGCAGAGGAGATCTCGCTTTCATTATCCGGCAAATTCATCGTGCTCATTCCTGCTGACAGTTTTCTTTTTGAAACCTACAGGCGCATGGGCTATACGGTTGTATTGCAGGGTCGTGCTCCTGTCGGAGCTGATTACGATACTCATGAGCCCTCGGACGCAAAAAAGCTTTTGGACAAGAATATCAAGGCAGCCGAATTGACCCCAACCTTTATCTTACCGCAAAGCATTCAGCCGTTTTGCCGCAAGGATGCGGACAAATATGCTCACTTTCCCCTATTTGACAAGGGGCTTTTGAAGCTTCTTGACACTACGCTTGATAACAGCGTCATTTTACAAGGCTTGCCCTTCGCGGACAATTTCCCCGAATAAACATAAATAATTATTTTTTCTGCCCAACAGGCACAGAAAGGATGCACATATGACATACGTATTTCTTGCAGACGGATTTGAGGAAATAGAGGCACTTACTCCGGTCGATCTTTTGAGACGTGCCGGCGAAAAGGTTGTAACTGTCGGAGTTACAGGTCAAACTGTTACAGGTTCGCACGGAATCAAGGTGCTTGCAGACACGACTATTGAGGACGTGGCTGCAATAGTCGAAAAGCTTGATATGATAGTTTTGCCCGGCGGACTTCCCGGTGCTGACAATTTAAGAGAGAACGCAATTGTCAGAGAGTTTATTATGAGAGCCGACCGTGCAGGCGCTTACATTGCCGCTATATGCGCGGCTCCGAGGATTTTAGGCGAGCTTGGACTCGTTGAAGGACGGTATGCCGTTTGCTATCCGGGTTTTGAAAAGTATTTGCGCGGAGCAAAGCCCTCGACTAAGCGCGTGGTCTGCGACGGAAACATTATTACGGGCATTGGTATGGGCGCGGCTGTTGAATTTGCTCTTGAGCTTGTACGCGTGCTTGTTTCAGAAGAAGAAAGCGAAAAGCTTAAGAAAGGTATTATCGCTTAAATGTTCGAGATCAGAAGCGAAAAAAACAGACTCAGAAAAAAATACTCCGAAATACGTGAAGGGATCTTCGGACAGGACAAGTTCGAGCTTGACGAAAAGATATGCTCAAGAATACTTTCTCTTGTGTCATATCGGTTTGCCGATACGCTGTTATTATACTCGCCTGTCAAAAGCGAGATAGACATCACTCCTATAGCGGTGGCGGCGTTAAAAGCAGGAAAGCGTGTTGCCTTTCCGCGATGCACACCTGAAGGCTCTTTGATGCATTTTCACTACGTAAGCTCACTTGACGAGCTTACGCCCGGTCACTACTCTATTCTAGAGCCGAGCGCTGATGCGCCGGTATTTGACAAGAAAAAGGATCACTCAAAAGAAAGCTGTTTATGCCTTATCCCCGCACTCATCTATGATAAAAACGGGTACCGCATAGGATACGGCAAGGGCTATTATGACAGATATTTACTAGACTTTCACGGCTCAAAGGCCGGCGTTATTTACGACGCGCTTATTGCCGAAAGCGTTCCTCACGGAAGATTTGACCTGAAGGTTGATTTCACGGTAAGCGAAAAGGGGGTAAACATAATTAAATGAAAATAAAAAATACTTTCCTCGCTCCGTGGCTTGCGATAGTTGCGCTCGCGCTTATTACGGCGATCAGATATATTGATCCTGCTATGCTTGCACGCCGCGATAACATTTATCTTTCGCTTGTTATATTACAGTTTCTTATACTGCTTTTACCCGCCGTTTTTTACACGCGCCTTAAGGGCAAGGGCTACGTTTCAACGCTTGGGCTTAAAATGTTCATGCCCGATTCGATTGCCTTTATTCTTATTGCGACTATCGCAATAATCGCGGGAAGCGCGGCGTTGAGATTCTTACTTGAGCTTATAAATATCCCCCGAAGCGACACGGTGCTTATGAGAAAGATCTTCTCGGACATCTCTCCCGCAAGCTCTCCGATGTTTTCGCTTGTTGCGTATGCTCTTACACCTGCGGTGATAGAAGAGTTTATGTTCAGGGGAGTTTTACTTACCGAATACAAAAGCGGTGGACGAATTTGCGCTGTTGTGATGTCTTCATTATTATTTGCGCTTGTTCACTATGGCTTTGAAAACTTTATTCTCTCATTTTTTATAGGCGTTATGCTTGCCTTTACTTATTACGTTACAGGCTCTGTATGGTCATGTGTGTTTATAAGGCTTGCGTACAATATTTACACGGTGTTTTTAGAGTCCCAGCTGTTCGCCGTTCTTGACAGGCCCAACAACAGCGTGTTTATGATCTTTATTTTCTTAGGGCTCTTTCTTATATCACTTGTACTTTTACTCGGATGTGCGGAAAAGATGTTTTATTCCTACGCGCTCTCAGGCAGAGATCCGGGTACGCGTGACGATTCCTTTGTTACGGGCAAGGTGAGCTTCAAGTCTTCCCTTTCAAGCATACCGTTTCTTTTCTGCCTTTTACTTTACATTATAGTGTCTCTTTAACACCAAGCTTACATAAGGAGAATGCATTTTATGAATGAAAACGAAAACAAATCCTTCGGTCTTTCCGATACGGGAGATCTTAATCACATCCGCGAGATTGAAAAGATGCTCGATGACAGAAAAAACGACTCTGACGTAAAATCCGCACAGGTGCGCAGATACGTGAGAAAGGCTCCGGGAAATCCTCCTGCGCCAAAGGCTGAACCTGCTTTTGAGGCAAGCACAATCGTTATCAACCGCGTGGATGCTCCAAAAACAGCAAATACGTCCGCCAAGCCCGACGTTGCAAAGACTAAGGCTGATCCGGATGCAGACGTAAAAAAAGCTCCTGCTTCAAGGCCTGTGGCTTCCGTGAAGCCTGTGCCCTCAGTCAAGCCGGTTGCTCCTGTAAACGAAAACAAGAAGATTGTGGCAAAAGTCGAAAATAGCGTGCCGATCGAATCCTCAAGGCATCCTGCCGTTGAAAAGAAGAAAAAGGAAGCGGCAAGTGAGCTTAAAGAAGTATATACGCCGTTCCTTACCGAAAACGACGACCTTGAGCTTGACGATGATCCCGATCCCGATAATATTCCCGGCGGGGCGATAAGCGCGCTCACAAGCGTAGCGAAGGCTGTCATATACCTCGTTGCGGTGCTTGCGATTTCTATCACACTCGCTTTTGCGGTAATAAGTGTTGCAAACGATATTTTTGCATTTGTTAAATCCGACGTACCCGTTACAGTCGTCGTTCCGGAAAACTGCGATACGCCAAAGCTTGCGCAAATACTTGCAGACAGCGGTGCTATCAAGTATCCGAAAATATTCAATTTCTACATCAAATTCAAGAAAAAAGAAGCCGATTATCTTCCCGGCACCTATCAGATATCTCCGATGCTCAATTACGACTATATGATCTATGAGTTCAAGGAGAAGGCTCCTGCTCGCACGACGGTAGTCGTTACCATCCCCGAGGGTTACAGCACCGAGCAGATAGTCAAGCTGTTGGTTGACAAGGGACTTGGCACGTACGAGGGCTACAAGCGTGCCATTAACGAATACGATTTCGATTACAAATTCCTTGAAAATCAGGATTCCTTCTCACCCGACAGATATTGGCGTCTTGACGGCTATCTCTACCCCGACACCTATTACTATTACTCGGATTCAACCGAGGAAACGGTAATATACAAAATGCTTGAAAACTTCAACAGCAAGTTTACAGACGAGTATTACGAGCGCGCAAACGAGCTTAATATGACTGTTGACGATCTTATCACTCTCGCTTCTATGATCCAGAAGGAGGTGCGCTTTGCAGACGAATTCGGAAACGTATCCTCGGTATTCCACAACCGACTCAAGAGTCCTGCGTATTATCCTTATCTTGACTCTGACGCAACTATTGTTTACGCGATCGAGCACGATACAGGTGAGCGTCCGAAAACACTTTCAGACACATCATACGATAGTCCTTACAACACCTACAAGAACAAAGGTCTTCCTCCCGGACCTATCGCCAATCCCTCAATCGAAGCGATAAGATACGCGATGTATCCGTCAAAGACGAGCTACTATTACTTTGTTTCGGGTCCCGACGGAAGAACGGTATTTACAAGAAATTACGCCGAGCATCAGGAGGCTATTGCCGAGCTTTACGATTAAAGCGTAGTAAAATAATAAGCTTTGGAATATACTTTTAATAAGTATTACCGAAGGGAGAAATATCCCGACGAGCTACTCGTCGGGATATCATTTTATTATGCATATTCAGAGCTTTAACGAATTAAAGCAGAAGGAAGTTATAAACGTCTGCGACGGCAGACGGCTCGGATACGTATGCAACGTGGAGTTTGAGGTGCCCGGCGGTCAAATTGTTGCGATATCGGTGCCATCCGACTGCAAGTGCTTCAATTTCGGCAGAGTTGAGGAGATACGCATTCCGTGGTGCAATATTGAAAAGATCGGAGCCGACACGGTTATTGTGAACGCGGGGTTTATAGAATCCGGGGATGGATGTAAGAAGTAGATTTACATAATGAAGCCTTCTTTGAAAAAAGAGGGCTTTGTTTGTTGTTCGCACAGTGTTTCCCCACCGTCGGTTTGGATAAAATTCTTCAAATTCAAATACAAATTTTTCTCACGCACTTGCTTTTATTGACTTTTTATTATATAATATATATTGGATATATATAAACACAGGACAAGGGTGAAAATTATGCTTAACGTTACGGTCGTTATTCCGACTCTCAATCCGAACGAAAAAATATTTGACGTTGTTACTCATTCCCGCTCGCTTGGTTTCAACCGAGTGATCATTGTTAACGACGGCAGCCGGGAAGACAAAAATTACATATTCGAGCGTCTTGCCGCCGAATTCGATTGCGAGGTACTGACTCACGAGATCAATCGCGGCAAGGGGCGCGCGCTAAAGACTGCTATGGAGCATTTTCTTGCCGCCCCCAAGGGAGACGTGGGTATCGTCACGCTTGACGACGACGGTCAGCACACCGCAAAGGACACGGTCAACGTAGCCAAGGCTTTGGTCGACGAGCCCGACAAGCTTGTACTCGGTGTACGCGATTTCAATTCCCCGAACGTACCGCCCAAGAGCAAATTCGGCAACAAGCTCACCGCTTTCTTTATGCGCTTTTTATGCGGTGTTAAGGTAAGCGACACGCAGACGGGGCTTCGCGCATTCGGACTTTCCTCTATTCCAGCTTTTATCAAGGTATCGGGCGAAAGATTTGAATACGAAACGAATATGCTTTTAGCAACCAAGGACAACGGCATTGGCATAAAAGAGGTCGTTATTGACACGGTATACATTGAAAACAACAGCGGAACGCACTTCCATCCTATCCGAGATTCGCTTATGATATACAAGCAATTATTTGCTTACATCGGCTCGGCGGTCGCATCGGCACTTATTGAATACGGCTTATTCACGATTCTCACGCTCACGCTTCCGATCGGGGATCGCAAGGCGCTTATATACGTTTCCAAGTTCATTTCGCGCTTCTTTTCTTCCCTATTTAATTTCTTTGCCAACAAGAAATTCGTTTTCGGAAACGACGGTGCAACCTTACCCGTTGCGCTTAAATATTACGCGCTTTGCATTGTGCAGACCTTACTTTCATCCGAGATCACAGCATTTATATCTAAATTCTTTAAGGCTGAAATTATGATGACGGTATGCAACTTTGTAACCGACTGCTTCTTGGCGCTTTTCAGCTACAGGATTCAGAGATCGTGGGTATTCGCAAAAAAGCAGAACAAAAAGGAAAAATAATTATGAAAAAGCTTACGCCTGTCAGAATAATCGGAAGAATATTTACTTCTATTTTGATTTTTATACTTTGCTTGCTTATATTCGTGATCTGCACTGTTTCGACGGTATTTAGGGGCCCATCCGACACTATGCGCACGCTTTTGGTCAGCAGTCTTATGGAAACGAGTGCCATGAAATTTGTACCGCGTGCGTTTTTCTCGGATGAGGAAATCGACGCTATGATGAAGGGCAACACCGATGCTTACAACGCCTATATTGATTCGATCGAGGAAATTGAGATCACCATTTTACAAAAGGATTCGGTAGAAGCCTCTGAGGATAACGGCACCGGCATCACCATTGAGGACGTATACGGAGAAACTTATTGCGGAAAGATGATGATAATTGACGATCCGACAAGGGTATCCATTCAGGTCATCGACACTTTCTCCGAAACGGGAGAGGGATTCTTCTTACGCGATCTCGCAAATGCTGATGGCGTTGTTGCCGCATTTAACGGCGGGGGATTTCTTGACAATCTCGGCACAGGTAACGGCGGTATGCCCCTTGGCGTTACGATAAAGGATGGCGAGCTTCTTGCTGATTACGCCTGGGAATGCCCCGTGACCGTAGGCTTTGACAAAAACAAAAAGCTTATTGTAGGAAGCTTCACAGGCAAGCAAGCGCTTGATGCAGGCATTGTAGAAGCTTGCAGCTTTGGTCCTGTTCTTGTTAAAAACGGGACCGTGACCCCTATTTCGGGAAGCGGACTTAATCCCCGCACCGCTATCGGTCAGCGCGCTGACGGTGCAATACTCGTGCTTGCAATTGACGGTCGTCAGCCGCACAGTCTCGGTGCTACGTACAACGACATCGCGGCTATTATGGAGGATTACGGTGCGGTAAACGCAGCTAACCTTGACGGCGGCTCTTCGTCTATGCTCTTTTACGAGGGCGAGCTTATAAACTCTCTCGGCTCAGCTGTTGGAGAAAGAAAAATCCCGACTGCATTTGTTGTAAGATAAAACAGGAGAATTATGGTAACTTTTGAAGATATTAAAAACAATAAGGATATAAGGACTTACATCACACTTGCGGACAAGTCCTTGCTTACGCTCGGATTTACCGAGCACAGCTTTGCACACGTTACGAAGGTTTCAAGCGATGTTGAATACATTCTTTCCACGCTCGGCGCAGACAAGCACACGATCGAGCTTGCAAAAATTGCAGGATTTATGCACGATATCGGCAATCTTATAAACCGTATTGATCATTCGCAAAGCGGTGCTATCATGGCGTTTCGTATACTCGACCATCTTAAAATGCCAGCAGAGGACGTCGCTACAATAGTCACCGCTATAGGAAATCACGACGAAGGTACGGGTGTTGCGGTAAACGAGGTTGCCGCAGCGCTGATACTCGCAGACAAGTGCGACGTGCGCCGCAGCCGTGTACGCAACCGCGATTTTTCAACCTTCGACATTCACGACAGAGTTAACTACTCGGTTACAAGCTCGCGTCTTACTATAAATGATGAGCGCACCGAAATAGTCCTTGAGCTTGAGATCGACACGTCAATAAGCCCTGTTATGGATTATTTTGAGATATTCTTAAACCGCATGGTCATGTGCAGAAAGGCTGCGGAAAAACTTGATGTCCGATTCAGGCTTATTATCAACTCTCAATCCATTATGTAAAGAGGTGAACCCGTTGACAGCTTCACAGCAGGTGCTATTATCTGTACTTTCACGCCCGTTTGGTCTCACTGACTCACTTGACTTTCCCTGCGACGAGCAAGAACGCAGGGGAGTTGTTGAGGAAAGCATAAAGCAAGGCGTTTGTCTTGCTTTTTCCGATAGTTTACGGGAATCTGAAAAAGACAGTGGCGTTGCATACAGGACTCTCAGAAAATACGCTGACGTTACGCAAAAGCGTAACATTGAGATATACGAAGCACACTACTTTATAAGTAAGCTTCTGACCGACAACGATATAAAGCACGTTGTAATAAAAGGCATTGCTTCGGACAGGTACTATAAGAAGCAGTTTTTACGTACGCTCGGCGACGTTGATATTATGCTTGCAGGTGATGATATAAAAGCTGCCGAGGCGCTTTTGATTTCAAACGGCTTTCATTTTATAAAAAATGCAAGCACACATCACAGCGCGCTTGCACGTAACGGTATCAGGATCGAGCTTCACGATTCTATCGGCAACTTAAAAAGAGGTTCAGGTACTGTCTTAAATCTTTTCTATTCTGATAACGGAATTATTCCTACTGCAGAAAGTGTAAAGTATGCCAATACCGACATTCCCGTTCCAAACGATTATTTCCACGGGCTTATACTGCTTTTGCACACCACAGGTCATATAAAGACCGAGGGTATCGGGCTCCGCCATCTTTTTGACTGGGCTCACTTTGTCTCCCGATTTGAAAACGACGAATTTGACAAAGCTTTTGCAGACACGCTTGAAAAGCTCGGACTTTATACGCTTGCCAAGGCATTGACACGTGCGTGCGAATTCATAGGTCTTAAGAAATACGCATTTGCATCGGATATTCCTGATTCGACCGCACGCACGCTTATAGAGGATATCTTATCGGTCGGAAATATGGGGCAGAAAAACGAGCACGACCGTTTTTCAAGATCTAACGCAAACAGAAACAAGCCCGATGCCGCCAGCTCCCGCTTCGGCTATCTTTTAACCACCTTAAACAATCACGTTTATCTTCATTTCAAGACTGCAAAGAAAATCAAGGCTTTGCTTCCTATCGGTTATATTTACGTGATGATTCGTTGGTTTATTCTCCGCATAAGCGGCAAGCGCACAAGGCTTGATATCACAAAAAGTCTTGACAGCGCTATCAATCGAGATACCATTGTACGCCTACTTGAGCTATGAGGTGATAACTGTGTTTTCCACAAAGCTTTATCTTCCGAATGATATCGAAGTCCTTGACAAAAAAGCTCGTATAAAGCAGAAGATACGATTATATCTTTGCATTATCCTGTTTATCATTGCTGTTGCTTTCGTTATAATTATGCGTAACAGGCTCTTTAAGAGCTCAAACATCGGCTTTGGAATATTCATCACCGTTGTGATTTTATATCTGCCTTTCATTCTCACCGATATTCCGGCAAGGCTTAAGGATTTTACATACTGCGGTACGATCGAAGACGTAACCGTCAAGGCGGCAAAAGCATCAGACAAGAGTAACGCCCGCAGGCTCGTTGACGTAAATCACATTTATCTCCATATCAAAGCCCCGGACGGAAAGCTTTTTACCCACAAAGCTTTTTCGGTAAGCCCGTATTCGGTAAGCTTTTCTCACATTCAGCGCGTATACGTACCGGGAGAAAAGGTATTTCATATCTGCGGCAGCGAATTTGTTACGATTCTGCCTACAAAGGATGACAAAACGCTTCCCTGCCCGGTATGCGCAGATCAGAACGTTATCACAAACCATATATGCAGAGGCTGCGGTCACACGCTTATCAAGGAAATGCCAACCAAGCCATTAAGTCAGTACGCTCACATTAATCCGAGATTTTAATAAAAATAAACGGCGCATTTTGGTGCGCCGTTTGTTTTTTACATTTCTATCATCGTAAGAAGTCTTAAGAGCGTGAGTCGATATCTCATATAGGGCGAATATTTTACACAGTCCGAAAACAGCTTTTCGTCCTTGCCTATATCTGATACCGTTATCTTACAGCCCGCTTTTATCATTGCCGCCTTACATTCCTCATACGATGGCACGCTGTTGATAATATCGCGTATTTTCTGCCAGTTTTCTTCAAGCGCTACGGGATCAACCTTATCTGTTATAGTCGGATTATTAAGCTTTCTTACATCATCCGCCATTTCCCCATAGAATGAATACACGTCCTCCCAATCGATGTTTTCGCGCTTTGCTGTTATGCCTTCACGCTTCGCAAGCTCCCCATAAAGCTTTAACATTTCAAGTGTGCACACGCCGATATCCTCGCCGTGGAAGTTAGGAATTATACCGTCGCGAAGCTCAACACATTCAAGCAAGTGGCTGATTATATGCTCACATCCGCTTGCAGGGCGGGAGTTTTGCGTAAAGCTCATACCAATACCTGTCATAAGGAGAGATTCAAATATCTTTCCTGCGGTTTCCTCGTCATTGACCGTGACCTTATCTGCCATCTCCACAAGCGTATCAAGCGCATCACGTGTAAGCTTTGCAACACGCTCGCAATAGTACTCTCCGATGAGAAGATGCGATATCTGCCAGTCTATGAGTGCTACGTATTTTGCAATCATATCACCGAAGCCCGCCGATTTGAGGTATGTAGGAGAATTTGCAAGTATCTTTGTGTCTCCGATGATCACCTCAGGGCTTTTTGCGGGATAGCTTGCCTTGAAGCCGTTATCGACTATCGGTGAGCTATAGGATGCAAAGCCGTCCATTGAGGGGGCTGTTGCGAATATCGCCAGCTTCTTATCTGCTCTTGCGCAGGCAAGTCTGCACGGATCGTTTACCGAGCCTGTACCTACAGAAAGCACCGATATATCCTTATCCTTTATCATCTTTTCAAGCTCGTCCACGTGCTTCATTTCGGCAACGCGTATCTCGTCGTAGATCTTGTATGAAATATTAAAGCCCTTAAGACTTTCGACTATTCCCTCTGATGCCTTAAGAGTATCCTTATCGGCAACGAGAAGAATGTTATCTGAAAAAGAGTTTTCTCTTAATATTGCACCGACAGAATTTACAAGTCCCGATGCTATTCTCACGTCACCTACCGTCGTTTCATGCTTTACGCCGCACGGACACGTTTTGCTGAACGACCTGATTATTTCCATCACGTTTGACATATTTTTCCCCTTTTGAGTTTTACACAATATACATTTATTATACTATCATTTTACTCATTTGTCAATATTTGAGACACCAGATTATACTCGTTTGTAAGTATAGTATCTATCCCCATTTCAAGATATTTTCTTGCCTCATCGGGGGCATCTGCAAAGAACACATTACACAGAATACCGTTTTCATGCGCTTTCTTAACTGTATCTGCATCAAAGTAAGGCTTGAAAAGCTGAACCTTCTTTGCGCCAAGATCTATCGCACGTTCTACTATCTCATACGGACGCTCACCGAGATGCCCTACACACACGGGAATATCAGGAGCATAGTCCATAAACTTTTTAATGACTCCGTCGTGTACTATCATGAAGTAGACGTATTTTTCGCAATCGTATTTACGGATGAGCGAAACGATCTTTTTCATAGCCTCCGTGTTATAATCGTCACGAACAGTCTTTACATGAATATTCATTATGACGTGGCAGGAAAATTTCTTAAGTATATCCTCAAATTTTGTGATACGCATTCCTTTATACTTTTCTCCGAATTTGATTCCGAAGTCAAGTTTTTTTAGTTCGTCATAGGTATAATTATAAATCTTGCCTGTTCCGTCGCTTACTCTGTCAAGCGTATCGTCGTGGCAGGATACGATCTCTCCGTCCTTGGTTTGCCACAAGTCAAACTCTATTTCCTGCGCTCCGAGTGCTACAGCAGCACCGAATGCAGGCATACTGTTTTCAGGAGCTACGCTTGAAAATCCACGGTGAGCACAAATGCGTGGATACGGCATATCGTTATTATTTTGTACTATAGCGCTTCCTGCAGGTCTGTAATTCCAGGGGCGTCTTCCAAATTCGATATACTCGTAGTGCGCCGCCGCATTTCCTCCAAAGCCTGCAGGCTTATAATACTTTGCGTGCGGGTCTATTTCCACAGACTCTATTCCTACCCTACTTTTCATATTAAGAAGCATATCTCCGTTTGGTGCGACTACCATGCTTGAGCCTGCAAGGGTGATGTTTTCTCCGAGGCTTACCGATGAGCGGACAAGGTATGCGTTCGTATTATACGAAAGGAAACGTCCGATTATTTCAAGTGCGCTATGGCTGTCGCTTCTCTGAAGTGAGCAGCCTATTATTATATCGACGTTCTTACGCGCTATTGTCGGGAATGCTTCGTAGAAGTAAAAATCGTAACAGGTAAGAAAAGCATAGCGCACTCCGTCATATTCGAGCACATACGGTTCGGAAAAGCTGTCTATATAGCTATGGTCAAGCTTAAGTGTATTAAGCTCAGACGGCGGCAGATGGCGTTTATAATATTTACCGACAAGCTCTCCGTCACGACCGTATGCGTAGGTCGTATTGCGGTATCCGTTTTCGGTATTGCAAAGCGCGTTTACAAACACGAGAGCATTGCATCTGACCGCCGTTTTCTTTACCGCATCAAGCAATCTTCCTATATTTGTGTTATGTACATTAAAATTTTCTTCCTTTTCTGCTGCGGCATAAGGTACGTCGCTGTATTCGGGCAAAACGATAACGTCTGCGCTTTCATCGCACTCATTTAAGTAATCAAGCTTTTTATTAAAATTTTCTTCGCAAGCGCCGTTATCCATTGTATACGGAACTTGAATTATATTGATTTTCATGATTTTACTCCCTTACCATATTATATATTTTTTCAGCGTAATGCTCAAAGCCCTTATCATTAGGATGAAGCCTTAAATCGGCAAAGAATTTTTCGTCATGAGGCACAAGGTCATAGCCGTTTATCAGTGTTATCTGCGGATACTTCTTCACGATATCTTTTATGTGATCGACAACCGATGTAAATTCACCAAAGCTTTTTTTCTCATTTTCGTCCTTGCGCCAGATCGGAGCAATTACACATATCGGGGTATTTGGATAATTTCTTACAAGAGACTTGAAAAATTGCGAGCAATTACTGTCAAATGTCTCTGCATCACAATGGCTCCAATCGTTTGAGCCATATGCAACTGTTATTAAATCAGGAGTAAAATCCTGCCTCATACCGGCAAGTCCCAGAACGTATATCTCTCCACCTATTGCTTTGTTATACTGGGTGTATCCGAGCTTATCAGCAAAGCGTGTGCTATATGAGTTTATCGGATGAAGCGCATCGTAGCCGTGGGTTATTGAGTCGCCGTACATAAGCAAGATTTTTTCATTCTTTACGGGAGCAAGTGTTGCACCATCATCAAGCGTAAGGCTTAAAAGACTTCCGGCAAACGACCACGGGAAATACACCGCTATCTCCTTATCTCCGTCCGGCAGGC
>JAGCNJ010000002.1 GCA_017646005.1 Clostridia bacterium | reverse complement strand
TAAGGGTGAGCTTATAGAGAATTTCAGCGTTCGCTTTGAGGGCGGTAAGGCTGTAGAGGTGCACGCCGAAAAGAACGAGGAGCTTCTTAAAAAGCTTATATCTATGGACGATGGTGCCGCATATCTCGGCGAGTGTGCGCTCGTTCCCTACGATTCACCGATAAGAAATTCGGAAATACTTTTCTATAACACGCTCTTTGACGAAAACGCTGCTTGCCATCTTGCCTTCGGCGAGGGCTTTTCCAACTGCATCAAGGATTACGACAAGTATTCACTTGAAGAATGCCGAAAGCTTGGCATAAACGATTCGATGGTGCATGAGGACTTTATGATAGGAAGCCGTGATCTTGACATCACGGGCATCTGCGAGGACGGAAGCGAGATTCCGATATTCAGAAACGGAAACTGGGCGTTTTGACAGATTGTTTAACGGGCGAGCCGACAGGCTTGTCCGTTTTTTATTTTGCAATCTCCCGCTTTAAGTCTGCTATAAGCATATCGACGTTTTCTTCTGTCGTTGCCCAGCTTGTGCAGATGCGTACTGCTGTGTGCTCACTGTCGGGCGCGCACCAGAAGCTAAACGAATATTTTTCGGAAAGTTTTTTGTAGATATCGTTAGGTAATATCGGGAACTGTTGATTTGAGGGTGAGTCGAAAAGTGTTGGGATGTTAAGCTCGCAAAGTGTCTTTTTGATTTTGAGTGCAAGCTTCATCGCGTACTCGGATATCTCGAAATAAAGCCCGTCCTCAAAGAGAGCTTCAAACTGAACGCCGAGAAGTCTTCCCTTAGCAAGCATACCGCCGTGGCGCTTTATCATATATCTGAAGTCACGCGCGAGCTCTTCGTTTTTGAAAACTATCGCTTCGCCGAAAAGTGCTCCGACCTTTGTTCCGCCTATATAGAATACGTCACAAAGACGTGCGAGATCGGGTAAAAAGACATCGTTATTTTCGCTTTTAAGTCCGTATCCGCAACGTGCGCCGTCAACAAAGAGTAAAAGCGAATTTTTGTCGCAAACGCATCTTATTGCTTCAAGCTCGCTTTTTGTATAAAGCGTGCCGTTTTCGGTGGGCTGTGATATATATACAAGAGCAGGCTTTACCATATGCTCGTGTGTGGAATCGTTTATATGTGCCGTGTACGCATCGTCTATCTGCTTTGCCGTTATCTTGCCGTCGTCACTTTCGAGTCCGAGCACCTTGTGGCCTGTTGCCTCAACGGAGCCGGTCTCGTGTACGTTGATGTGACCGCTGACAGGCGCAAGCACGCCCTCGTAGGGCTTTAAGAGCGAGGCTATCACGGTAGTATTGGTCTGTGTTCCTCCTACAAGGAAATGTACGCTTGCGTCAGGCGCTTCGCAGGCTTTTTTTATAAGCTCGCGCGCTCTTTCGCAGTGTGTATCAACTCCGTATCCCGGAGTCTGCTCAAAATTTGTTTGTGTAAGCTTTTCAAGCACTCTGGGGTGTGCGCCTTCAAGGTAATCGCTTTCAAAACGGATCATAATTTTCTCCTTCTATAGTCGATAAGGTTGAAGTCAAAGACTCCAACCTTATGAAAAATACTGTTATTAACCCTTGATCTGTGTAGCAACCAAGCTTTCGCCGCAGTATATCTTGCGAAGCTTCGGCTTTTCGATCTTACCCGTGGGATTACGCGGGATGTCTGCAAAGATGATCTTGTGCGGACGCTTGTATCTGGGAAGTGCCTTGCAGAACTCGTTGATTTCGTCTTCTGTCGCGCTCATACCGGGCTTGATCTCGATTATAGCTGCGGCAATTTCGCCAAGACGCTGATCGGGAAGTCCGATGACGGCAACGTCCTTTATCTTATCGTTTGCTCTGAGGAAGTCCTCGATCTGAACGGGGTAAAGGTTTTCACCACCACTGATGATAACGTCCTTCTTACGGTCAACGAGATAGATAAATCCATCCTCGTCGCGCATAGCCATATCACCCGTGAAGAGCCAACCGTTGTCAAGAACCTCTGCGGTGGCTTTTTCGTCCTTGTAGTAGCAACTCATAACACCGGGGCCGTATACTGCAAGCTCGCCGACCTCGCCGTCTGCAACGTCTTGTCTCTTGTCATCTACTATGCGTACCTGCCAGCCGTAGCCGGGAACGCCGATAGCTCCGACCTTATGCGTGTTTTCGATTCCGAGATGAACGCATCCGGGGCCGATAGATTCGCTGAGTCCGTAGTTTGTATCGTAATCGTGATTCGGGAAAATCGCCTTCCAACGCTTTATAAGGCTCGGAGGCACCGGCTGAGCGCCGATATGCATAAGGCGCCACTGATCGAGCTTTTGCTCTTTGAGATCAATCTCGCCGCGGTCTATAGCGTCGAGTATGTCCTGTGCCCACGGAACAAGAAGCCATACGATAGAGCAGCCCTCGCGGGATACCGTTTCTATGATAGAAGCAGGCTTAACGCCTTTTAAGAGTATTGCCTTGCTTCCGGATACAAGGCTTCCGAACCAGTGCATCTTTGCACCGGTATGATAAAGCGGAGGGATGCAGAGGAATACGTCATCGTGAGTTTGTCCGTGGTGATTCTGCTCTGTAAGAGCCGCGTGAACGAGGCTTTCGTGATTATGTAATATAGCCTTCGGGAAGCCTGTTGTACCCGAAGAGAAGTATATTGCGGCGTTGTCTTTGTCTGTGATGGTTATATCGGGCTTTGCGCTTGAAAAGTTCGCCGAAAGATGCAGATAGTTTTCAGCAAAGGTAGGGCAGCTGTCGCCTACGTAGAACAAAAGCTTTACTCTGTCTATCTTATCGCATATTTCCTCGACACGTCCGATAAACTCGTTACCGAATATGAGCGCGTCCGAATCGGAAAGCTCGAGGCAGTATTTTATCTCGTCCGAGGTATATCTGTAGTTAAGCGGAACAGCGAGTGCACCCGCCTTGAGTATACCGAAGTATATGGGAAGCCATTCAAGGCTGTTCATCAAAAGTATAGCGACCTTATCACCCTTCTTAATGCCGCGGCTCAAGAGCAGATTTGCGCACCTGTTAGCCTTTTCTTCAAAAACGCTCCAGGTAATCTCACGGCGGAAGGATTCAGCGTAGCCTGATTCGATAAGCTCGTACTCCTTCCAGGTCACTCTTCTTTTTTCCTTGATCTCGGGGTTTATCTCGATGAGAGCTGTCTCATTCGGATAACTTTTCGCATTTCTTTCGAGGTATTCTGTAATCGGCATTTATATTACCGTCCTTAAATAATTATTATACAAATCCAATTATACACCAAAAGCAATCCCGGTGTCAACACAAAAAACGGCTTTTTTCGCCGTTTTTTACGTAAGAATTAGCGTTTTTCAGAAATCAAGTGCTTCTGCAGCAATACAAGCTATTTCTCTTTTACCGTTATGAGTGGTATCAAAGCTGATCTTTCCTCCGCTTACGAATCTTGCGTGAAGGTCGCATCTGATATCATTTATTTCCGGCTCTATAGTCTTTGCCTTGAAAAGCATACGGGATTTGTGGCTTTCGTAATTGTATGCCAAAAGAGGACGCATACCGGATTCGGGATATCCGTCTCCGATGATATATTTTTTGTCGGGTGATACGTTGCAATGAATGTCTCCGCCGCCCGGTATGTCGAAATACGGCATATGATGTTCACAAAAGCTGTTGTCACGAAGATCAATTATGTACATACTGCGCCTTTCGGTAAACGGATCGCTGAAATTGTCTGCGGTGCAGTGTATAACAAGTCTGTTTTCGTCGATAAAGCGGTAGTGAGAGGCGTAGGTTTTTTTGAAAACCGCGCTCACGTTACCGTTTATGTCGCCGCAAACAAGCGAGGTGCGCCAGGGGCGTTCGGGTGCGGGAAAGCTTCTGACGAGCATAATGTATTTCTTGCTGTCTGGTGAAAAGGTAACGTGGTTTACAAGCACCTTTTCGCATTTTTCAAAGCCCGAAAGCTTTGAAAGCCTGTCGTACGGAATGATAAGCCTTGATTTTTCGCTTTCCATATCGGTTAAGAATACGCCGTCGTTTTCGGGCGCGTTTGTATCCTTGCCGGGGTCCTCAATGCCTGCATATCCGTATCCCGGACGGAAATCGTATATACGTGCGAAGTTTACCGATATCCCGTACTTGCCGTCCGGTGAGAAGCAGGCACAGGCGCGGTCGGTGGTTTTCATTTCGCCGGTTCTGAAATTGTGTATAAGCGTAACGACCTTGCCGTCCTTGCGTATGTTGTAGTATACCGTATCCTTCAGAACAGGGTGATATTCGAGCATAGCG
>JAGCNJ010000013.1 GCA_017646005.1 Clostridia bacterium | reverse complement strand
CCGCCGCGCGCGATGAATTTCGCCGGGGAATAATTATTGACCTTGATTACCGGCGCGTGACCGAGAAGTCCGCCGTAATCTACTACGTCGCCCACGTTCATTCCGTATGCGGGAATTACACGAACGGCTGTGGTCTTTGTATTCGCTACACCGATCGAAATTTCGTCTGCGATTATACCGCTTATAACGTCCTCGCTCGTATCGCCCGGAATTACTATCATATCAAGTCCGACCGAACATACGGCTGTCATCGCTTCAAGCTTTTCAATCGTGAGCGCGCCGCAGGTTACAGCATCTATCATACCCTGGTCCTCGGACACGGGAATGAATGCGCCCGAAAGCCCGCCGACGCTTGACGACGCCATTACGCCGCCCTTCTTGACTGCGTCGTTGAGAAGCGCAAGTGCCGCGGTCGTACCGCACGCACCGCAGGATTCAAGTCCCATCTCTTCAAGTATATGCGCAACCGAGTCGCCTATTGCAGGAGTGGGCGCGAGAGACAGGTCAACGATACCAAACGGCACGCCAAGTCTTCTTGAAGCTTCAAGCGCAACGAGCTGACCGACACGTGTTATCTTGAACGCCGTTTTCTTTATAGTTTCCGCAAGCATCTGGAAATCGCAATCGCCTGCGCGTTTTATCGCGCTTGATACAACACCGGGGCCGGATACGCCGACGCTTACTACCGCATCACCCTCTCCGACGCCGTGGAATGCGCCTGCCATAAAGGGGTTATCCTCGGGAGCGTTTGCGAATACGACGAATTTTGCGCATCCGATAGAGCCGTTATCGCGTGTGAGATACGCCGCACGCTTGACGATTTTGCCCATACGCGCGACGGCATCCATATTTATACCTGCCTTTGTCGTTGCCACGTTTACAGACGAGCAAACGAGCTTTGTTTCTGCAAGGGCTTCGGGAATAACCGAAAGCAGAGTATCGTCAGCCTTGGTCATACCCTTATGTACTAGCGCGCCGAAGCCGCCGATGAAGTTGATTCCGAGCGTTTCTGCCGCACGGTCAAGCGTCTTTGCAAGCTTGATGTATCCATCGGGCGAAAGATGTCCGCCGATGATGGATACGGGCGTTACGGCAACGCGCTTGTTGATTATCGGGATACCGTACTGTTTTTCGATATCCTCGCCTGTTTTTACAAGATCGCGAGCATAGGTCGTGATCTTTTCATATACCTTTTCGCAAAGGCGGTCTTCATCCGAGTCCGCACAGTCGAGAAGTGAGATACCCATCGTGATGGTTCTGATATCGAGGTTTTCCTCGTGTATCATATTTATGGTTTCAAGTATATCTGCGGTGTTTAACATATAAATACTCCAAATATCGGTTAATTATATTCTGTGCATCGAATTGAAGATATCCTCGTGCATAGCCTGGATAACGAGTCCCTTTTCATCTCCGTGACGCTTTATTTTGTCCACGAATTCTGTGAATGGCATATTGAGTCTGTCGATATCGACAAGCATTATCATCGCGAAATAATCGCGCATAACGCTTTGTGAAATATCAACGATATTAGCTCCGTATTTTGAGCAAATTCCCGAAACGTCTGCTATGATTCCGAGTGTGTCCTTTCCTGTTACGGTTACAACTGCTTTCATGGTTTTATCCTCTCGTTATAAAGATTTACGGATATATTATACAACACATTTCTCTGTATTTCAATAGTAAAAGTAAAAAATGGATGAAATTGTACACATTCTCTTGAATAAATCGTATTTGTGTGCTATACTTATGTAAAATACATATTTTGCACTCAAAGGAGAAAGTAAAATGAACGAGTTTGCAAATTATTTTGAGTATTGCGTTGAAGCAAAGATCGAGGGTAAGCTTAAGCTTAAAAGAACACTTCTGATACTTGCGTACATACTTTTTCCGATCGTATTTTTCTCGGTATTATGTAAGCTCAAGCTTTACGTGCTCGGTTGCTTTATCGTGCTTTTTACCGCGATAATATGGTTTTTCACCTGGCGATACGTTCAGATCGAATACGAATATACTGTTGTCAAGGGTGAAATGACCTTTACAAAGATATTCGGCAGAAAATCAAGACGCGAATTTTACAAGGCAAGAATGCAGGATATGTCTGTAATTGCGCCTTATACGGATGAATACAAGACTCGCGCAGACGCCGCTGAAAAGAAGGTGTATGCGGTGTCCTCAATGAGCTCACCCGATATATACGTCGGTATTCTCAAGGATGAAAAGACCAAGGAAACAACAGCAATATTCTTTGAAGCGACTTCGAAGCTTGTAAAGCTTGCAAAGTTTTATAACAGCAGCGCGACGGTTGAATGCGCGAGCTTGCGCTATTAAGAGAGTAATATTAAAGAAGACCTCCAAATAAAATGGTACAAAGCCGTTTGTTTGGAGGTAAATAATGAAAAAACGCTTGTTTTATGCTTTTATATTTCTTTCTTGTATCGCAGTAATAACATTTACACCGTCCTGTGCCCAAAAACTTGACGTTAAAGGGATGCTTTCATATCAGTCAGCTCCAAAGCATGAGATAAGCCTTGTGCTTGGTGAGCATAGCTATCCGATCAGTCTTACACTTTCTGATACGTCACAGGATAACGTCCGCGACGGGATCGCACTTATCACAGGCGGCGAGCTTAAGGATATTAAATTTGAAATGTCACAATCGGCACTCAAAATGAACGTCCACGAAACCGAGTATATGCTTTCGCGTGGCGATTGCCTGTCGGTGTATATGCTCTTTTCGGCATTTGCCATTGATGAGGATGACTTCATCGGTGTGACAAGAGAAAACGGAAGCAATGAGATGAAGGCGCGCTTTAAGAACAATGAAGAATATATTCTTACACTTGATGCGGAGAGCCTTGAAATAAAGAGAATAGATGCAAATTGCAAAGACATTCCTTTTACAATAAACTTTTTGACAGAAATAAAGGAAAACTGAAATGAGCATATCGGAAGTATTAAATAATACCCTCAAGGGCAGAGAACACAAGCTGTGGGCGGAGATAGATCTTGAGGCTTTGGTCAGAAACTACAGGCGGATTGAAAAGCTTGGACGCGGAGCTGAGGTTATCCCGGTAATAAAGGCCGACGCTTACGGTCACGGAGCCGTAGAATGTATGCGTGCGCTTGAGGATGCGGGAGCAGGCTTTTTTGCGGTAGCAACGGTCGCTGAGGCTATAGAGCTTCGAAAGGCTTGCGGTATGGCGTCAAAGATACTTATACTCGGCTACACGCTTGCGCAGGATGTGGATCTGCTTGAAAAATATAATATCATACAGACCGTCTTTTCGACCGATTACGCACGCGAGCTTGACGATGCCTGCGAGCGGCTCAAAATAGGTACGCTTGACGTGCATATCAAGCTTGACACGGGTATGAACAGGCTCGGCTTTGATAGCAAGGACGCGAAAAATACGGCAGAGCTCATAAAAAGCGCGGACGCGCTTAAGCATTTGAGCGTAAAGGGCATGTTTACTCATTTTGCCTGCGCGGATGAATATGCAAGCGCGCTTACCGATATTCAGCGCGAGCGTTATGATGCTGTAAAGCGGGAGCTTGGAAGTAAGCCCGAAATCTGCCATATCTGCAACAGCGCGGGAATTATAAGACAGGATATCACCGCGTACGATGCGGTGCGCGCGGGTATAATTCTGTACGGACATATGCCGTCGGGGGAATTTGATCTTGAGGATTTTGAAACGCCGATGTCGCTCAAGGCGCGCGTTGCACACGTGCATACGCTTAAGCCCGGAGACAGCGTAAGCTATGGTGCTGCCTTTACGGCAGACCGGGAAATGAAAATAGCGACCTTGCCTGTCGGATATGCGGACGGCTTTATCCGTGCTTATTCAAAATCAAGCGTGCGTATAAACGGCAAGGACTGCCCGATAGTCGGCAGGATATGTATGGATCAGTGTATGGTCGATATAGGTGATGCTGATGTAAAACCGGGTGACGTTGCAGTGATCTTCGACAGTCGCAAAAAGGTTGAGGAGCTTGCAAAAATGTCAGGTACGATAACCTACGAGGTGCTTTGCCTTATAGGTAAGAGAGTGCCGAGAATATATGTAAAATAATCGCCGGATACGGCGCAGAAGGAGAATAAAAAATGAAGGTTTTGGTTGTAAACGCAGGAAGCTCGTCACTTAAGTATCAGCTTTTTGATACTGTAAGCTCTGACGTGCTTGCAAAGGGAATATGCGAAAGAATAGGCATCGACGGTGCTATTACGCACAAGGTGCCGGGCCGTGAGGTATACAGCGCGGATATTAAAATGGAAAACCACACGGTTGCCACGCAGATACTCGTTGAAACGCTTTGCTCACCCACTCTCGGCGTGTTAAAGAGCATGGATGAGATAGAGGCTGTAGGTCACAGAATAGTCCACGGCGGTGCTTATCTTAAGGAAAGTGTGCTTGTAGACGATGAAGTGCTTAAGAAGCTTGAAGGCTGTCTTGATCTTGCGCCCCTTCATACTGCGGCACATCTAATGGGCATACACGGATGTATCGAGGCTATGCCGGGCAAGCCCCAGGTGCTTGTTATCGACACGGCATTCCATTCCACAATGCCGCCCGAAGCATATACCTATGCACTTCCCAAGGATATGTGCGAAAAGTATCACATACGCCGCTATGGCTTCCACGGCACGTCGCACAGATACGTGTCCGGTGAGATGATAAAGATACTCGGAAAGCCCGCGGAGGATACAAAAATTGTCACCTGTCACCTCGGTAACGGCTCGTCGATTTCTGCCGTAAAGGGTGGCAAGGTCATTGATACGAGCATGGGCTTCACACCTCTTGACGGCTTCATAATGGGCTCGCGTTGCGGTGCTATCGACCCCGCTATAGTTCCGTTTGTTATGGAAAAGGAAAATATGACCCCCGATCAGATGAACAATTTTATGAACAAGAATTGCGGCCTTCTGGGAGTGTCCGGCGGACTTTCAAGCGACTGCCGTAATCTCGGCGAGGCGGTTGAGGCGGGTAACGCGGACGCTAAGCTTGCGATCGATATACTTTGCTATCAGATCAAGAAGTACGTCGGCGCATATGCCGCGGCTATGAACGGTATAGATGCGCTCGTGTTTACTGCGGGAATCGGTGAAAACCGTGATGAGATCAGAAGCGCGGCGTGCAAAAATATGGACTATCTCGGACTTAAGCTTGACGAGGAGATAAACGCAAAAACCAAGCTTCAGGGAGACAACGTGTGCATTTCCACTCCCGACTCAAAGGTGAAGGTGTACGTAATACCCACAAACGAAGAGCTTGTTATCGCAAGAGATACCGAAATGATCGTGTCGGGTAAGAGATAATGAAAAAACGTTTGTTTGCTCTTTTTCTTGTGCTTGTTCTTTGTCTTTCTCTGTGCTTTGGCGTATGCGCGGCAGAAACCGATCCGGCTGAGCCCGAGGAGAAAATTACCGAGGTCGTGAGCGAGGAAGAAACCGAAACGGGTAAATATTTGGAAGTCTATATTCTCGCAGGCGCGGTTATCGGTGCGATGGCGATCGTGACTTTGCTTTACAAGAAAAAGGACGAGAGCAGATATCTATGATGTGATTGGCGGAAATCTTAAAAATTTCCGCCAACTTTTTTGTTTTCAGGTTGAAATTTTCATAAATTCGGTGTAAAATAAGAGATAATGTATTTGGGGGTGAGGGCTTATGAAAAATATCGGACGCATAAATAAAATCATGCTTGCTTTTTCTGCATTCGTTCTTGCTTGCTACCTTCCTTATTTTTGTCTTGTGCTTTATAAGGGAGAATCGTTTTTCTCCTGCTTTATACCGTTTTGTGTGGTGCTTGGAGCAAGTCTGCCCGCCTGTCTTTTTATAAAATATCGCGACAGACTTAAAAAGCCTTTGCGTGTGCTTCGAGTAATATATATTGCGGGAATGTGCTTTTATGCCGTGACGTTTACTCTTTTTGCAGTTAACATCGGCGTTTGCTCCTATACGGGGGCTGCCGAGGCGGCAGAGATGCTTGCCGGAAATGACGGCGACGGAGAGGGGGACGTCATAATCGTTTTCGGATGCCGCACCTATGGCTATACTCCCGGTCAACAGCTTAAAAGCCGGCTTGAAACGGCGCATATGCTTCTTGAGGCATTACCCGGATCAATATGTATAGTAACAGGCGGTGAGGGCGAAAACGAGGGCGTTGCAGAGGCGTATTCGATGTGCGAATATTTAGTTGATTGCGGAATAGACCGTGAGCGTATCTATCCCGAGGCATACGCGGTAAACACCTACGAAAATATAGAGCTGTCGCTCGCGCTTATGGCTGAAAAGGGTATAGAGCCTGAAAGGATCATCGGAGTTTCATCCGATTTTCATATACCGAGAGTGCAGTATTTGTTTGACTATTACGATGTTGATGCTGATACTGTCAGTGCTCCGTCACTTGATTTATGGCAGTTTTTCATGAGCATCGTGCGTGAATATATGGCGTATGTAAAGCTTTTTCTCGTAACCGTTATTTAGTACGGTGAATATACTGTCAAAAAGGGAGAAAATTATGGATAAACCTATAGTAATTCTTACACCGTCACATGAAGAAAACGGTGACAGCTTCTGCCTGAAGCAAAGCTATGTGGAAGCCTGCGAGGAAGCGGGAATCCTACCGCTTGTTTTGCCGATAGGAATAGAAAAGGAAACGATACGCGGGATACTTTCTTCTGCCGACGGGCTGTTCCTGACAGGTGGCGGAGATATTGATCCTTGTTTATACGGTGAAGAAAAGGACGAGCGTTGCGGAACGCCGTCGCATCTGCGTGATAAGCTTGAGCTTGATGCCGTCGAAATCGCTCTTGAGCTTGGTATTCCCGTGCTTGGAATATGCCGCGGCGTGCAGCTTATGAACGTTGCGCTTGGCGGCACGTTGTATCAGCATATAGACGGTCACCGTCAGACCGGTGAATATCATGAGCCGCACCATAAGGTTACCGTATCGGACGTGCTTGAGGAAATTTATCCGAAGACAGCTTATGTGAACAGCTTTCACCATCAGGTGATAAATAAGCTTGCGGATAAGCTTGAGGTGTGCGCTATGTCAGAGGATGGGTTCATTGAGGGGGTATATATTCCCGGCCACAGATTTTTTGTCGGAGTACAGTGGCATCCCGAGCGTATGGTCATGACTGACGGGGCGGCACGGAGATTGTTTTGTGAATTTGCACGTCATTGTACCGAATATAAATTAAAGGAGAATTAAAATGTTAAAGGATCTTGTGATAAAAAACAGAAGCTACAGAAGCTTTGACAGAAGTGAAAGATTAACGCTTGAAAGGGTGCTTTCCTACATAGATATGGCGCGCCTCACGCCGTCGGCCATAAATCTTCAGCCGATAAAATACGTACCCGTGACAGAGGAGCTTGCAGATAATATACTGCCTTATACAGGCTGGGCAAGAGCGCTTAAAATGCCTTTGCCGCCAAAGGGCAAGGGTCCCGGTGCATTTGTGCTTATGTGTATTGATACAAAGGCTACTTCGAATGCTAAATTTGCTACCTATGATGTCGGTATCGCGGCGCAGACCATGCTACTTGCCGCTGTTGAGGACGGTCTTGGCGGATGTATGCTTTTAAGCTATGACAGCGAGAAGATAAAAAAAGAGCTTTCGCTTGCTGATGAGCTCGAAATTCTTCTTTGCGTAGCAATAGGAAAGCCTGATGAAACTGTCGTTCTTGAAGAGCTTGAAAAGGACGGGGGGACGTCCTATTACCGTGACGAAAACAACGTCCATCACGTGCCCAAGCGCAAGCTTGAAGACATAATAATAAATGCAGGGGCTTCAAACTGAAGCCCCTGCATTTATTATGTTTGTGTACAGGCTTTCAAGACCGTCAAGCGCGGCATGCTCACGCACGTAGGCGCAAAAGCCGGTATCTGTCGGCGAAAAGCTTATCATATATGAGCAATTCTTAAGAAGTGCCGCCGAGAGTGAATCGACTGCAGTCTGACGTACTGGCAGGCGCACCTCGCGGACTATATCAGCATGCGAGATTATAAAATCCCTGATATCCGTATCCTCTTGCCTTAACCTGTTGTTGAAATCGCCCACAAGCACCTCAAGCTCTATTTCGGGGAATATCCGCTTCAGATTAAGCACGCTGAGCGCGGCGTAAAAATTAAATCCCGGCGACGGTATGACCTTGAAGGTATACGTTCCCTGCGAAGCGAGCATGGCAAGCTCTCGGTCGAGTGCCATGAGAAGCGATGCCGTATCACCGCTTTTGATGTCCTTTGGCCCACACATAGCGCAGGCTTCAAAAAATTCTGTCATTGGTAAAGCTTCCGATCAATAGTATCTTATCGAGGCAACGACCTTGCCCAGCACCAAAAGCTCGTCTACGATTATAGGCTTCATCGTGCTGTTTTCGGGCTGGAGTCTGAAATGTCCGTTTTCCTTATAAAAGGTCTTGACGGTGGCTTCGTTGTCAACGAGCGCGGCGATGATCTGACCGTTTTCGGCACAGTCGCATTTCTGTACGATTATGATGTCTCCGTCAAGTATGCCCGCTTCGATCATACTCTCGCCCTTTACTCTGAGGGCAAAGAGAAGAGAGGGATCCGCGTGGACGTTCGGGGAAATAAAATTAACGTAGCCCTCTAAGTTTTCTTCTGCGAGTATAGGTGTGCCGGCAGCGATCTGACCGAGAAGCGGAACCTTGCCTTTCTGCGACTTTGATTTGCCCGAGGTATTGTTATCCTCTACCTTAAGTGCACGGCTCTTGTTTGATTGCTTGCGGATAAGTCCTTTTTCCTCAAGCTTCGCAAGATACACGTGGACTGTTGAGGTGCTTTTCCAGCCGAGAGCGGCGCATATATCGCGTACGCTCGGCGCAAAGCCTTCCTCCTTGATTTTTCTGCTGATGTAATCGTAAAGCGCGCGTTCTTTTTCGGTAAGCTTTATCATGATCTTCCTCCATACGTGCTTTCGAACAAATGTTCGTTTTTATCAGTATAGCACCAATTTTCGCATTTGTAAATAGGAAATTATCATTTTTACATTTTGTTCACAAATTGTCGCTGTTTTTTTGAAAAAGCACTTGACAAGGCAAAAAATGTGTGATATACTTGTTGGGTAAAAAGAAGCAGAATCACCGTTCTCACCGTATCGCACCGCGAATACGGTCAATAGAAAGCCACGCACGTAAGTGCGTGTGACCTGTTGTATGAGTGCGTGTGTTTTGCTTGCACTCATTATTTTTTTCCTTTTTCGGAGGTGTTTTGTATTAGCACAAAGGATATGCTGATAAACGGCGAAATCAAAGCAAAAGAGGTAAGGCTCGTGGGAGCAAACGGAGAGGCTCTCGGAATTTTCCCCCTCAAGGATGCGCTCAACATGGCTTACGACAACGATCTTGACTTAGTGCTTATGGCGCCGACGGCTCAGCCGCCCGTCTGCCGCATTATGGATTACGGAAAGTATTGCTTTGAACGTAACAAAAAGGAAAAAGAGGCGCGTAAAAAGCAGCAGACTGTTGAAGTCAAGGAAATTCAGCTTTCCTGCCGTATTGATACGCACGACTTTCAGACGAAGGTCAATCACGCGACCCGTTTTCTCGGTGCAGGAAACAAGGTAAGGGTTGTTGTGAAGTTCAAGGGCCGCGAAATGACCCATCTTGAGATCGGACGCGACGTGCTTGCAAAGTTCGAAGCGGCGATGGAGGGTATCGGTCAGGTCGATAAGAAACCTATGCTTGAGGGACGCTTCATGTCAATGCTTGTAGTTCCGCTCAAGAAATAAGCAATATGCAAAGGAGATACAAAAATGGGAAAGATTAAGACACATTCCGCAACAGCAAAGAGATTTACACTCACCAAGAGCGGCAAGGTAAAGCTCAGCCACTCTAACCGCCGCCATAAGCTCGGTCTTAAGACGACAAAGCGCAAGAGAGCATTACGTAAGGCAGGAATCCTCAGCGAATCCTTCGCACCGGCAGTAAAGACTCTTCTCGGCAAGAAGTAAGAGAAAAACAAAAACAAATAATTGCAATCAGGCAACATAACTTTTAGGAGGATAATGTAAAATGGCAAGAGTTAAAGGCGCGATGATGACTCGCAAGAGAAGAAATAAAATGCTCAAGCTCGCAAAGGGCTACTGGGGCGCGAAGAGTAAGCATTTCAAGATGGCCAAAGAGCAGGTCATGAAGAGCGGAAACTACGCTTTCGCAGGAAGAAAGATGAAGAAGAGAGACTTCCGTTCTCTCTGGATCACCAGAATTTCCGCGCAGGCTAAGGTTTGCGGTATGAACTACTCAACACTTATGCACGGCCTCAAGGTTGCAGGAATCGACCTCAACCGCAAGATGCTTGCAGAGATCGCAGTTGCAGATAAGGAAGCTTTCGCAGCAATCGCTGAAAAGGCTAAGGCAGCTCTCGCGAAATAAAAAAGCTATAAAACCGGGTTTTTACCCGGTTTTTTAAGTCTAAAAGGTAATTATGAAAACAGAAAGAATAAGCTCGAAAAACAATCCGCTGATAGTGAGGCTTTCCAAGCTCAAGGAAAAAAAGTACAGGGAGCTTGAAGGACTTTTTGCTCTGGACGGAGAAAAGCTGTTTTTGGAAGCGCTCAGATTCGGCGCTGAAACAGAATATATCGTCTTAAGCGAAACGTATTATAATAAGAGTGAAAAGACGGTTTCGGATGCGCTTGTCACCTTCGGACAGACAGAAACATCGGTGATTTTGGTTCCGGACAGCATTTTTGAAAAAATAACGAGCGAAAAATCGCCTCAAGGCATAATAACTGTTGCAAAAACTATTGACTTTTTCAAAAAATATACTACAATATATAATAATGAAAAGTTTTTCACCGAACCGAGAGCAACCATAATGCTCTGCGATATCAGAGATCCGGGTAACCTGGGGACGGTATTGCGCTGTGCAAGTGCCTTTGAGCTTGATGCGGTGTATATAACCGACGGTTGTACAGATCTGTTTTCACCCAAAGCGGTGAGAGGTTCTATGGGGGCGCTCTTTAAGACTCCTATACGCTTTGAATCTAATGCGATCGCTCATGTCAGAAATCTCAGAAGCAATGGGGTAAAGGTCTACGCCGCGGCGCTTGACCGTAGTGCGATAAGTCTTGACGAGCTTGAAATAGAAAGCGATCAGAGTGTTTGCTTCGTTATCGGTAACGAGGGACACGGGCTTGGTGATAATATTATCGCAGAATGCGATAGAAGCGTGTTTATCCCGATGGCACCAAACACCGAATCGCTTAACGCGTCGGTCGCATCGTCGGTGCTTATGTGGGAGCTTTACAAGCGCAAGCTTTTAAGTAAAAAACGAAAGTGACGGTATGTATTTTGGACGATTACATATACTGGTTATGGCTGAGTCTGACCGGTGGAGTGGCAAATAACGGATATTCCTTGTTGCTCGAGCATTTTAAGGATGCACGCGCAGTGTATGAGGCCGGAATCGACGATTACGCGCGCGTTGACGGGCTTGAAAAGCGCTTTGCTTCAAAGCTTACAAACAAGGATCTGTCGCAGGCAAGAGAAATATACGATTTTTGTGTATCTCACTCGGTAAGGCTTCTTCACTGTATGGAGCCCGAATATCCCGTGAAGCTGAAGTGGACCTATGCGTATCCTGTTTTGTTGTACGTTTACGGAACGCTTCCAAATCTTAACGAGATCCTGACAGTCGCCGTTGTAGGCACAAGGCATTTTACCGATTACGGAAGAATTGCCGCATATAGAATAGGCGGCGGACTTGCGAGAGCAAAATCTATAGTTGTAAGCGGTATGGCTCTCGGTAACGACAGTATAGCACAGCTTGCCGCAGTCAATAACGGCGGTAAGACTATCGCCGTAATGGGTACGGGTATAGACAGAATATATCCGAGCGAGCATCGCGAGCTTGCAAAGCTTATAGCGAAAAACGGCGCGCTGGTTACCGAGTTTCCGCCCGGTACACCGCCGACAGGTAAGAATTTTCCGATACGTAACCGTATAATCAGCGGACTTTCGGACGCGGTCGCGCTGATAGAGTGTCCCGAAAGAAGCGGGGCGCTCATAACTACAAAATATGCGACCGAGCAAAGCAGAAGCGTATATGCTGTGCCGGGAGATATAACCTCACCGACAAGCCACGGACCGATATCACTACTCAAGGACGGCGCAAAGCCGATAACCAATGCAGGTGATATTATAGAGGATTTCGTTTGCCAGTATTCGTATCTTAACAACGTGCTTGCGAACACGAATTTCGACGTAGCCGTGCCAAAGGGCGTAAATACAGCGTCGGAGGCAAGGCTCATACCGTCTTGGACAAGAGCAAACCGCTACAGCGATGCACGGTTGTTTGAAAATACCGCTAAAACGGGAATTTCAAAATTCTTTTCACCGTCAAAGGACGCCGGAAAGAAAAAGAAGAAAAAAGCAAAAGACAGTACAGATACTGCCGTAAAAGCAAAGCCGGAGGTAAAGGCTTTAGCAATAAAGCCGATGCCCGAGGGTCTTAGCGAGCTTGAGCAGAAAATTTATTCAAGACTCCGGGACGGGCGTGTGAATGCAGAGGCGCTTGTGGACGAAAGCTCTTCCACAGCTGAAGTGATGAGCGCACTTACAAAGCTTGAAATACTCGGAGTGATAAGCTCGCAGGCAGGCGGATTTTATACGCTTGCGGAATAAAGCAGAATGTTTATGAAAGGAAGATTGCTGTATGGCAAATTTATTGATTGTTGAGTCACCCTCCAAGGTCAGTACGATAAAGAGCTATCTTGGCTCGGGATATAAGGTGCTTGCATCCAAGGGACACGTAAGGGACCTTCCCAAAAGCACGCTTGGAGTAGATATAGATAAGGATTTTGAACCCAAATATATAAACATAAGAGGTAAGGGAGATCTTATCAAGGAGCTTAAGAAGGAAGCAAAGAATGCGGGAAAGGTATTCCTTGCGACCGACCCGGACCGCGAGGGAGAGGCTATAAGCTGGCATCTTGTGAATGCTCTTGATATCCCCGCGGAGAAGATAAGAAGAGTAACCTTTAACGAGCTTACCAAAACGGCGATCAAGGCGGCTATCAAAAACCCCCGCGAGATCGATATGGATACCGTTAACGCACAGCAGGCGCGCAGAATACTTGACCGAATAGTAGGCTATAAGCTCAGCCCGTACCTTTGGAAAAGGGTAAAGAGCGGACTTTCTGCCGGACGCGTGCAGTCTGTTGCAACTCGCATAATAGTTGAACGCGAGGATGAAATACGCGAATTTGTTCCTCAGGAATACTGGACGATCGAGGCAAGCCTTAAGGGCGAAGCCGGTGCTGTCGTTGCAAAGTTTTACGGCAAAGGAAGCGAAAAGAGTGAGCTTACAAGCGAAAGCGATGCTATGGCTGTAGTAAACGCCGTAAAGGGCGCTCAGTTCAAGGTCGAATCGGTAAAGAAGGCTGTAAGACAAAAGAACCCCGCGCCTCCCTTTACGACCTCGACTATGCAGCAGGAGGCCTCCAAGAAGCTCGGTTTCCAGTCACAGAGAATCATGAAGGTAGCCCAGGAGCTTTACGAAGGTATCAACGTGGGCAGCGAATACGGCGGCGTACACGGTCTTATCACCTATATGCGTACAGACTCGCTCAGAGTGTCTGACGAAGCGGCAGAGGCGGCAAAGGAATATATCACATCCAAATTTGGTGACAAGTATTATCCGAATAACCGCCGTGTATATAAGACCAAGGCTAATGCGCAGGATGCGCATGAGGCTATCCGTCCCTCGGATATCTCGCTTGAGCCTGATATGATAAAATCAAAGCTTACAAGCGATCAGTATAAGCTTTATAAGCTTATCTGGTCGAGATTCATCGCAAGCCAGATGGCGTCTGCCGAAATAGATACCATCAATGCGGACATTACCGCCGCAGGCTACACCTTCCATACAAGCGGCTACAGCATTAAGTTTGCGGGCTACAAGAGCCTTTATGAGGATTCGGATGACGATACAGGTGCTGATGGAGACAAGAAGACAAAGCTTCCCAAGCTCACACAGGGCGAGGTGCTTGAAGCCTCTGCGGTGCTTCCCGAGCAGCACTTTACAGAGCCGCCTCCGAGATATAACGAAGCGTCGCTCATCAAGTTCCTTGAAGAAAAGGGTATCGGCAGACCGTCTACCTATACGCCTATCATTACAACAATAATCGCACGCGGATACGTTAAGCGCGAAAGCAAGTCGTTTGTTCCCACACAGCTCGGTGAGATCACGACGAGACTTATGGTAGATAAATTCCCGAATATCGTAGACTACAGATTTACCGCTAATATGGAGGATCAGCTTGACGCGATCGAAAGCGGCGACGATACGCTCGTTTCTGTGCTTCGTGAGTTCTACGGCGACTTTTCACAGAGCCTTGACACGGCTCTTGCAGACACAGATTCCCAGAGCTATGAAATGCCTGTTGAAAAGACAGACATCATTTGCGATAAGTGCGGTAGCGTTATGATCGTCAAGGAGGGCAGATTCGGTAAATTTGCCGCTTGCCCCAACTATCCCGGATGCAAGAATACCAAGCCTCTCGTTTCAAAGGAAGAGATCAAAGAAGAAAAGGCTGAGGAAAACGTAACCGGCGAAAAGTGTGAAAAGTGCGGCTCGAATATGGTTATAAGAAACGGCCGCTTCGGCTCGTTCTATGCTTGCGCAAACTATCCGCATTGTAAGAATACAAGACAGATCACAAAGGATATCGGAGTTGCTTGCCCCAAGTGCGGCGCCAAGGTTATCCAAAAGCACGGCAGAAACAAGAGCGTGTTCTATAGCTGTGAGCGTTATCCCGATTGCGATTTTTCATCATGGGATATGCCTGCGGGAGAAAATTGCCCCGATTGCGGCGCACCGCTCTTTATAAAGAAGGGCAAGAATATCGCCTGCTGTAAGAGCGAGGGCTGTGGCTTTAAAAAGGAAATAGACGCTCGCGATGAATGAGATAAATATAATAGGCGCAGGACTTGCAGGCTCTGAAGCAGCATGGCAGGCGGCGTGCCGCGGCGTTAAGGTAAGGCTTTATGAAATGAAACCGAAAAAGCTTACGCCGGCGCACCACTATAACGGCTTTGCCGAGCTTGTTTGCTCAAATTCTCTGCGCTCAAATCAGATTTTTAATGCGGTGGGGCTTCTCAAGGAGGAGCTTCGCCGTCTTGGTTCAATTATAATGGAGGCGGCGTATGCTTGTGAGGTGCCGGCAGGCGGTGCGCTTGCGGTCGACAGATACGCCTTTTCCGATTATATAACCGAAAAATTAAGATCGCACGAAAATATTACGGTGATCGAGGACGAGGTAACCGAGATACCCGACGGTATCACCGTCATAGCGACAGGTCCTCTTACCTCGGACAAGCTTTCCGAGAGCATATCAAAGCTTATCGGACGCGATTACCTACACTTTTTTGATGCTGCCGCACCTATAGTGGACGCATCCACGATAGATATGGGGAAGGCGTTTGTCGCTTCCCGCTACGACAGAGGAGAGGCGGCTTATATCAATTGCCCCTTTACAAAAGAGGAATACGAGGCATTTTATAATGCGCTTGTTTCGGCAGAAGAGGCGGAAATTAAGGAATTTGATAAAGAGTCGCAGGAAAAGCTTACCGTCTTCGAGGGCTGTATGCCTGTTGAGGTAATGGCAAAGCGCGGCTTTGAAACGCTTTTGTTCGGTCCGCTCAAGCCGGTAGGACTTGTTGACCCGAAAACAGGGCGCGAGCCTTATGCGGTGGTACAGCTTCGTGCCGAAAATCTTTCAAAAACGATGTATAACCTCGTCGGATTTCAGACACATCTGAAATTCGGTGAGCAAAAGCGTGTATTTTCAATGATACCCGGATTAGAAAACGCTGAGTTTCTGCGATACGGAGTCATGCACAGAAATACTTTTATAAATTCGCCGGGACTTCTTGCGCCCGACTATTCAATGGTTTCAAACGATAAGCTTTTCTTCGCGGGTCAGATGACCGGTGTAGAGGGTTACGTTGAATCCTGTGCATCGGGATTCGTTGCAGGGCTTAACGCCGCATACCGTGCGCTCGGAAAGCCTGCGTTTATCTTTGACTCGTCGAGCATAATCGGCTCAATGGCGGCGTACGTAAGCGATCCGACGGTTGTGAAATTCCAGCCGATGAACGCGAATTTCGGGCTTATAAAGCCGTTTGATACCAAGATACGCGGCGGCAAAAAGGGCAGAGCCGACGCCGCGGCGGCAAGATCGCTTGAATACATTGACTCACTTGAGCTTGGCGGGCAAAAAGCGAGTGGAGTTTATGCAGATTTTAAGTCCTAAACCCATGCCCCGATATTTGATGAAATTTGGTGACACCTCATCCGTCAAAATCTTCGATTTTGCCACCTTTTCTCGCTGCGGCTCGGTCACGCCACGGCTCTGACACCACACCGTGGTGTCATTCACTACCGTGTCGCCGCTTCGCTACCCGCTGGAGAAGGCTTGAAATGAGCGCATCCGCCGCAAGGCGGCTCTGAACGAGCAAATTTCAGTCCAATTATCACAAACAAGCGTATCCGACCCTTGTGGTCGGTGCTTAACTTTGAATTTCGCCACAGGGAAAGGATATATAAGGAAAACCGTGCAGGTTTTCCTTATACGGTTCTTTCGTCTATTTCTGTCCGTACAGAAATAGACTCCCCGAAGGGCAACAAACAATCATACCAAATAAAATCAGGGAAAACAACTCCTCCCCCGGAAGGGGCAACTACCAATCACACCAAACAAAACCAAGGAGAAAAGCTATGGAAGAATATACCCCCAATATCATTGCGCTTGAGAAAACCATAGGCTATTCGTTCAAAAATAAATACTATATCAACACCGCTCTTACTCACTCCTCGTTCGCCAATGAAATGAAAAATAAGAAGATCGAGGTCGATTATAACGAGCGACTTGAATTTCTCGGAGACTCGGTGCTTTCAATAATAGTCAGCGAGCATATCTTTGCCGATAATCAGAAATTCCCCGAAGGTGAGCTTACCCGTATCCGCGCAACCGTCGTTTGCGAAAAAACTCTCGCAAAGCTTGCGCGTGGTATAAATCTTGGTGAATATCTCAGACTCGGCAGAGGTGAGGCACTTGGTGGCGGAAGAGACCGCGCATCTATTCTTGCCGATGCATTCGAGGCTCTTCTTGCCGCGATATACCTTGATTCAGGAAACGATAAGGAACAGACCGCAAAGGTGCTTATGCCGCTTATCGGCCCGGAAATACAGGGCTATGTTTCCTCCGGTATGATGATAGACTATAAGACCGAGCTTCAGCAGATAATTCAGCAGGCGGACGGTGAAAAGCTTGAATACGTGCTTGTGGGCTCGCGCGGACCAGATCACGAAAAGATATTTGACGTTGAGGCAAGGCTTAACAGCAACCTTATCGGCAAGGGAAGCGGGCACAGTAAGCGCGCGGCAGAGCAGAACGCTGCAAAAGAGGCGCTTGAGTATTTCAAATAATGCGACATATAAATATACCGATATTCATACCGCACCTCGGATGCCCGAACGACTGCGTATTCTGTAATCAGAAAACAATATCGGGGCATTGTAATTACGATAAAAGCGGTGTGAGAGAGCAGATAGAACGTGCGCTTGAAACCGTGGAAAAGGACGCTTTGGTGCAGATAGCCTTCTTCGGCGGAAGCTTTACCGGAATTGAACGCGATGAGATGATATATCTGCTTTCGCTTGCGAAGGAGTATATAGATGCGGGTAAGATCAATTCGTTAAGACTTTCGACAAGACCCGATTACATCGACGAAAATATTCTCGATATTCTCGAAAAATACGGCGTGAAAGCTGTTGAGCTCGGCATTCAGAGCATATCGGATAAGGTGCTTTTAGCCTCAAACAGAGGGCATACGTCTGAGGCTTCGGTGCGCGCTATGAAACTGATAAGCGAGCGCGGCTTTGAGCTTGTGGGACAGATGATGATCGGTCTCCCGGGATCCGGTATAGAGGACGAGCTTGAAACTGCACGCGTGATATGTGAGTGCGGTGCCAAAGCGGCGAGAATCTATCCTACGGTCGTCTTTTACGATACAAAGCTTTGTGAAATGGCGCAAAGGGGAGAGTATACACCGCTCACGCTTGATGATGCTATCGAAAGAAGCTTTCGCGTAAAGAGTGTTTTCGTAGATAACGGTGTCGAATGTATAAGAGTAGGGCTTCAGTCGGCTGAAAATCTGAGTGATGCATCAAAGGTGTATGCGGGTGATTATCACGATGCCGTCGGCGAACTTGTAGACTGTGAAATATATTACTCTAAAATTGCAGAGTATATAAGAATTAATTCTCTTGAAGACAAAATAAGGGGCAAAAATATAGTCATTCACGCGCCTTTCGGCGAGGTGTCCAAAATAGTCGGACACAAAAAGAAAAACAAGCTCAGGCTTCAAGATGAATATAATGTAAAAAATATAAAAGTTATTGAAAAAAAGAATATTTTGAGGTATAATATATATATTGACCTTGAAAACGAATGAACTGCTTGAAAATATAAGAAGGGAGGGGTAAATATGCTGCTTAAATCACTTGAGCTTAACGGATTCAAATCGTTTCCGGACAAGACTGTGCTGACCTTTGAAAAGGGCGCAACAGTTGTAGTTGGTCCTAACGGAAGCGGAAAATCGAATATATCCGACGCTATGCGTTGGGTGCTTGGCGAAATATCCTCCCGTAATATACGCGGTACAAAGATGGAGGACGTTATCTTCGGCGGTACAGACCAGCGTCGTCAGATGAGCTACGCCGAGGTTTCTGTTACATTCGATAATACAGACGGCGACAGCTCTGTTGATCTTCCGTACGATGAGGTTACCGTAACACGTAAATATTTCCGCTCGGGCGACAGTGAGTATTACATAAACCGCAAGCCTGTAAGGCTTAAGGATATTCACGAGCTGTTTATGAATACGGGTGTCGGAAGGACCGGCTACTCTATTATTGGTCAGGGAAGAATTTCCGAGATCATTTCGCTCAAAAGCGAGGAAAGACGCGGTATATTCGAGGAAGCGGCAGGTATTGCCAAATATAAATACAAGAAAAACGAGGCTGAAAAGAAGCTTAACGGAGTAAGCGAAAATCTTACCCGTGTAAACGACCTTTTAAGCGAGCTTTCTTCGCGCGTAGGTCCCCTTGAAAAGGAAGCCGAAAAGGCGAGAAAGTATCTTGAGTATTACGAGATCAAAAAGCGTGCCGACATTTCTTTGTGGGTCTACGATATCGAGAGATTGAACAGCGAGATAGAAAAGGCACAGGAAAACTATATCATCACGCGCAACGAGCTTGATGCGCTTGAGGAAACGATAGCATCTCTTGAAGCGCAGGATGAGCGTGCCTCCAATCAGGCACAGGATAACAGGCTCGAATACGAAAAGATCAACGGCGAGATCAGCGCGGCTACCAAGCGTATGTACGACCTTGACCGTTTGTCAAAGATATCCGAAAAGGATATACTTCACAGAAAAGACCTTAAGCTTCGCTATGAAGCTGAGATCGAAAGACAAAAGGCTCGGCTTGAAATAGCAAATGAGGCGATAAGTCAGGCAAGCGCATTGCTTCTTGAGCTTGAAGCCAAGCTCAATGAATCAAATGCCGGACTTGCGAAAAAGAGAGAAGAATCCGAAAGCACATCCGCAAATATGGATAGGCTCTCGTCGCAGATCGATCTGCTTCTTGAAAAGATACGTGAAAACGAACAGTCTGTGCAGGATAAAAAGCTCAGACTTTCTGCGCTCGAAAGCGCGCGTCAGAGTCAGAGTGAGCAGAAAAGCTCGCTTGACGAATCCATTTCAGAGTACAGCGAATCCCTTGCTCTTATAGAGTCAAGAATCAAGCAGGCGGATACCAAGATTGCCTCCTATAATGAAAAGGCGGGAGAGATATCGCGTGAGCTTGAAAAAACAGATGCAGAGCTTGCAAAGTATGACGAAAGCCTTGAAAAATTAAATTCCGAGAGCAACGAAATATATATCGAGCTTGCCTCAAAGGAGCACAGAGTTACCACGCTTAAGCGTATGGAGGAGCTTCTTGAGGGATATTCCCACAGCGTACGCTTTGTAATGAGCGAATACGAAAAGGGTGATATTGAAAACGCAGGCACCGTATACGGACCTCTTTCAAAGCTTATAAGCGTTGAGGAAAAATACAGCCTTGCTATCGAAACCGCGCTCGGCGCGAATTTGCAGAATATCGTCGTTGATAACGAAAGCACCGCAAAGGCGGCGATAAGACATCTTAAGAATAAAAACGCGGGTCGTGCTACCTTTTATCCGATAAGCTCAATGAAGGAGCGCACGTCTCCTGTCAGCGAAAAGGATGCAAAGGGATACCGCGGATTTTTGGCTCTTGCCGAAAACGTGCCGGGGTATGACAGCAAATTTGCACCGGTTATAAAGAGCCTTCTCGGCTCAACGATGCTGTTTGACAATATCGACAACGCCACCACATTTGCAAAGGCAACGGGATACAAGGTAAGAGTAGTTACGCTTGACGGACAGATAATCAACGCAGGCGGCTCATTTACGGGCGGTTCTGCAAAAAAGGAAAGCGGTATACTTACCCGTACAAGCGAAACCGGCAGACTCGAAAACGAGATCGAAGCACTCAAAAAGCGTCAGGGCGAGATTAAAGAAAAGATTGCACAGATCACCGCATCGGCTGAAAAGCTTAAAAATGAGACAGCATCGCAGAGAAATAATCTTGCGATAATCGAGTCTCTCAGAAATGCCGAAAACACTCAACTTGAGGTCTTGAAGAGTCAGGCTGAAAGTGATAAGCGTATGCTCGACGAGCTTAAGGGCGATATCACAAGACTCGGTGAGGACGACAGCCGTAATATAAATGAATACGATACGCTTAAGCGTGAATGCGAGGAGCTGCTTGCCGAAAACGCGCAGATCGCAGAAAAGCGCTTTGAGCTTGACGGTACAAGATACGAGCTTGAAAATGAAAACGAAAAGAGAGCAGAGGAAATCAGCGCTCTTAACATCGTAATCGCGGAAATAAGCCGCGATATCGAAAACGCCAAGATCAAGCTTGAAGAAAAGCGCGCAGACGCAAGCGAGATCGATGAGTCTATAAAGACGGCATTTGCAGAGATCGAATCGCTTGAAGGAAATAATGAAAGCGACGCAGACAGCATTGAATCGGGCAAGCGTGAGATACTTGAAATTGAAGAGCAGATAAAGCTTCTTGAAGAAAAACTTGCCAAAAACGTCGAGGACGGGCAGGCTATCGAAAGAAGACGTAACGATCTGCGCGTGAAGATCCGTGATAACAACGACCGCAAGGAAAACGTTGTAAGATCGAATACGAATCTTGAAAACAGATGTAAGAATCTCAACAGTGAGCTTGACAAGATGACGGCAAGACTCTGGGATGAGTATGAGCTTACCTACAGTACAGCACTCGAATGCGGCTACGAAAGAGTTACCGCTGATACCAGATCCGATATTGCCGCACAGCAGACAGAATACAGAAACAAACTCCGTGCGCTGGGCAACGTAAACGTAAACGCGGTCGAGGAATATGCGGATGTAAAGCAGAGATACGACTTTATGTCGGTGCAGGTTGCCGACCTTGAAAAGAGTAAGCAGGAGTTACTTGAAATCATAACCAAGCTTGAGGGTGAGATGTGCGAAACCTTCGTTAAGGCGTTTGAAAACATCAATCAGAACTTCAAGGTGGTATTCAAGGAGCTTTTCGGCGGCGGCGAAGCAGAGCTTTCGCTCAACGATCCGGATAACGTGCTTACAAGCGGAATCGAGATCAGAGTAGCGCCTCCCGGAAAGATAATCAAGAGCCTTATGCTTCTCTCCGGCGGTGAGCAGTCATTCGTTGCGATCGCACTCATCTTCGCGATACTCAGAGTGAACCCCACTCCGTTCTGTATCTTCGACGAGATCGAGGCGGCGCTTGACGAGGCAAACGTATTCAGATTTGCAGACTACATAAAGAGATATTCTGATAAAAACCAGTTCATCGTTATTACCCACAGACGTCCCACTATGGAGATCGCGGATAAGCTTTACGGCGTAACGATGTACGAAAAGGGTATATCCAAGATACTGACACTTGAGCTTGGAGAAATAGAAGAAAAGGTTGGAATTAAATCGTAATGGGCTTTTTTGACAAATTAAAAAGCGGACTTGCCAAAACAAAGGAATCTGTGTTTGGACAGGTCACGGAGCTTTTCAAAAGCTTTGTAAAGGTAGATGAGGATCTGCTTGAGGAGCTTGAGGAGCTTCTTATAATGGCTGACGTCGGCGTTTCCTCGGCAGAGGAGATCATCGAAGGCTTAAGAGAAAAGATCCGAGAGGACAGAATAGACGACAGCGAAGAGGCAAAGGCGGCTCTTTGTGAGATACTCAAGGGAATGATCGGCGAATATAAGCCGCTTGATCTTGAAAATAAGCCTGCGGTCATACTTGTCATCGGTGTTAACGGTGTCGGCAAGACCACGTCTATCGCAAAGATCGCCAATAATCTTAAGTCGCAGAGCAAAAAGGTGCTTCTTTGCGCGGCGGATACCTTCAGAGCCGCCGCGATAGATCAGCTTACCGTGTGGGCAGACAGAGTCGGTGTCGACATTATCTCCCATGCAGAGGGAAGCGACCCCGCCGCAGTCGTATATGATGCCGCCATCGCCGCTAAAAAGAGGGGCGTGGACGTGCTTATCATCGACACGGCAGGAAGGCTTCATAATAAGAAAAATCTTATGGATGAGCTTGCCAAGATCAACCGCGTAGTCGACAGAGAGCTTCCCGGTGTATCGCGTGAAACGCTTTTGGTGCTTGATGCTACCACAGGTCAGAACGCGGTAAATCAGGCTAAGGAGTTCAAGAATGCGGCGGATATCACCGGTCTTGTGCTTACAAAGCTTGACGGCACGGCTAAGGGCGGAATTGTATTTTCGATCAAAAAGGAGCTTGATATACCGGTAAAGTATATCGGTGTCGGGGAGTCGGCAGACGATATGCAGCCGTTTTCAAGCGAGGATTTTGTAAAGGCGTTGTTTGAATAATGGATATCGTACTTGCTTCAAGAAACAAACACAAAATAGTAGAAATAAACACTCTGCTTGCGGGAGTTTCAAAGGATATAAGGGTGCTTTCGCTTGATGATATCGGTCACGAGGGTGAAATTGATGAAAACGGCACTACCTTTGAAGAAAACTCTATGATAAAGGCGTGTGCGCCGGTAAGCTTCGGATATGCGGGAATTGCCGACGATTCCGGGCTTGCGGTAGATGCGCTTGACGGTGCGCCCGGCGTGTACAGCGCGCGTTATGCGGGCGAGCCGTGTGATGACAAGAGAAACAATAATAAGCTTTTAGAGGTTATGAGTGAAATTCCCGAGGGTGGGCGCGGCGCGAAGTTCGTGTCGGTCGTTTCTGTTATGTTCCCGAAGGAAAGCCCGTATCACAGCTTTGATGAAGCAAAGCTGAAATTCGGCAAAGCGGTCGTTGATCCGGTGACAGGTGCGCGGGGCTTTGGTTGCAGAGGCGAATGCCCGGGCAAGATCATATTTGAAGAAAAGGGTAACGGCGGCTTTGGCTACGATCCGCTTTTTATGTGTGATGCATACGGCAGAACCTTTGCCGAAATCAACGCCGAGGAAAAGAATGCGATAAGTCACAGAGGCGAGGCTATGAGAAAATTCGTAGCAGATCTTGCCGCTGTCTTATCTTGAAAAGGACTAATATTATGACGAGTAAACAAAGAGCATATCTGCGCGCGCTTGCACATAAGCTTGACACTATCTTTCAGGTAGGTAAGGGCGGAATCGGCGAAAATATGTGTGTGCAGATATCAGACGCACTTGAAGCGCGTGAGCTTATTAAGCTTCGCGTGCTTGAAAACTGCGATTATAATGCACGCGAGGCGGCAGAGATCATATCCGAAAAGGTAAACGCCGAGGTTGTGCAGGTTATCGGAACAAAATTCGTATTATACAGAGAATCAGAGGACAAAAAGAAGATTGTCCTGCCAAGTTAAAATGAAGATCGGAGTATACGGCGGAACCTTTTCTCCGATACACGCGGGGCATATCAAGGCCGCAAAAAGCTTTTTGACAGAGATGGCTCTTGATAAGCTTTATGTTATCCCAACCTGCCTGCCACCGCACAAGGATGAGATTGAGGGCGCGGACGCTGAAGATCGCCTTGAAATGTGCAGGCTTGCATTTGAAGGTGAAGAAAAGATATCCGTATCTGATATAGAGATTGCTCGCAAGGGCAAAAGCTATACGGTCGATACGCTCAGAGCGCTCAGGGATGAGGGAGAGCTTTATCTGCTTTGCGGAAGCGATATGTTCTTGACGCTTGAGTCCTGGCGTGAAGCGGACGAGATATTCAAGCTTGCGGGCATTGTGCTCGGACGCCGTGAAAGCGACACGGCGATGGGTGAGGAGCTAAAAAAACACAAGGCGCATCTTGTAAATGATTGCGGTGCGCGTGTTTTTGAAATAGAATTTGATGCGATCGAGCTTTCGTCAAGCGAGATACGTGAAAGAATAAGACTTTTGCGCCCGATAAAGGACGAGCTTTCGCCGTCGGTAAGGGACTATATCTATGAAAACGGGCTTTACCGTGATGGTGATATGCCGTTACTCAGCAACGTAAGGGAGCGTGTGCGCACAATGATGGGCAAAAGGCGCTTTCTGCACACGCTTGGAGTCGAAAGAGAGATAAATTTTCTGGCGGGGATATACTGTCCCGAAAAGCGCGAAAAACTGCGATTTGCCGCACTTTTGCACGATATAACAAAAGAGTACGATACGGCACGTCAGCTTGAGCTGTGTGGTACCTACGGTATTGAGGTTGATGAGCGCCTGCGTATCTCTCCTAAGCTTTTCCACGCGCAGACCGGAGCGTATTTTGCAAAAACGCTTTTCGGCGATGCGGTTGACAAAGAGGTTTTTGGCGCGGTAAGGTATCATACCTTGGGAAGAGCAGGCATGAATCTTTCCGAGATGCTTTTGTATCTTGCCGATTATATTGACGATACACGCAGGTTTGACGATTGCGTTGAGCTGAGAAAATATTTTTATGACGGTTTGTCGAAAGCGAAGGATCAGAAGGACAGATACGTTTGTCTGCTTAAAACGCTGATACTTTCCTTTGATATGACCGTAAGCTCGCTTGAAAACGAGGGTGCGCCTGTTGATACGGACACGCTTGAAGCGAGAGAATATATCAGAAAAGAACTTGAAAAATATACAGGCTGAGGGCTTTGATAAGCAAAATGGCTAAGATAAAAAACAAGAAGAAACAAAAGAATAAACTTGCAATGCACGGCAGACGCTTATCTGCGTGGAAGATAGTTATCATATCGGTGCTTGTCTTTATTATAGCGCTTCTTGCCGCAGGATACGTATTCTTACAGACCTATGTGCCGGATGTTGACGATGATCCGCATTTTGCACAGATAAAAAGTGAAAACGGACTGTCGCTTGTGGGAAATCAGGGGATTTATAAGAATCATATTTCCCGAGGACTTGCGAATTTCGGCAAAGAGGTAGAAAGACAGCTTGAAGTCATAAGAGCACAGCAGATAGTCAGAGTGGACGGTATTTATAACTTCCTTTTGCTCGGACACGATAAGGTTGCGCTGAATACTGACGTTATAATGGTGGCAAGCTTCAATACTGTCGACGGAAGCATAAATATTATGCAGCTGCCGCGCGATACCTATATCGAGCACGACGGATACGCGCACAAGATCAACAGTATGTTTGCTTATCTTGTCGGCAGAGCGCGCGCAAGGGGTGAAGCGAACGTATACCACGCGGCACTCGGAGATTTCTGCACGGTGCTTGAAAACGCGCTCAGCATAGAGCTTGATAATTACGCGCTTATAAATCTTCAGGCGTTTGAATCTATAGTCGATGCGGTCGGCGGAGTGCCGATAAACGTTCCTGAGGCTATGCATTACGACGATATTTATCAGAATTTAAGCATACACATAGAAGCCGGGGAGCAGGTGCTTGACGGAAAGACTGCCGCGGGCTTTGTGCGATTCAGAAGCGGGTATCTGCAGGCGGATATAGGACGCCAGAATGCGCAGAAGATATTTATGACCGCGTTCCTTAAGCGCGTCAAGGAAACGATATCGGTAAATACTGTTGCAAAGATCACCGAGCAGGCGTTAAAGAATCTTACCACGGATATCTCTCTTACCGATGCGGTATACTACGCAAAGGAAGCACTTTCTGTTGATCTTTCAAACATGAATATGATGACGCTTCCCGGTGAGGCGATATACTCTGACGGTATATCCTACTACGTTATTTACCGAAACGGTACGCTTGAGATAGTCAACGATTATTTCAACGTATATAATGCAGACGTTCCCGAGGATATGTTTGACAGGGATCTGTTGTTTACAGATTCAAGGAGTCCTTCGGTTGAAAAGATATACAGAAGGGACGACGCAAATTACGTTGTAAATAACGGCGAAAGTGTTGACCAGAGTGGAATATACATCCCAAGATACTACGGCGAACCAAAAGAGGCTGACGAAGAGCCTGAAGAGGCTGTCGGCGAGCCCCAAAAGGCTGACGATGAGCCCTTAAAAGAAAAAACTGAAACGGATACGGATGCATCCGGGGCAGATACAACCGAAGCTGAGTCTGATATGAGTGAGACGGTCGACGAGCTTTTGAACAAAGAAGGCGAGTCTGCCGATATCGGTGAGTATGATACTGCCGAGACTGAAGCCGAGAGCTTTGAGGATGATGAGGATGACGGTTGGATAATCACCGATAGAAACGAAGAGGCAGAAAATGACACTGCCGATACAAGCGAAGAATAATATCAGGAAAGGCGAATTTTATGGAAAATAATGAAATCAAGTACCCCGACCTTTCGGGTGCTGATGCAAAAGAAATAGCACTTGAGGCTGTACGAATCCTTGACACGAGAAAGGCACGAGATATCAAGCTTTTGCGTGTTGAGGAGCAGACGATAATCGCCGAATATTTTGTAATCTGCGGCGGCAGCTCAAGCACACAGATAAAAAGTATGGCGGGCGAAGTGGAATTCAAGCTTTCGATGTGCGGAAATCCCGCACGCGGGCTTGACGGATATACCGAGGGCAAATGGGTCGTTATCGACTTTGGCTCGGTGATGGTTCATATATTCAACGCGGAAAACCGCGAATTTTATAAGCTTGAAAAATTCTGGGCTGATGCTGAAGAAATAGATATTTCCTCTATACTGACAGAATAATTACTCTATACAGAAAGGTTTGATCCAAATGAAGTACGATTTTAAGGCCATTGAAGCAAAATGGCAGGACAGATGGGAAAAGGAAAACGCGTTTGTCGCAAAGGATGATACGAGCCTTGAAAAGTTTTACGGACTTGTTGAATTCCCTTATCCCAGCGGCGCAGGTATGCATGTAGGTCATATCAAGGCGTATTCGGGACTTGAGGTAATTTCGCGTAAAAGACGTATGCAGGGATATAACGTGCTTTTCCCTCTCGGCTTTGACGCATACGGTCTTCCTACCGAAAACTACGCTATAAAGACGGGCATACATCCTCGTAAGGTAACAGACGACAACATCGAAAAGTTTACCTCACAGCTTAAGCGCGTGGGCTTTTCGTTTGACTGGACAAAGACTATAGATACCACCGAAGAGGGCTACTACAAGTGGACTCAGTGGATATTCAGAAAGATGTTTGACCACGGACTTGTTTTCCGTGACAACGCGCTTGTAAACTATTGCCCGAGCTGTAAGGTAGTTCTTTCAAATGAGGACTCGCAGGGCGGTAAGTGCGATATCTGCCACAGCGATATCGTACAGAAGGCAAAGTCCGTATGGTACCTCAGAATTACCGAATATGCGGACAAGCTTTTAGCGGGACTGGATGAGGTCGATTATCTTCCCAACATCAGATTTCAGCAGGAAAACTGGATCGGCAAGTCGACAGGTGCGTTTGCAAACTTCAAGCTTGCGGGGCTTGATGATCATCTCAGAATTTATACAACAAGATGCGATACTATGTTTGGCGTAACCTTTATGGTAATCGCTCCCGAGCATCCGATAATCGAAAAGTACAGAGACAGGATCACAAATATCGATGCGCTTGACGATTATAAGGAAGAGTGCAGCAAGAAGACCGAATTTGAACGTACACAGCTTGTCAAGGATAAGACCGGTGTACGTATAGAGGGGCTTAAGGCGGTAAACCCTGCGAACGGCAAGGAGATTCCGATATACATTTCCGACTACGTTATGCTCGGATACGGAACAGGTGCTATTATGGCAGTTCCTGCACACGACGAGCGTGACTATGAGTTTGCCAAGAAGTTCGGCATAGATATAATCGAGGTCATAAAGGGTGGAGATATATCCAAGGAAGCATACACCGGCGACGGCGAAATGATAAACTCCGGATTCCTTAACGGTATCAAGACCAAGGCTGAAGCGATCAATACTATGCTTGAATACCTCGCAAAGGAGGGCGTTGGCGAAAAGGGCGTTCAGTATAAGATGAAGGACTGGGCGTTCAACAGACAGAGATATTGGGGTGAGCCTATCCCGATAGTTCACTGCGAAAGTTGCGGTACGGTCGGTGTTCCTTATGAGGAGCTTCCCTTAAGACTTCCGAACGTTGAAAACTTTGAGCCCGGCGAGGGCGGTGAAAGCCCGCTTGCAAAGATCGACTCCTACGTTAACTGCAAGTGCCCGAAGTGTGGTAAGGATGCGAAGCGTGAGACCGACACTATGCCTCAGTGGGCAGGCTCATCATGGTACTATCTCAGATATATCGATCCTAAGAACGACACCTGCCTTGCAGATGCCGACAAGCTTAAATACTGGCTCCCCGTTGACTGGTACAACGGCGGCATGGAGCACGTTACACGCCACCTTATCTATTCAAGATTCTGGCACAAGTTCCTTTACGATATCGGTGTAGTTCCTACAAGTGAGCCTTACGCAAAGAGAACTGCACAGGGACTTATTCTCGGTCCGGACGGCGTTAAGATGAGTAAGTCGCGCGGAAACGTTGTTGACCCCAATAACGTAGTGGATCAGGTAGGCGCAGACGTACTTCGCGTATATGTTCTCTTTATGGGCGATTACGCTTCTGCCGCTCCGTGGAGCGAAAGCAGCGTTATGGGATGCAAGAGATTTATCGACAGAGTTGCAGGTCTTACCGAGATCGCAAAGGGAAGCGGTGTTACCGCAGAGCTTGAAACTGCGTTTAACAAGACTCTCAAGAAGGTTTCTCTTGACATTGAGGACATGAAGTTCAATACAGCTATCGCCGCAATGATGTCGCTTATCAATGATATCTACGCGCACGGAAGCCTTACCGTTGACGAGCTTAAGGTATTTGCGAGAATGCTTTCACCCTTTGCTCCGCACATCTGCGAGGAGATCTGGGAAAGCTTTGGAGAAAAGACACTCTGCTCGCTTGCAAAGTGGCCCGAATGGGATGAATCCAAGACAGTTGACGCGACAATCGAGCTTCCGGTGCAGATCAACGGTAAGATGCGCTTTACCGTAGCTGTTCCCGCAGACGCTGATAAGGATGCGGCAATAGCGATTGCAAAGGCCGATGAGCGTATGGCACAGTACCTTGACGGTAAGACTGTAGTTAAGGAAATTTGCGTTCCCGGAAAGATAATCAACATAGTTGTGAAATAATTTCCGACAAAATACCTAATAATTGTAAAAATACTATTGACAATTGCTACTGATCTGTAGTATAATATCAAGGAGATATTATATCTTCTTTTCCATTACGGAGGGAGGGATAGAGAATGGCAGAAATTATTGTTAAGGATAATGAATCTATAGACAGCGCACTTCGCAGATTTAAGAGACAGTGTGCAAGAAGCGGTGTACTCTCCGAGCTTCGCAAGAGAGAGCATTATGAAAAGCCCAGCGTAAAGCGCAAGAAGAAGTCTGAGGCTGCAAGAAAGCGCAAATCCAGATAACAAATTTGCCAAATAAAAAATACCGTGCCGCAGGCACGGTATTTTTTTGTGGGTTAATAAAGGTTACAGTATGAGCAAACAGCAATTGGTAAACACCGCACAATATCTTATTGGGTATAATATATGATATATTGTATCATAAATAATACGATACATCAATAGATATTACACATTTAATATGCCGAATAAGCAACTTGTATAGTATACAATATTATACAAGAGGCGGTGATAGAATGAAGGAATTTGACTTTGGTTTGCGACTTGCGAAACTAAGGGAACAAAAGGGTGTTTCTGCGCGTGATATGAGTCTTTCGCTTGGGCAAAACCATAGTTATATCAACACAATCGAAAGCGGAAGGGCACTTCCGTCAATGGCAGGCTTCTTTTATATATGTGAATATCTTGAGATTTCACCCAAAGAGTTTTTTGATATTGGTCTGTCTTATCCAAGCGAGCTTAATGAAATAATAGAAGGACTTAAAACACTTGATTCAAAAGAGCTTGAAACGGTGTTGATGTTAATTAAAACAATAACTTCACGAAAATAAAAAATACCGTGCCACAGGCACGGTATTTTTTACAATTTTTGTTAATTGAAATTTTGCGACACCTCATCCGTCAGGCTGCGCCTGCCACCTTCCCCCACTGGGGAAGGCTTTTTGCAACAAGCGTATCCGCCGTAAGGCGGTGCTTATCTTCAAATTTCGCCGTGGAGAAAGTTATCCAAGAAAACCGAAGGTTGTCTTGGACGCGTCTTTGGTTACTTTCATCGCGTGATGAAAGTAACTCCCCGAAGGGTAACAAACGATTATAGGTGACAAAAACAGGGACACTAAGCCAAAAAGCAAACCTACCTGTGACTGTTCATATAATTCTGCAAAATAATCTGTGCGCTTAGAGTGTCAATGACCTCCTTGCGCTTCTTTCCGCGCGTGTCTGTAAGATTAAGTATCTGATGCGCCGCCATCGTGCTGCAACGTTCGTCAAAAAATACTATCTCAACACCATCAAGCTCAGCCTCTAAAAGCTTCGCAAATTCGCGTACCTTTTCAGCCCTCGGCCCTTCCGTGCCGTTCATATTGACCGGCAAGCCGAGGACTATTTTTTTTGCATTATGCTCACGTGCTGCTTCGGCTACCTTTCTTGCCGTTTCAACGATATACGTGCTGTATATTGTGCCGACAGGGCTTGCCATAAAGCCGAGTGCATCGCTTACCGCGAGCCCCGTACGTGTGTCGCCGAGATCGACTCCAAGAATTTTTTCTGCCATAGCTTTCTCCAATAAATATTTGTCAGATGTCCTTTTGCTCTTCTAAAAATCTGCGTACGTCCGCTTCATAGGGAATAGAGCTTGAGGCACCGGGCTTTGAAACCACAATCGAGCCGACTGCGTTTGCAAAACGGCAGGCTTCGAGTATGTCACCGCCTCTTAAGTATTCAAGCGTAAGTGCGGCGGTGAAAGCATCGCCCGCAGCGGTCGAGTCAACAGATACCGTTTCAAAGGGCGCGCAAAGATTGTAATGAATTCCGTCGTATACAAAGCATCCGCGCTCTCCGAGCTTGATGATTATATATTTTGCCTGTGTCTTTTTTTGCAATAGCATGGCGGCACGCAGGCAGTTTTCCATATTTGACGGTTCAATTCCCGTGAACTCATAGGTCTCGCTTTCGTTGGGCGAGAACACCTCAAGCGGGCCGAGCAGATCAAGTCTTACGGTGCTGTCGGCAGGTCCTGCATCAACGAAAATCGGAATACCCTGACGTTTTGCGTATTCGCAGGCGGTCTGTACGATCTCCGAGTGGATCTCAAAATTGATAAAGAGCGCATCGGGATAGCAGGTGAACGCTTCCTCAACGTCTTCCTTTGAAAGAAGCGCGTTTGAGCCGGGATAAACAATAATTCTGTTCATTCCGCTTGCCTCAACGAGTATGGCGGCAAGACCGGTCGGCGCCTTTTCATCCTGTTTTACAAAGCGCAAATCGATACCGCAGTCCTTATAAAAGCCTTTGAGGGCCTTTCCGTTCTGGTCGTTTCCGAGACGGGTACAGAAAACACAGTCACCGCCAAGCCTTGCAAGCGCAACCGCGGCATTTGCGCCCTTTCCGCCGGGCAGATAGGTGTAGCTTCCCGAATCGATAAGTGTTTCTCCCGCGCCCGGAACGCGGGTCATATTCATAACGAAATCAAGGTTTGCGCTACTGATAACCAGGATCCTTTTCTTCATTTACATCCCTCTTTTCTATTTTTCATTTTTCCTTGAATTTACCGATAATATTATTACAAGCGACAGCAAAATGATTATGACAAGAAGAAATACCGTTACAACCGTGGGGTTGAGTGAACGGACGTTATCGGTGCTGCCGTTATTTTTGTTAGCAAGCTCAAAAAGCCTTTTTGTGTCGTATTCGCTTGAATATCCGATAAGATCGTCTGCGTAAAGCGTCACCTTGTCCGTATTGCCTCTTACAGAAAGCTCTATCTTGTCTGCTTTTTCAAGCTCTGAAAGATCAACGTAGACTTTTTTGCGCACGTCCGGTTCAAGCTCTGTCTTTGCCGTGGCGATACTGTTTTCGCCGACAATCCGCAGAGTCAGCTCTGTTTTTTCGCTGATATCGCTTGCTATAAGATCAAGTGATATTACAGGCGTGCTTTCAACGTCAAGCGTTTTTGTTAAAATAGCGCACGCCAACGGCTCGTCGCCTGAGTCTCTTGAAAGCTCGGCGCGCATGGCAAGCGTGCCTGTCTGCATCGGTACAAGCTTGATCTTGCTTGCATTATGGGAAAGTATCACGCTGTCAAGCTGGTCGTAGGAGTTGAAATCTAAGTAGGTATAGCTTCCGACAGGCTCAAAGCCGAGCTTATCCGAAACGGTCAGATCATAAAGCTTGATGACTTTGATCTTTTTTGTATCTGTAAGCCGGTCGTAGCTTTTTACGTTTGCCCCTATTCCCTCAAGAAGTATTCTGTCGGCGGAGTTAAGTGCCTTTATTGCCGCACCGATCTGCGAAATGTGTGGCGATTTTGCTTCGGGAGAGGCGATATATCTGCTTATTTTACCGGTACCTGCCGCAAAAACGGCGCGTGTTGCCACGGCTTTTGCAAAATCATCATCGGGGCAGGTGAAATCTATGCGGTCGATAATAGTTATCGGCTTATTCTTTAAGCTTTCCTTCATTGATATCAAAGCAAAAAGCTCATAAAGCTCATCGGGCTCGTCAAGACTGAGCGTTCTGTTGGTTTCGTCCCTGCCCGATTCGGATTCGATGCATATTCCCCAGGAAAATTCGCCCTCATCGGCGATATAATCGCCAACCGCACACAGAAAATCCTCGGTGTCAAAGCGGTTGCTTGTGCATTCAAGACTCTCGTACTCGAAGACGTCGCCGAGAGAAGCGTATATCGGTATGCCTGAGCCTGCGCTTGCGCAGGATAAGTGAGCAAGCCGCATCAGCTGTACGTATGAGTTGACGTAGTCGGTCATCGATACGGCACTTTCATTTTTGTTTCCTGTATTGACCGCGCGCCCTATTATTATACCGTCTACGGCAGAATGCTCCTGTACAGCGTATCTTTTGGCTAAAAATTCCATCGCCGCCCGGAAATTATCGTAGCCTTGCTCGCTCTTTATATCGGGAAATGAAAGCTTTCCTTTGGTTATGCGGAGCAAAACCGACATTCCTGAGGCTGAATATGCGCCAAGCTCACGGTCAAGCTCGTCTACCGTATCCGCGGTAAAATAATACTGCTTGCCGCCTGAGGTATGCATATATCCGTTTCGTTCATCACTGATAAGCTTGTCAAGGTCGATGCTTACGACGGTAGCTCTTGAAAGGCTTTCGGCTGTTTTGAACGCTGAATCAAGACTTGCACCTGCCTTGAAGGTGTCGTTCCGGACAGGGTGAGTCATATCTGTAACGTATGTTGGCGTATCGACGAATACCATAGGAGTTGTCGATATCATAACCACGTATTTTTTCAGTCTGAAATCCTCGTTCGGAGCGGCGTCTACGGTAAAACGGAATTTTGTTGAAATTCCGTGCTTTGCAAGCGGCTCTGTGCCGGCATAGTCAAATTTTCTCGGATCGTCGCTTAAATCCAGACTGTAAAGACAAAGCTCGGTACCCGAAAACTCGGTAACGTATTCGCGTCCGAGCTCGCCCGATATGCTGACCGAGCTGTTGTCGCTGTTTGCGGTGCATCCTGTGATGCTTCCGTAGGTTATATACGGCGTGCTGTTGTAAGAGCTTGTAAATTCTATCGAACGGATTGTGACAGAGCCCTTTGTGCGCGGAAATTCTATACGCAAAGCCTTTACAGAGAGCGGATTTGTTATCTCAAACTCGTATACGCACGGGTCAGCGTGTGATTTTATCTGTTTTTCTATGCGGACGGGTCGGATGTTTTCTTCCTTTAATAATACAAGTGTGATGCTTTCGGCATCGGTGTCGTTTTCGAGGTTTATCCGTATTGTGTTTGAAAATGAATGGGGAATAAGCGCTATCGGAAATTCAAAGTAGCTTTCGCCGGTGTTGTCAAATTCAAGTGTAAGGCTCGAGTTGTCGGGAGAAAGGACTGCTTTTGTGCCGATCGCGTTGAAGCTTTCAAAGCAATAACGGCTTGCAAGTGTGTTGTTTACAGGCTCGCTTGCATAAATGCTGTCAATTGCGAAGCCGCCGTTCCATATGCCCGAATCTATGTGGTCGGGGATTATTCCGATCTCAAGCTGCGAGATTCCGCCTCTGCCCATAAAGGCGGAAATATCGATCGATATATCTACCCATATGCCTGAATCGACGCTTGATATGCTTTCGTGTGTTTCGCCGTCTGTGCCTGTAAGCATTGTGCGTACGAAGCAGGACGAGTTTGTCTGTTCTATCGGCTCTATGAATACCGAAAAGCCGAGTGATTTATATGGTGAAAGATCAAGCGGAAGATCGGCTGCTGATATATTCAGCGTGCGAACCACCGAGGAATCGGTGTTTTCGGTCTGCACTGCGAGAATTTTGCCGTGAGAATCAAAATCGATAAGATCATTTGCAATATCAAGTCCGCTTACAGCGTTTCCGGGCAAAAAATCAAGCTTGCAGGCGGGGGCTGAGTCAAAATCGGTGATTATGAAATTATCTGCGGATGTGTATATTGAAAGCGCGGTTAAAAGTATTGCTGTTACAAGTATGGTAAATAAAGCTTTTTTCACCCTTGTTCCTCCTGTGTATACTTTCCTATTATATATTATAGCAATAGTCGGCGGGAATTTCAAGTGGTCGGGGGAGGTTTTTGTTGCTTGTCCCTGATTTTGTTTCTTATAATTGTTTGTTACCCTTCGGGGAGTCTATTTCTGTGCGGACAGAAATAGACGAAAGAGCCGTCCAAGAGGAAACCTTATGCGGTTTCCCCTTGGATATCCCCTTTCCCTGTGGCGAAATTTGAAGATAAGAACCGACCGCAAGGGTCGGATACGCTTGTCGGTGGAGAAATTTTTAAGCCT
>JAGCNJ010000012.1 GCA_017646005.1 Clostridia bacterium | reverse complement strand
TACTGATGAATCGACTACCGACCTTGTTTTTTCGGGTCACAGCGTTTTTTCGCTTAACGGTGAGCTTTTGGCGGAAAATGAAAAATTACTTGACAACGATTATCTTTTAAGCGTTGATATTGACCTTGGAAAGATAAAATCCGAGCGTGTCCGTACTACAGTATTCAAGGATTCGGTGTCGCTTTACGGTAAGCATCAGACGGTGCGATATGTCAAGATCGATACAGAAGCAAAGGAATCGGACGCAAGGCTTTTAAGCGTGAGCGCGTCTCCCTTTATTCCTGAAAGCAAAGACGAAAGAGCGGGATATCTTGGTGCAATATTCGATATGCAGACAGAAGCTCTGAAGCGCAGACTTGAATTAACCGGTGCGCTTCCCGTTGTGGGAGTTTCGGGCGGACTTGATTCTACACTCGCGCTTTTGGTGGCGGTAAACGCGGTCAAGCGTATGGGAAAGAGTGCTTCTGACGTTCACGGCATCACAATGCCGTGCTTCGGCACGTCGGGACGCACCTACAACAATTCGGTTGAGCTTATGAAAAAGCTCGGTGTCACCTATAGGGAAATATCAATTAAGGACGCGGTGCTTTCGCATTTTAAGGATATAGAACACGACCCCGAGGTGCTTGATCTTACCTATGAGAACGCGCAGGCGCGCGAGCGCACGCAGGTGCTTATGGATTATGCGGGTAAGGTGGGCGGACTTGTAGTTGGTACGGGTGATCTTTCCGAGCTTGCGCTTGGCTGGTGTACCTACAATGCCGACCATATGAGTATGTACGGCGTGAATGCGGGTGTGCCTAAAACTGTCGTAAGAGGCGTGATCGAATGGCTTATTGAGTCACACGAATTTGAAAGTGTAAACAGCCTTTTGACCGATGTGCTCGATACTCCGATCAGCCCTGAACTTCTGCCGCCCGATAAGAGCGGCGACATATCGCAGGTAACGCAGGACCTTGTAGGACCCTATGAGCTTCACGATTTTTATATCTATTACGTTATAAGATACGGTTTTGAGCCGGAAAAGATTTTTGACCTTGCAAATGTCGCATTTGGATATAAATATGACAGAGAAACGCTCAAAAAGTGGCTTAAGAGCTTTTATAAGCGCTTCTTTACACAACAGTTCAAGAGAAGCTGTCAGCCGGACGGCGTCAAGGTAGAGCGCATATCGCTTTCACCCCGCGGAGATTTCCGTATGCCATCCGACGCAAGCGCAAGGCTTTGGCTTGATGAGGTTGAAAAACTGTAAATACGAAAACACGGTGTGCATTTGCACACCGTGTTTTTTATCCGATAAACTTTTCAAGTAAAACGAGATCAACACCGTCAATACCGTTGAAGCGGCAGGGAACAGTAGCGATCTCCGTATATCCGAGCCGATTGTAAAGCGCGCGTGCACGCAGATTGAGCGCATTCGTGTCCATTCTGAGATACGGACAACCATGTTCAAGCGCGTATTTTTCGTAAAACTCCACGAACGCCGAGCCAAGTCCGTGAGAAGCAAAATCGGGTGATACCACAAGCGTGTGAAGCACCATAACCTCGTCATCATCCGCAGGGTATTCCCACGGCGCGCCGTCGTAAACATCGACCTGGATTTTGTTTATTATCGCCGATGCGCATATAACGCCGTCAAGCTCACACACGAACATATCGCCGCGCTCAAGCGAGACATTTGCACTTTCGCGTGTCGGGTATATAGAGCGTACCCATCCGGTCTGCGCCCGCCCTGCTTCGATCTCGTCATGTGTGAGAGAGTATATCTGTGCGATTGCGTCAAGATCGTTTGAAATAGCTTTTTTGAAATTTATCATATTATATCACCATTACAAGCGTACCGAGTGCGATAAGCACGCAACCGATAAGCGATTTTACCGTAAACTGTTCGTGTAAGAATACAAATGCTAAAACAAGGGTTATAACTACGCTCAATTTGTCTATCGGCACAACCTTGGAAACGTCACCGATCTGCAAAGCCTTGTAATAGCAAAGCCAGGATGCGCCGGTCGCAAGTCCGGAAAGAATAAGAAAAATCCAGCTTTTTCTGCTTATATCAAATATACCACCCTGAGAATTTGTGAGAAATACCATTCCCCAAGCCATAATTACTACGACAACCGTGCGTATAGCAGTAGCTAAATTAGAGCCGACGCCATCTATACCGATTTTGGCGAGTATCGAGGTCAGTGCCGCGAAAACCGCAGATAATAGAGCAAATAAAAACCACATAATTTTTCTCCGATATATTTTATGCCGATATTATAGCATAAGTTTTACCAAATAGCAAGTGTCAGTTTTTATATAAAAAGCAATCCTTGTCGTGGGAATAAATGAAGCCTGTCGCCTGCAAATACGAATATATTATCGTAGAGCCGACGAATTTCATCCCTCTTTTCTGTAAGTCTGCTGAAACGGTATCTGATAAGCCGTTTGTGGTTTTGCCTGTTTCGTATATGATATTCTTGCCTGCAAACGACCTTAAATAGTCATAAAAGGAGCCGAATTCTTTCGCGATTTCCTTGAAAACTATGCTGTTGTTTATGCTTGCTTTTATCTTGAGTCTGTTTCTGATAATATCCGTGTTGCCCAATAGCTCGCATATTTTTTCGTCGCCGTAAGAGCAGACCTTGTCAATGTCAAAATTATCGTAAGCGAGCCTGAAAGCCTCGCGCTTGTTGAGTACACATTCCCACGAAAGCCCCGCTTGGAAAGATTCAAGTATAAGCATTTCGTACAGGTACTTGTCATCACGGTTTTGCACGCACCATTCGCAGTCGTGATACTTTATATACGAGGGATTTTTCATATTGCACCAAGCGCACCGTTTTTTATTCATAATCAAAAGCCACCTGCCTTATATAAGATGTTGCACCAAATTAGCACCAAGGTCATACTATTTGACAAATTGGAATTTTCGTTATAACTCAATATTGATTTCGTACTTATCTTCAATGAGTATATAGTTCACATTATACTTTTTTGCAAATTCTAACATCTGTGCATTTTCTGACAATATACTCTCCATTGTACACCATTCATC
>JAGCNJ010000011.1 GCA_017646005.1 Clostridia bacterium | reverse complement strand
TTGCGTTGGGGATTATCAGAACCTCGTTTGTTTTACCGTCGTGAACGAGTGCTTCAAGCCTTTCGGTGAGCCTGTCAAGTCCGTGACCTGTCTGCGCCGATATAAAGAGCGTGTTTTCCGTTCCTGTAGGTGAATATATATTGAGCGTGTTTTCAAGTCTGTCGCATTTGTTAAAGACGTAAAGCGTCGGCTTTCCGTCGGCACCCAACTCGTGCAAAAGCTTTTCGGTGACCTCGGTCTTTTCTTCTCTTTCAGGGTCGCTTGCATCTATTAAAATGACGATTATATCGGCAAACACCGCCTCGTCAAGCGTTGATTTGAACGCCTTTATCAGATGGTGCGGAAGACGTCTTATAAAGCCGACCGTGTCGGTTAAGAGAATTTCGTCGCCGCAGGGAAGCGTGAATTTGCGCGTTGTCGGGTCAAGAGTCGCGAAAAGCTTGTTTTCGGCGAGAATTCCCGCACCGGTAAGCGCATTTAACAGAGTTGATTTTCCTGCATTCGTGTAGCCTACGATAGCAATTTTTTTGATACCCGAGCGCTCGCGCGCCTTTCTTTGAGTAAGCCTGCTTTTGTCAAGCTCGCGAAGCTCGTATTCAAGCTGCTCCATCTTTCTTTTCAGGTGACGTCTGTCGCTTTCAAGCTTGGATTCACCCGGTCCGCGTGTACCTATACCGCCGCCAAGACGCGACAACTGTGTGCCCTTACCCGTAAGACGGGGGGCTGTATACTTAAGCTGAGCAAGCTCTACCTGAAGCTTTCCCTCACCCGTGACTGCGTGCTTGGCAAATATGTCGAGTATCAGCATCGAACGGTCGATTATTCTTGCACAGTCGACCTCTTTTTCGATGTTTCTTATCTGTGCGGGCGAAAGCTCGTTGTCGAATATAACCACGTCAATGTCATTTGCGCGGCATAATTCACCAAGCTCAATAAGCTTTCCGCTTCCGAAGCAGGTGCGCGGGTCGGGGTTGGATTTTGACTGCACGACACGTGCAAACACCTCTCCGCCTGCGGTATCGAGCAGACTTTCAAGCTCGTCAAGCGAGCGTTCGCACTCGCCCTCGTCCATATCGGGAAGATTTATTGCGGCAAGCACCGCTTTTTCAATTTTTATATCATTATTTTCCATAATTTATAACCGTATCCTTTCAGGCGGCCCGTAGCACGGACAGGCATTATGCGCGGCCCGTAGCACGGACAGGCATTACGCGCGTGAAGTTTATGCAAATTTTAAGTCCTAAACTCGTACTCTTAAGTTGATGAAATTTGTTGACACCTCATCCGAGTTGCTTCGCAACCCACCTTCTCCCGCTGGAGAAGGCTTTAAATCACCGCCGACAAACGTATCCGACCCTTGTGGTCGGTGCTTATCTTCAAATTTCGCGCAAGGGAAAGTTATCCAAGAAAACCGCAGGTTGTCTTGGGCGCGGCTTTGGTTACTTTCATCGCGCGATGAAAGTAACTCCCCCGGAAGGGTAACAAACGATTACCACAAACTAAAACAGGTACCGACAACACCAATGCAGGCTCAAAACACAAATGGTGGGCATACGCGTAAGGACGCAGTTTGCCCACCATTCTGTTGTGTAGTTGCCTAAAGCGAAAGCGATAACTATTACTTTGCAGCCTTGCTACGACGCTGGTTGAACTTATCAACACGTCCGCCGCTGTCTACGAATTTCTGCTTGCCCGTGAAAAAGGGATGGCACTTGGAGCAGATATCAACTCGCATATCGCCCTTGGTAGACTTAGTTACGACAGTTTCGCCACATGCGCATCTTACCGTAACTTCTTCGTACTTAGGATGAATTCCTTCCTTCATTATTAACACCTCACTGTATACGTATTCACAATGCACTTTAGTATATCACAAAAAAAACACTTTTGCAAGAGATTTTGCAAAAAAAATTAAAAAATTTATTATTTTTTCAAAAAAATCAGTATTTTGTGTCAAGTTTTTCCCTTAAATCGGCAATTATCCGCTTCTCAAGACGGGAAATATACGACTGCGAAATGCCGAGCATATCGGCAAGCTCCTTTTGTGTACGCTCTCTTGCACCGTCAAGTCCGAAGCGTAAGGAGATAATGACCTTTTCCCGCTCGGAAAGCGAGCAAAGCGCGCTTTTTATGATCTCGCGCTCCTCCTTTTGCTCAATGTCACAGAAAACGCTGTCGTTTTCACTGCATAAAATATCCGAAAGCAAAAGCTCGTTACCGTCCCAGTCCACGCTTAACGGCTCGTCTATCGAAAGCTCGCTTTTGCTTTGCGAGCTTTTGCGTATAAACATAAGTATCTCGTTTTCGATGCACCGTGACGCATATGTCGCAAGCTTGATGTTCTTGTCCGCCTTAAAGGTGTTGATCGCCTTTATAAGTCCTATCGTGCCGATAGAGATTAGATCCTCAAGCCCGATGCCCGTGCTTTCAAATTTTTTCGCGATGAATACCACAAGACGCAGATTGTGCTCGATAAGCGTCTGACGCGCGCCCTCCGGGTCGCTTTCAAGCCTGCTTATAACTAAGTTTTCCTCGTGAGTGTCAAGAGGCGGCGGCAGGGTGTCCCTGCCGTTGACGTAATATACGGGGGGTGTTCCGAATATTTTTGAAAACAGCCTTGTAAGTGCGTCGGTCATTTTTGTTATGTACTTTTTCATAGCTTTCTCCATTATATTATTGAGCTTGGTATTATCGCATATCGGCGCTTTCTGCCCGCCTCGCTTTTGTCAATTGCAATTATCGCGTCAAGCTCGCGACGGTCTTCTCCCTCAAGTTTGAGTGAGTCGGGAACAAAACCCAAAAGCAGTCCGCTTCCGCATACTCCGGTTGCGGGGATAAGTCTGAATCGGGTGCTGTGTGTGCTTCCGAGCGTACTTGCCGCATCGTTTGCAAGTATGCTTTCGGGCAAAAGTCCCGCAAGCCTATCCGCGCCTACAATGATCGCGGGCTTTCCGCTTATCGGCTCGCAAAGAAGATTTCCGCTGTCCGAAAACAGCGAAACGCGGCGGCTCTTTCCGTTATGCTCTATGAGAAGCTCGGTGCCGTTTATGCTCTTTCGTGAGCGCATTACGCGCTCAAATATAAGCGCGGCAAGCGTCACTGCCAGCGACAGCATTATGAACAGCACGCTTGATACGTCGCTTTGCTTTTTGAGCTCTATCCCCGCGCGGTTGAAAAACGAGTAGATCAGCGTAAGCGAGCCGCCCAAAGTGATCCCCGAAGCAAAAAGACAGCAGCAAAGCCTCGCGTACGTCGTAAAACCCGACGTGTTAAAGGCGATCGCACACATGAGAAAGGTCGATGCTATCTCGGTTATCGTTATCGCAAGCGTGCCGCGAAAAAACAGCGTGAGTATTCCCGCAATCGCTCCGATCCCCGCCGCGCATATCCCGTTTATAAGCCTTAATCTGTGCTTTGTAAGCCGTGAGGTCAACAATAGCGAAAACCAGTTAAGACTGAAATTTACAAGAAACAGTATGTCGGCGTATACTACCATGCCCTCACCTCTTCTTCGCCGTGTGTCTATTATATAGCGTTAAAAGCAAGAAAAAGGTCTTTTTATGTGGTGTGTTTTTTGGTTTTATTTTTATTTTTTTATTTCAGAGGGGGAGCTTTTTACAAAAAGCTCCCCCTCTGACTCCCCCGCAAAAACTTCTCAATATCCGGCTTGCTTTATTCGTTTATCCCCACTCTGTGTGAAATGAGTGGGGATTTTTTTGCTTCGCCGCAAACTCGCGCTCTGCTACATTCTTACACTAAATGCGTTCAATCTCAGGGACCGCTACCCTGAGATTGAACAAATAGATGAACAGTTTCATCGAATTGTTTCGCTTGTGACTACATTCAGAACCGAGTTGCAGCAGAGCGCGAATTTATAAATCCCATTTCTTAAAATTATTTGAAGAGGGAGCTCGAGGGGGGCTTTTCTCAAAAAGCCCCCCTCGAGCTCCCTAACAGAATCCTAACAGTAACTAAACAACCATCATAATAGCAGTAAGAATAAACAAAAAGCCGAAATTAAACGCCGAGAAGAGAAGCAGGTAGCTGCCCGCCTTGCCGGGATTATGTTTAGTATATTCACGGAAAGTGATGAGGCTGGCAAGCGAGGAGATGAGAGTACCCACGCCGCCGATATTGACGCCGAGCAGCAGCTCACGGTAATTTTCGGTAAACTGCGAGAGAAGAATTGCCGATGGGACGTTGCTGATAAACTGGCAGGAAAGGATACTGAACAAAAGCGTGCTTTTATGAAGCAGGTATTCAAAGAGGCTTCTGACTGCGCCAATACGTGCCATATTACCCGAGAACACGAAGAATGCGGCGAAGGTGCCAAGCAGGGGATAATCGACCTTTTTGAGCGCTTTCGGATTTTCGAGCACAAGGACTATGAACACCACGGCAAGCCCGATATAATAGGGCAATATTCTGAACACCATAACGATCGATACGGCAAAAAGCACAAGATAGAGCGCGACACGGCGCTTATCAAGGGGATTTTCCTCGGTAGTGATCTTCAGATGCTCGTTTCCGACGAATATAAAGCAGCATACGGTCATGAGCGCGACCGAAACGAGGAATGGCAGAAGCATAATTTCCACAAATTCAAGTGTCGGTATATGGAATTTTGAATAAAGGTAAAGATTCTGCGGATTTCCGAAGGGTGTAAGCATACCGCCGAGATTTGCCGCGATATTCTGCATAATGAAGAGAAAGGCCATATATTTTCTGCTGTCGGTCGTTTTAAGCACGTAATAACCGAGCGGCAGGAAGGTTATGAGCGCCATATCGTTTGCTATCAGCATTGAGCCGATAAAGGTTATGTACACGAGTGCAAGCACACAGTTGCGCGCAGTATCAAAGCGCTTAACGATCTTTTGTGCTGTCGAGTAAAAAAAGCGCATGCTTCGCAGAGCGCAGACTACCGCAAGCACAGAAAAAAGACAGCTCAACACCTTGAAATCGAAATATCCGAGGTATTCACTGTCGGGCGGGATTATAAACGCAGTTGTCACCGCGGCAATCACCGCGATGACAAAGACCGTATTCTTTTTTGCAAATTCAAGAACTGACTTCAATTTTTTTACCTGTCCGTTTTCTTACGTAAGCTACCGGTCCTTCCGAGCGGAAAGACCGGCTGATTTTTTATTATTCAAGAGGTTCGCCGTTGCTGTCGAACAAAGGAAGGGGAGCAAGCACCGTGATATCCTCTCGGTTTATGGCATCGCCCTCTGCGAGCACTGCAAGCTTGCCGACGATATTACCGTCTACCGCCTCTACAAGCTTTTCGAGTGCTTTAAGCGATTCGCCCGTGCTGATAACGTCGTCGATTATAAGCACGCGCTTGCCTCTCATAAGCTCGGCTTCCTTTTTACCGATGCAGAGAGTCTGCTCCTTTTGGGTCGTGATCGAATTCACCTTGACGGTCACGATGTCCTCCATATATACCTTGGGGCCCTTTCTTGCAACGACGTATTCGTTTTCGCCAAGCTGCTTTGCAAGCTCGTGAATAAGCGGAATACTCTTTGCCTCCGCGGTTACAAGCACGTCGTGCTCGGGTGCGATATCGGCAAGAGCTTTTGCGCAGGCAACCGTCAATTCAACGTCTCCGAAAAGTATGAACGCCGCGATAGAAAGCGTGTCGCTTACCGGAAAAAGCTTGAGATCGCGCTTTACTCCGGCTACTTCTATAGGATAATATTCCTTCATTGTTAACACCTCGCGTACATTTATTTTTATTTCCTATAAAATTATACACGAAAGCTTTTAATTACGCAATAGCTTTGAGGAAATTTTTTAATATTTCAAAATATTTTTATCTGCACGGGCGTTTTTTGATATTTTCGTTTGTCAAACTCTTGACATTCCGTAAATTTTTTGGTATAATTGACTCACAAATAAAATTTATGCGGTCACGCTTTGAAAGGAGCACAGCTATGGATAAGATAGACCTCGAAATACTCTCATGCCTTAAAGAAAACGCGCGAATGAAGGCATCCGATATCAGCAAAAAGATCAACCTTTCGGTTTCTGCTGTAATCGAACGAATAAAGAAGCTTGAAGCAAACAACACCATTGAAAGATATACGATAACACTTAACCAGAAGCAGCTCGGCAACGACCTCATCGCTCTTATGGAGGTAAGCCTTGAGCATCCGAAATACTACGACGTTTTTGCAGATATGGTAAGGGAAACCGAAAGCATACAGTCCTGCTACTATCTCACAGGCGAATACGATTTTATGCTCAAGATCTTCACAGATACCTCCGACAGCCTTGAAAAGCTCCACCGTAAGATAAAGAGCGTTTCGGGTGTACAGTCTACCCGTACGCACTTCGTGCTTAAATCGGTAAAGAGCAATTCCTCGGTCATCCCCGATTCCTCGGAGGAATAAAATTCTTCTGTTCTATTGACATATCGTGTCTTTAGTGATATAATTACGCCAAGCATAAAAGTTGCAAGAACCGTGTTCTCTCGGTTTTACGCGGCTTGCTTAATTCGATTTATTTTTACATATTAAGGAGAAAAACACTATGAAAAAGGCATTATCACTCGTTCTCGCTGCAGTTATCCTTCTTACATCCGCACTTGCACTTGCTTCCTGCGGAAAGGATGCTGCACTCACGATCGCGGTTCCCAACGATACCACAAATGAAGCACGCGCACTTTTACTTCTTGAAGCTCTCGGCTTTATCACTCTTAAGGAGGGCGCAGGCATTACCGCTACTATCCTTGACATCGCCGAAAACCCCAAGAATATCGATTTCAAAGAGGTTGAAGCTGCTCAGCTTCCCAACGTACTTCAGGACGTTGACTACGCTGTCATCAATTCCAACTACGCTATCGCGGCTGAAATGAATCCCATGGAACAGGCTCTTGCTATGGAGGGTGCCGCTTCCGCTTACAGCAACATCGTTGCTGTTAAGGAAGGTAACGAAAACACAGATAAGGTAAAGGCTCTCGTTGCAGCTCTTGAAAGCAAAGCTGTTGCAGACTTTATCACAGAAACATACGCGGGCGCAGTTGTAAGCGTTGTTGAAAATCCCGGCGACGGTTTTGACGCTGACGTTGATTATGCGGCTCTCGACGGCGAAAAGATCTCGGTTGCGGCTTCTCCCGCACCCCACGCAGAGATCCTTGCTATCGCAAAGGATATCCTTGCTGAAAAGAACATCACTCTTGAGATCGTTGAGTTTACCGACTACGTACAGCCCAACAACGTTGTAGAAAGCGGAGAGATCGACGCTAACTACTTCCAGCACGTTCCTTACCTTGACGACTTCAACGCAGAAAACGGAACTCATATCGTTTCCGCGGCTGCGATCCACGTTGAGCCTCTCGGACTTTACGGCGGTAAGCAGACTACACTTGACGCTCTCAAGTAAGATTAAGAAAATATAATAACTACGTTACCGCAGAGTCACCTCTGCGGTAAACTGTATTTGTGTAGCGGAGATAAAAATGATCGAAATTGTAAATCTGTCAAAATCCTTTGACGTTGCCGACGGCAGAGTCGATGCGCTCAAGAACGTGTCGCTTACCATAAATGACGGCGATATCTACGGTATCATCGGTATGAGCGGCGCGGGCAAAAGCACGCTTGTGCGTTGCATCAATATGCTTGAACGCCCGAGTGACGGTAAGGTGCTTATAAACGGCACCGATATCGGTGCTTTAAGCGATGCCGAGCTTATAAAGACACGCCGTAAGGTAACCATGATATTCCAGGGCTTCAACCTGCTTATGCAGCGCACCTGCCTTAAGAATATCTGCTTCCCGCTTGAGCTTGCGGGCGTTGATAAAAAATCTGCGCGCAAGCGTGCGCTTGAGCTTCTTGAGATCGTCGGACTTCCCGATAAGGCTAATGCATATCCGGCACAGCTTTCGGGCGGTCAGCAGCAGAGAATCGCTATCGCACGCGCTTTGGCTACCGATCCCGAGATACTTCTTTGCGACGAGGCAACAAGCGCGCTTGACCCGAATACCACCCACTCGATACTTTCGCTTATCCGCGAGATTAACGAGCGACTCGGTATCACGGTCATCATAATCACGCATCAGATGAGCGTGGTCGAGGAAATATGCAACCGCGTTGCTATACTCGACGGCGGAATGGTCGCCGAGGAGGGCACTGTGGCTACAGTATTCTCAAAGCCTCAGTCATCTGCGGCGAAAAGACTCGTTTTCCCCGACGGCGCTAACGAGATAATCGATTCGCACGAAAGAAAGCTCAGGGTCGTTTTCAACGGCGCTTTCGCTACAAAAACACCTATGATAACAAAAATGGCTGTTGATATAGGTATCTGCGCCAATATTCTTGCCGCTTCGACCAAGTGCATAGGCGATAAGGTCTACGGAAATATGCTTTTGGGTGTCGAGGATGAAGAGTGTGTGCGCAAGGTCAAAGAATATCTTGAAATGACCGCAGACGTTCACGTTGAGGAGGTAAACGCTGATGCTTGAAAAAATGTTTTCTTCAAAGGCACTTTCCGATGCGCTTGAAATCTTCGTAAACGAGTTCCCCGTTGCAGTCTGGGAAACTCTCTATGTGACCGTCCTTTCAACCGCATTTGCAATAATTCTCGGTCTGCCGCTCGGAGTACTTCTCGTGGCAGGAGAAAAGAACGGCGTTTATCCGCTTCCCGCCTGGCTTATGCAGATACTTAACGTGGTCATAAACCTTTTGCGCTCGGTGCCGTTCCTTATACTTATGATCCTCGTCTTCCCTCTTACAAGACTTATCGTCGGTACTACCGTCGGTACGGTAGCCTCTATCGTGCCGCTCGTTATCGCCGCCTTCCCGTTTATCGCAAGACTCGTGGAAACAAGTCTTCGTGAGGTTAGCCCGAATATAATCGAAGCCGCACAAAGTATGGGCGCAACTCCTTTCCAGATCATCACAAAGGTAATGATCCCCGAAAGCGTGCCCTCGCTTTTGACTAACGCTACCACCGCCGTTATTACAATACTCGGCTATAGCGCAATGAGTGGTATCATCGGCGGCGGCGGACTCGGTAAGATTGCTATTAACTACGGCTATTATCGCTATAAATATCTTGTTATGATGATCGCCGTCGTGCTTCTTATCCTTTTGGTAAAGATATTCCAGTCGCTCGGCACTCGCCTCGCTACCAAGTCTGACAAGAGGCTTAAGTGAGTTTTTTGTATTTGTTTTATTATACGAGAGGGTGAGCTTTTTACAAAAAGCTCACCCTCTCTAAAACCTCTAAAACCTAAAAAGCCAAACCTTTTACATATTCCTGTCCTTGAAAAAACCGTCCTCGTAGCCTTGTATTCGCTTGTCGTTATCTGCGATTTCGAGGCGCAATTCTGTCCAGGCGCAGTACCCGGGATCGAGCTCGATACCGAGGTAATGGCGACCGAGTTTTTTTGCGGTAACGCTTGTAGTACCGGAGCCGGAGAATGGGTCAAGCACCGTATCGCCCGGATTTGAGCTTGCGAGTATAAGCTTAGCGATGAGCTTTTCGGGCTTTTGGGTCGGATGCGCGGTATTTTCGGGCATTGACCAGAAGGGAACGGTGATATCATCCCAGAAATTTGACGGGCAGGTATCGCGGAATTTTCCGTCCTTTTCTGTCTGCCAATCTTTTGGCTTACCGTTTTCGCGGTAGGGCGCGAGCACCTTTTTTCTCACCTTGACCGCATCAAGGTTAAAGGTATAATTATCGGATACTGTTGCGAACCAGATATCCTCGCAGCCGTTTTTCCAATTTGACTTTGCGCCGCGGCCTTTTTCTCTTTGCCAGGTGATACGGTTGCGTACGCAGAAAAATTCACCGAGCACGCGCCCGATTATAAGACTGCTTTCCCAGTCACAGCAGACGTATATACTGCCGTTATCTTTTATAAGCGGCTTTACGGCGGAGAGCCATTTGCGCGTGTAGCTTTCGTAAGCTTCGGCGTTTTTCTTTGTAAATATTGTGTCACCGAATTTTTTGCGAAGATTGTACGGGGGATCGGCGATTACAAGATCAAAGCTTTTATGAGGCAAAAGCGCGCATATTTCAAGCATATCGCCGTTTACCGTCTTATCGGTGACGGAGTTTTCATTTTTGAGAAAGGCGGCGTCGATAACGCGCGCCGAATATCTTTCAAGCTCTGAAAGCGGCGCGGATATAGTCTTGTTTCTGTGCGATTTTTTAATATTCACGGCTCTCCCCCCCTTTTTTTCACAGTATACCATAAGACAAGGATTTTGTCAAACAGTGAGAGCTGTGTAAAATATTGTTTCTTTGTACCTTTTTTCTATTGACATATTATGTTAAGTGAACTATAATTAGGTAAGAGCAATACCGCCTTGCGCGGTGGAACGGAGGAGATTATGAGAATATGTATACCGATCCCCTGCTTTTTCGGGGACATGGACTTTACAGATGCTATCCGCACTGTAAAAAAGCTCGGCTTTGATGCCGCGGAGACCTACAACTGGAAAGGTCTTAACTTTGACAAGGTAAGAGAGACCTGTCTTGAAAGCGGCGTTGAGCTTATGAGCATGTGTACTACCGAATTCAATATGACTTCTCCCGAAATGCGTACAAAATGGCTTGATGGCTTAAAGGAAAGCTGTGCGGCGGCAAATAAAATGGGAGTAAAGCGACTTATCACTCAGGTTGGCAACGACACGGGTGCAGAGCGTGCGTATCAGCACGAAAGCATCGTGACGGCATTAAAGCTTGCGCGCCCGATACTTGAGGAAAGCGGTGTTACGGTTATGATCGAGCCGCTTAACACCTACGTTGACCATCCGGGATATTATCTGTGGCAATCAAGCGAGGCATTTGACATAATCCGCGAGGTGGACCATCCGCTTGTAAAGGTAGTGTACGATATTTACCACCAGCAGATAATGGAGGGAAATATTATCCCGAATGTTACAAAAAATCTTGACTGTATCGCGCATCTTCACAGCGCGGGTCATCCGGGAAGATGTGAGCTTCAGTTTGGTGAAAGCGATTACAAGGTAATATTTAAGGCGATTGATGATGCAGGATATACCGGGGCATGCGGTCTTGAATACCACCCGACGATGGACAGCATAAAAAGCATCGAGGAATTCAAGCGCATATATTTACACTGATGGAAACTGAAATGCATATACTGCTTGCACTTGAGGACACCGGTGAAAGCAGAGCGATTGCAGATAAGCTTGTTGCAACGCACGGCTTAAGGCTTGACACCGTATTCTGTCGGGATGACGTCTTTAAGTGCATAAACGATATTTATTACAGCATTATTATAGCTGACGATTCGCTTTTTTACAGTGGAGATATAACCCGTATCATCCGGAAAGTCCGTACAGACCAACCGTATGTACCCGAAACCGAGATAATATTACTTTCAAAAAGCCTTACGAAAAGTGTGCTTCTTGGGGATGACGAGCCTGTATTCATGTTCAGATCTCCCGCATCCGCGGAGTTCCTTTTTGCCATGATCGGCAAAATACGAGAGCTACAGCTTTATAGGCTCAAAGAAGCCGCCCGCAGGCGTGAGAGCGCAGATGAGATCATAAGCGCGCTGTTTAACTCTGTCGGCTTAAAGCCATGTACTGCCGGCACGAAATATATCCGCGAGGCGGTGCATCTTCTGATGCACAATCCGGAAATGTCAGACTCGGTGACAAAACAGCTTTATCCCGCAATTGCGAAGCTAAACGGTATTAGCGCAGGCGCTGTTGAAAGACAGACAAGACGGGAGATAAGCGAATGCCTTGCTCACGGGGATATTGATTTTATAAGGGCAGTGTTCGGGATCGGGCAGGACAGAGATTTTTCACATATTACAAGTGCGAGGTTTGTTTCATGCTTAAGCTCTATTGTGAGCGCGCGTACAGAATTAAAGGAGCTTTGAATGGCAGATACTGGCGGGAGAATTGTTGTTAGATCAAAAAACGAAATGAATATGTGCGATGGGCCGATATTCAAGAAGCTCATCATATATTCACTGCCGCTGATGGCGACCTTCGTGCTTCAGCTTGTGTTCAACGCCACGGATATTGCCGTGCTCGGTATTCTCATCGGCGATGATGCTGTTGCGGCGGTCGGCTCAACAGGCGCGATTATAAACCTTATGACCTGCCTTTTTACAGGAATTTCGGTTGGCGCAAACGTGGTGGTTGCACGCTTTGCGGGTGCGCAGAACACCGAAAAGGCAAGAAAAAGCGTCGGATGTGCGGTCATATCGAGCCTTCTGTTCGGAGGCTTTCTTGTCATAGTCGGCATTATCAGCGTGAGAAGCATTCTTGTATGGACAAAGTGTGACCCCGCTGTCATAGATATGGCGGCGACATACCTAAAAATATACTTCCTTGGTATGCCTGTCGTTATGCTTTATAATTTCTGCGCGGCTATTCTGCGCGCGGTAGGCGACACGAAAAGACCGATGATCTTCCTTTGCATCGGCGGTGTTATAAACGTCGTTCTTAACGTGTTTTTCATCCTTGTCTGCCATATGACGGTAGAGGGAGTTGCCATTGCAACGGTTGCGTCCCAGCTTGTTTCTGCAATACTGTCGCTTGCGGTAATGTTTAAGGAGGAAGGCTACAGCAGGCTTGAACTTGGATATCTGCGCATATATAAGGAAGAATTTTTCGATATGTTAAAAATCGGCATACCGTCGGGAATACAGACGAGTATGTTTTCCATTTCAAATCTACTCATCCAATCTGCCTTCAACGAGCTTGGAAAGACGGTTATGGCAGGCAACACGGTTGCAAGCCAGCTTGACGGATTTATTTACAATGCGATGTATGCGGTTGCAGCCGCGGCGATATCCTTTACAGGTCAGAATTACGGCGCGGGCAGGATCGACAGGATAAAGAAGATCATGTGGCGTGCGATGATACTTTCTGCGGGTGTCGGAATGATCGTAGGCGGAGGTGTGCTGTTATTCGACCGCGAGCTTTGTTCCATCATAAGCGATGACCCCGCCGTTATTGAGGTTGCCTGCACGCGTATACTGATACTCGGAGGCACGTATTATCTGTGCGGAATAATGGACGTTTGCTCAAGCATTATGAGAGGGCTTGGCAAATCTGTGGTAGCGACGCTCGTATGCCTTATCGGAAGCTGTTTGTTTAGGATACTTTGGCTTGAAACGGTGTATTTATTAAATCCCTGTGTTGAGATGATATACATAGTTTATCCGATAAGCTGGCTTTTGACTATCGGAATTTATCTTATAATTATCCTGCCGATGCTTAATAAGCTTGAAAAGCAGTATACGCCGCAGGAGATATAAAAATCAGTCCGCAAAAAAAGGCAGTTAAAACTGCCTTTTTTCTTTATTGTTAAGATGAAAACCACCAGCAGTGCTGGTGGTTCCAAAAAGCTTTAGCTATGCCCCAAATATTTATCCGAGCGAAGCAAGGGGCAAGTAGCCTTCTCCTGCGGGAGAAGGGGGACCGCGATAGCGGTGGATGAGGAGTTACTTTGCGTAAAGGACACCTCATCCGTCAGCCTACGGCTGCCACCTTCCCCCACTGGGGAAGGCAAAATAATGCGATTGCCACATCTGTGGCGGCATGGCAATTACCGCAAGTGGCAGGTATTTCGACGAGCCTATAGGCTCAGCGTGTGAAATGACCCAAGGGGGCTATTGCAAGCCACCAGCACGGCTGGTGGTCATGACTCCTTATAAAAATCGCCGAGCATGAGTAAGAGGGGAGTATACTTTATCGGAAGCTCCTTGATGATATATACTCCGTCACCCTTGTCCTCTATCATCTTTTCGGGCATCTCATATATAGAGCCGTCCATTATGTCAATAAGCTTCATATCCTTGTATTCCGAGTAAAATTCAAGGGTTATTGAGCCGAAATATGACGTAGAGAGTATGTTTGAGGGATACCAGTACGCGAATATTTTTCCGCCTTCATTTTCAAATGAGCCTGTAGTAAGCTCGTATCTTTTCGGCTGTCTGTCGATCATTCTATCGCTGAAGTGCGGATGAACGAAGGTCGGCACAGTGCAAACCTTGAAGTCGCCGGTGAATATTGAGCATATGTTCTGAAGCACGTAATACGAAGGCTTTCTGCGATAGTTGCCGAGCGGGTCGCCGTTATTGTCAAAATCCTGACCGAGCACGCCGAAATAGCCGAAATCCGAGAACGAAATCTTGTCTCCGACGACTCCGTTTATAGCCTCGACCATATCAACGCAGGTGAAGTAGGAGGTAAAATGCACGTCGGTTATAAAATCGGCGATCGTGTGACGTGCAAGCTGCTTTGCCTGCTTTTCCTCCGTCCATGCCGCCGCCCAGAGCGCACCGTGTCCGCCGCTGCGCGACTGTGAGCCGGATTCTCCCTGTATAAGCTCGATTTTGGGATTGTAGGATTTTACAAGCGAGCGGTAGGTGTCAACCTTCTCAAAAACGTCTCTTTCGTCGTGAGTGTATTCGTGGAAAGAAACAAAATCGATGTTCTCGGCAAGACCTGCCTTGAGCGCGGTGTTCAAGAAGTGGATGTTTCGTATGCTTACAACGCCTCCGATTATTTTTGCATCAGGGCGTACTGTGCGGATATATTTCGCCGTGGTGTTTGTAAACTCGCCGAATTCGGTCGGATTCACGCCGTGCTTCCAGAAGCCGGTCCAGTCCGGCTCGTTCCATATTTCAAAGTAGTTGACCTTGCCTGCGTAGCGTGTAGCTACAGCCTTGACGTAGTTTTCCCAGCCGCGTATCTCCTCTTCTGTGTGGATCGGGGGGCAGCCTACCGCGCCGAACACCTTTTCAGCCGCAGGGGTATACAGCGCGTTTCCGTAGCAAAGGCAGAGCCAAGGCTCGATGCCGCGGCTTGTGAAGTTATCAACGATATCGTCAAGCCACTCAAAGGAGTACACTCCCTTTTTCTTTTCGGTTCTTGCCCAGCCCGACTGTATACGCGCAAGCTTAACGCCAAGCGCGGCAACGTGGTCGTAGGTTTTGGCGGGGTCAAATACTGCGCGGTCAAGCTTTTCAAAGCCGAGACTTATTTTGGAGTGTGTGATCTCCCTTGAGCTTTTCGGCTTGATGCTTCCTATCTTCTTTAGCTGTTCCATATTTTTCTCCCGGAAATCAAGAATAAAAGAGGACGGCAAAGAGCTTTGCCGTCCCTTTAATTAAATTTTATAATATATCTTATCGAAATAATATAAAAATCTTATGGAGATTATTAGAAATATTACTATATCGCCGACGTGCTGATGTAATTCCTGTCAACGCAGATGACCGTGTTGTACGACGGGTCGATCTTTTTCACCTCTGTCTCTATCATATCGCAAAGGGTGCGCGTGTCGCTCTTGAAGGAGTGATTTATAACAACGTCGAATATGATATTCGTGTGAGTCTGACCGAAAACGACTCTGAAATCGTGCATGGATATCGGCTCGCCAAGCTGAGCAGAAAGGCGTGTGAGAATGTCTCCCGTTGCCATTTTCAGTGCGGTTACCGCATCGTTGTCGGTGACTACGGGGTCCATATGGATAACGAGCTGGATGTTTTTTTGGCGCAGAAAATCAAATTCGATGTTGTCGATAAGATCGTGGCTTTTGAGAATATCCTCGCTTGCCGCAACCTCACAGTGTACAGAGGCAAAGCATCTTCCGCTTCCGTAGTTGTGGATTATAAGATCGTGTATGCCTAAAATTCCGTCATAGGAAAGAATTTTTTCACCTATCTCGCACACAAGCGTATCGTCGGGGGCGACACCGAGTATCGGGTCAGCCGTTTCGATTATAAGCTTTATTCCCGAATAAATGATGAATGCGGCGATCGCAACGCCGAGGTATCCGTCGATGTTAATATCGAAAATTTTTGAGATCACAGCACCTGCAAGCACGGCAAGGGTCGATATCACGTCGTTGCGGCTGTCAGCGGCGGTCGCTATAAGCGAGCCTGACGCGATATGCTTTCCAACCGTCTTGTAAAAGGATGCCTGCCACAGCTTTATAAGTATCGCGATAATCAGAATAACTATAGACGAAATGCTGTAGACCGAACGTGTTCCGTCGATTATAGTAATGACCGAATCCTTTAAGAACTGCACTCCGAGCACGGCTATGATAAGCGAAACGATGAAGCCCGAAAGGTATTCGATGCGCGCGTGACCGTAAGGATGCTCGTCATCGGCGGGCTTTTCGGAAAGCTTGAAGCCGATAAGCGTGATGACCGCGCTGCCCGCGTCGGTGATATTGTTCACGGCGTCAGCGATTATCGAAATACTCGACGCTGCAAGACCGATCATCAGCTTGATTATGAAAAGAATGACGTTTGATACAATGCCGATAATGCTTGCCGCCTTACCGCATTTTTGTCGTGTAAGCTCAGAGCCGTCGTTTATGTTTTTTACAAATAGAGAAAGAAAACGTAGATTCATAGGATATTCCTTTCGCCCGGAAAATACGGGTCCGGATATTATTATACGGAGAAGGCAAATGCCTTCTCCGTATTCATTTGATATATATTAACGCTAAAGCGTGAGCGCTTTTGCGCGGTAATTGCGATTAAGCTATATATATCTTAAAATCCCTTGCCGTGATTACTTCGCGTAATCTATTGCACGGCTTTCGCGTATCAGATGAACCTTGATCTGACCGGGATATTGCAATTCGCTTTCGATCTTGTTTACAATTTCTCTTGCAATAACGATCATCTGCTCGTCATTGACCTGTTCGGGCTTGACAGCGATACGAACCTCGCGTCCTGCCTGGATTGCAAACGATTTTTCTACGCCGCTGAAGCTGTTTGTGATTTCTTCAAGCTTCTGCAAACGCTTGATGTAGTTTTCAAGATCCTCACGGCGAGCTCCGGGACGTGCCGCAGAGATTGCATCTGCCGCCTGTACGATGATCGCTGTGATGGTTGAGGGCTCAACGTCGCCGTGGTGCGCCTCAATAGCGTGGATGATTTCCTTGTTTTCCTTGTACTTCTTGGCGATTTCAACACCGAGCTGTACGTGAGAGCCTTCGATTTCCTGTGTAAGAGCCTTACCGATATCGTGTAAAAGTCCTGCGCGCTTAGCGGGCATACTGTCTACACCGAGCTCGTCCGCGATCATACCCGAGAGTATCGAAACCTCGATTGAGTGATTAAGTACGTTCTGACCGTAGCTTGTACGGTATTTAAGTCTACCCAAAAGCTTGATAAGCTCAGGATTAAGACCGTGTATACCGGTTTCGTAGGTAGCCTGTTCGCCTGCCTGCTTGATAACTGCGTCGAGCTCACGGCGAGCGCGTTCAACAGTTTCCTCGATGCGTGCGGGATGGATACGTCCGTCTCCGATAAGCTTTTCAAGAGCGATCCTTGCGACCTCTCTTCTGATGGGATCAAAGCTTGAAAGGGTGATAGCCTCAGGCGTATCGTCGATTATAAGGTCAACGCCTGTCATAGCCTCGATCGCGTGGATATTACGTCCTTCACGACCGATTATTCGACACTTCATTTCGTCGCCGGGCAGGTTAACAACAGAAACCGTAGCCTCGGTAACGAGATCGGCGGCACATCTCTGGATTGAGAGAGCAAGAATGTTCTTTGCCTTTTCATCCGCCTCATCCTTGAACTGCTGCTCGTATTCGGCAAGGCGCATGGCCTTTTCGTGACGGATCTCATCGTCGAGTCTTGCGATGATCTCAGCCTTAGCCTGCTCACAGGTGAGCCCGGAGAGCTTTTCAAGGGTCTGCAGCTCGCTTTCCTTAAGCTTTGCGATCTCGGCTGCCGCCTCCTCGTTTTCCTTGATCTTGGCAGAAAGGGTTTCTTCCTTGAGTTCAAGGCTTTCGAGCTTGCGTTCAAGAGTTTCTTCTCTCTTTGCAACACGCGATTCCTGCTTGGAAAGCTCGCTTCTGCGCTCCTTGATTTCGCGTTCGGATTCGTTCTTTTGCTTTAAGATCTCTTCCTTGGCTTCCAAAAGCGCTTCTTTTTTAAGCGTTTCAGCTTCCTTGAAGCCGTCGTCCACGATTCTCTTCGCCTGTTCCTCTGCGGAACCGATTTCAGCTTCGGCAACCTTTTTGCGGTAGATAACGCCGCCTAAAAAGCCAAGTCCGAGACCGACGATGATCGCTACGACTGCAACAATTGCAGACATAATATTAAATTCCACTATTTACACCTCCTTGGAATAAAAATAATTTATGTATAGTAAAAAACGAAACACTATCCGCATTTTACAATTACACATACTATAATTGTAACTAAAAATCGGCGTTTTGTCAAGAGTTTCTTTGCTTTTGACCATCAAACAGCCGAAAAATTATCACTCGGGCTTGATTTCGACGGTATACATCGACTCAAACGCTTCATCGGCAAGAGCCTTGAAGTCGAGCTTGTTTTCCTGAACGAGTACCTTTTCAAGCTCGGGCTTGGTGCGCGGATGGCGCGGAGTGAATACGGTACAGCAGTCCTCATACGGCAAAATCGAGGTATCAAACGTCCCGATTTTTCTTGCTGTCTGAATGATCTCCTCCTTGTCCATACCGATGGCAGGTCTGAATACGGGCAGATCTGCGGCGTTATCGGTGACCGCGATCGCCTGCATAGTCTGGCTTGCGACCTGCGCAAGGCTTTCTCCCGTAATAAGCGCCCTGCAATTATACTGCTTTGCAACGCGTGAGGCAAGATGCATCATATATCTGCGCAAAAGGAGAGTGAAATAGTCCTCCTCGCAGTTGTTTTTTAATTCCTCTTGGATATGTGTGAGCGATATTACGTGTACCTTTATGCCGTATGGCGTGTAGTATGAAAGGATGCGCGCAAGCTCAAGCACCTTTTCGCGCGCTCTTTCGCTTGTGTAAGGGAAGCTTTCAAAGTGTAAAGCTTCGATCTCAACGCCGCGCTTCGCCATCATATATCCGGCAACCGGGCTGTCTATGCCGCCCGAAAGCAAAAGCAGACCGCGTCCGCTTGAGCCTGCAGGCATACCGCCCGCACCCCTGAATTTTCCTGCGTGAATATATGCCGCAGATTCGCGTATTTCGACCATAACCACGATATCGGGGTTGTTTACGTCAACCTTTATGCCGGGAAGTGCCGATAATACCGCACCGCCTACCTCTGCCGATATCTGCGGGGATTTGTAGGGGAAAGCCTTGTCGCTTCTTCTCGCGTCTGCCTTGAAGCTCTTGCAGGCGCGCATAAAATCGGGCACGTAGTCCTTTACGGTCTGAAGTATCGTGTCCATATTCTTTTCGCACACAGCCGCGCGGCATATCGAGGAGATGCCGAATATTTTAAGGCAGGCATCGAGCGCGCCGTCAATATCGGCAAAATCGTCTTTTGGCTCGACGAAAACCGTGCTTTGAGCCTTTCTTACCTCAAAATCGCCAAACGGCGCGACCTTGCGTCTTATATCTCTGAGCATGGTATTTTCAAAGACGTTTTTGTTCGCGCCCTTGAGAATAAGCTCACCGTATTTAAGAAGTAAAACCTCTTTCATAATCTGTTCCTTTATCCTTGTATTTTCTGCTTTTCAAAAAGCATAAAGCCCATTTCTTGCTCGTATGCGATTATTTTACCCATAGATACGGGAGAAATATAGTCAAAAATCGCGGGTAAAACGACATTTCCCGATGTATCGTAAAGTGCGTATTTTTCACCCTGCTTCACGACCGCAAGCCCCTCGTAAAAGGGCTCGATTTTTTCATATACAGGCTGAAGCGACCAACGCTCGTCTGCCGTAAATACGCCGTATCTTCCGTTACGCTCGACTACCACAGCGCCGTCTGACGCGGAAATTATGTTATAGTCGGGCAAAACGGCAAGCCTTTCGCCGTTTGACTTTATGACCGCGCTTGTGTCGGAGATGGTATTTTCCTTGTAAACGTAATCGACCGTTTTTTCTCTTACAATGGCGATGCCGTTATCAAAATATAATTGACCTATCGACTCTGCGCCGAAGGTGTCGGGAAGCACGTACATTCTGTCTACGTGACGGTCGGAGGTGTTTCTGTAGGTGTGAACACCCTCGATTACAACCTTTCCGTCCTTGTCTATAAAAGAGATACTGCCGTCGGGCAAGACTGCCGCGGCAAGCCCCTCGGAGAAGTTGAATATGCGCAGATAATCATAGCCCGTAAGCTCAAGTCCGTCGGAATCGCAAAGGGCTGTGCGCACACCGTCCTCGGTTTCCTTTTCTACAGCATATCTTCCTTTGCCGCCATTTGCGAAATCGGGGGTGTTTTCGTACTCTATCGGTCGTTCAAGCAGATTTTTGGTATGACCGCTTCTTACAAGCGCGTTTTCGACGACCTTATAGTACCCGTCTGTACCCGAATAAAGTGCGTATCCGTTATCGTCGCGGATGTACGCGGGCGTGAGCGTGAAATTGTCGCTTATATTCACGCCGGCATCACCGTAAAGCTCAAGATGGGTGCCGCGATCGACTATAAGCTTGCCGTCGTAAAGCTCGATCTGCACGCGGTCGGCTTCACTCTCCTTAAGCTCGGTCGTATAGGTGCCGAATATCTCATCGGGAATACGTACGGGTATTTTCACCGTCTTTTTTGAAAGCGAGTGCTCGCTTTTAAGGCTGAATTCGTCAAGAGAGCTCAGTGTAAGCTTCATCATATCCGCATCGTAAGTGTCGGTGACAGTGTTGCCCGATACCGACCTTGAAAGTGAGCGCAAGAAGATATCAAGCTCGCTTTCTTTTTTTGGCATTTCAACGCCCGGCTCGGTTACGGGCGGAGCCTCGTGTGAGCCGTCGGTTATCATACCCGACGCGTAGGCGTATATAAACAGCAAAGCAAGCGCAAAAAGCAAAAGCGCGGCAAGGCTTTGCAAAGCTGAACCGATTTTGTTCATAAAAACTCCGATTTTTTATTATTTGTGGTATTTTCCGCCGCCTAAAATATTGTATGCGCGGTATACCTGCTCAAGAAGGATCACGCGCATCATACGGTGGGGGAAGGTCATAAGTGACACCGAAAGTCTTTTATCGCAGGCGGCTTTGACCTTTTCGCTAAGTCCGAACGAGCCGCCGATGATAAAGCTTATTTCCCCGTAGCCGTTTGTGGCTACGTTATCAAAAAGCGCGGCGAAATCCTCGCTTTTAAGCTGCTTTCCCTCGACGCAGAGCGCGATCTTGTATGAGCGCGCGGGAAGGGCTGCGAGTATCCGCTCCCCCTCCTTTTCAAGCGCGGCTGAAATTTCAGCCGCCGAGGGCTTGTCGCTCAGTCTTTCGTCCTTTATTATGATGTTGTTTACCTTGCAGTACGCCAAAAGTCTTTTTTCGTATTCGGCAACCGCCTCTGCGAAAAATTTTTCCTTCAGCGCACCAACAAATATCACGTTTACTGTCATAAATAGTCCTTTTTACAAAAGCCTTGTCGGCACAGACGGCTCTGCAACTTTGAGTATTATACCGCGCAAAGCGGGGTTTGACAGAGCGCAGTATACTGCGCCGAAGGCTATTTCGGGGTCGTTGTTCTGCTCGGACAGGTGAGCGAGCAGGAAGCTTTTCGTACCGTTTTCGGCAAGATACGATGCAAGCTCTGCGGCAGAATCGTTTGAAAGATGCCCTTTTTTGGAAAGTATCCGTTCCTTTAAGAATTCGGGATAATTCCCGTCAAGAAGCATATCAACATCGTGATTTGCCTCAAGTATCACCGAATCGACCCCGGTGAGAGCCTCTCGTACCGTATCCGAAATATACCCGATGTCGGTGGCGTAACCTACGGTGTGATATGGCATTTTCAGAATATATCCCACCGAAGCCTTACTGTCGTGAGGCGTTTGGAATGAAGATATTTCTATATCCCCGACCTTTTCGGTATATTCTGTCGGATGGATACACGCCTTTTCCCTGAGATTTGGTGTCTGTGAATTTATTATAACCTCTGCCGAGCGTGCGGTGATATGCACACGCGGTGAAAATTTCGAGCATATCGCCTCAAGTCCGCGCGTGTGGTCGCTGTGGTCGTGGGTTATGAAGATATCGCTTATATTTTCAAGCGAGCTTCCGACACTTTTGAGCGCGCATCCGATCGAGCGCACACCCATTCCGGCGTCAATAAGTATTTCTGTGTCGCCATATTTTATATAGGCACAGTTACCCTTTGAGCCGGAAAAGAGCGTGTATATTGTGGGTAGATTTGTCTTTTCAGACATTACGAAATCTTTATAGCGCCGAAGGGACGAACCTTAAGAACGGTTGTAGCACCCTCGCCGAATGCGCCGTCAAGCACCTTCTTGAAATCTGCAATATCCTCGTTCTTGATAAACGCCTGAATTGTTCCTGCAAAGCCGCCGCCGTGAACACGCCATGCCGCGTCACGTCCTGTAAGCACCTTTTCGGCAAGGCAGAGTGCGAGCGAAAGTCCCTGCTCGCTTACGTTTTTCGTTGTGTATACGTTCTGGAGATACTTGAAGCTTGAGCTTCCCGATTCGTGAACGCCCTTGAAGAAGGTTGCGATATCGTTCTTGCGAAGCGCCTCTGTCTGATATGTAACGCGCTCGTTTTCTGCCTTGAAGTGAAGCGCTCTCATAATAGCACGGTCGCCTACCTTTTCGCGCAAAGCGGGGATAGCGGCGATAATTTCGTCTGTGCATACCTCTCTTAAAACCTGCTTGCCGAAGTGTGCGGCAACAGCCTTCATTTCCGCGGGTACGGATGCGTAATCGTCGTTAAGGTCAGCGTGGTTTCCGCCCGTGTTTACGATACAAAGTGAATATCCGGCACCTGTGAGGTCAAAATCGAGCTTTTCGATAATCGGGTTCTTGGGGTCCTTGAAGTCAATGGCAACAAAGCCGCCGACAGCACACGCGGTCTGGTCCATAAGTCCGCTCGGCTTACCGAAGAATACGTTCTCTGCATACTGAGAGATCTTTGCAAGCTCGGGGGCGTCTATCTTGCCCTCGTTGTAGAAATGGTTAAGTACGTTACATACCTGTACCTCGAATGCTGCGGAAGAAGAAATTCCCGAGCCCTTTAAAACGTTAGAGGTTGTGTAAGCGGTGAATCCG
>JAGCNJ010000010.1 GCA_017646005.1 Clostridia bacterium | reverse complement strand
TTTGATACCATTAACTATGCCGATACGGTAGATACACCCCTGTATCCGTTCGGCTACGGTAAGTCATATACAACCTTCGAATACAGCGATCTTACGATAGACAAGAATGAGATTGAGCTTAAGAAGCTTGAAAAGGACGGCAAGTTCAAGGTAAAGGTAACCGTAAAGAACACAGGTAAGTACGACGGCTATGAGATCGTACAGCTTTATGTAAACGACCTTGTATCAACAATGACAAGACCGATCAAGGAGCTTAAAGCCTTTGAAAAGGTGTTCATTAAGAAGGGCAAGAGCAAGACTGTGACGTTTACTCTTGACAAGAGCGCGTTCAACTACTTTAACGGCAAGGCACAGCTCGTTATAGAACCCGGAGAATTTGAGATACAGGTAGGAACAAACTGCGTTGATATCTTTGACAAGGTTGTTGTTGAGGTTAAGTAAAAAAGCAAAAGCAGGACGGAGCATCCGTCCTGCTTTTGTGGTTGTAAACATTTTTCGCTGTTGTTGCAAAAATACACAATATATGATATAATATAATAAGCGTGGTTTTCACGCTATAATTTTTGAAGGGAGGTGTGAGATATGGGAAAAATACCGAAGACACAGGAGCTTTTTGATCTTGGCAAAACTATCGCATCAGAGCTTTTTGAAAGTGCGGTCTATCCTTGGGATGTGCTTGACGACATAGGCGGCTTTATAATAAAGCTTGGTCAAACACTTGACCCTGAGCTTTTTGAAAAGCAGGGGAACGACGTATGGATAGCAAAAAGCGCGACAGTTGCGAAAAGTGCCGAAATAAACGGGCCGTGTATTATCGATGAAGGAGCAGAGATAAGGCATTGCGCGTATATACGCGGCAAGGCTATCATCGGTAAGGGGTCTGTAGTTGGAAACTCCTGTGAGGTCAAGAATGCAGTCATATTCGACAGCGTTCAGGTGCCGCATTTCAATTACGTCGGCGATTCGGTTCTCGGATATAAGTCACACATGGGTGCGGGAAGTGTCACGTCAAACGTAAAAAGCGATAAAACACCCGTGTCTGTCAAGGCGGACGGAGAACTTATTGAAAGCGGACGCAAAAAGCTTGGTGCGATGCTTGGAGACTACGTTGAAATAGGCTGTAACAGTGTTCTTTGCCCCGGAAGCGTGATAGGACGTAATTCAAACGTTTATCCGCTGTCACTTGTGCGCGGTGTAGTACCTGAAAATTCAATTTTTAAGGGCTCGCGCGGAATCAGTATCAAAAACTAAAAACGAAAGGAGAAAAATTATGGGAAGACTTTTCGGAACCGACGGTGTACGCGGAATTGCCAACGAAGCGCTTACCTGTGAACGTGCTATGCAGATAGGACGTGCGGCAGCGACAGTGCTTTCAAACAATCGCAGAAGTATACCTAAGGTGCTTATCGGAATGGATACCAGACTTTCCTCGGATATGCTTGCAAACGCACTTTGCGCGGGACTTTGCTCTGTCGGCGCGGATGTGGTATTGCTCGGCGTCGTACCGACACCTGCAGTAGCGTATCTTGTCGGAAGGTACAAGGCAAGCGCCGGTATAATGATATCGGCATCACACAATCCGTATGAATTTAACGGAATCAAAATTTTCAATGAGGATGGCTTTAAGCTCGCAGACGAGATAGAGGAGAGGATCGAATCTATCGTGCTTGACGGTGAGCCTAAGATCTCACTTGCAAAATGCGAAAATATCGGCAGAGTTAGCTATGCGACAAGAGCGATCGACGATTATATCGAGCATATCACAAGTGCATCAATTTGCTCGCTTGACGGTATGGAGATAGCAATCGACTGTGCAAACGGCTCATCGAGCGTAAGTGCAAGAAAGCTTTTTGAGGGACTTGGTGCAAGGGTGCACGTGCTTTCAGACGCGCCTGACGGAATTAATATCAACAATAATTGCGGCTCAACTCATCTTGAAGCGTTGCGCGATTATGTGCTTGAGAACAATCTTTCTGCGGGCGTAGCCTTTGACGGAGATGCAGACAGATGTCTTTGCATAGATGACAAGGGAAACGAGGTCGACGGCGACTTTATTATGGCTATATGTGCGCTTGATCTCAAGGAAAGAGGCAAGCTCAGACGTAATACTGTAGTCGGAACGATAATGACCAACTTCGGCTTTACAAAATTCTGTGAGCAGAATGATATCCGTTTTATACCAACAAAGGTTGGAGACAGATACGTGCTTGAGGAGATGCTTCTTGAAGGCTACAGCCTTGGCGGTGAGCAGTCGGGACACGTTATATTCCGCGATTTTGCAACTACGGGTGACGGTCAGCTCACAGCAGTGCAGCTTCTGACACACGTAAAGAGAAGCGGGAAAAAGCTTTCGGAGCTTGCGTCTGTAATGACAAGATATCCCCAGTATATCGTCAACATCAAGACGACCGACGAGGGCAAGCTTGCGTTCTTTACCGATTCAGACGTAAAGGCGATAATCAAGAGCGCAGAGGAAACTCTTGGCGACACGGGCAGAATCGTAGTCAGACCCTCGGGAACAGAGCCTCTTATCAGAGTTATGACAGAGGGCGAGGATAATGAGCTTACCGAGCAGATCGCAAAGAAGACTGCTGCGGATATATCCGAAAAGCTGTCGTCTTATTAAAATAAAAGCGCCATGTACCGGTTTTATGCCGGTTGACGAGGAGAGAGCTTATCGAAATATTCGGCGGATGGCTCTCCGGGGCGCGTGGAAGTAAAAAACACGCGGCTCGTTAGTCGTATAACAAATATCCGGGTAACCGGAAAACAGAAAATACGGCAGAAAAATCAAAGAAAAGGAGCGGGTCGTACCTGCCCCTTGATACCGGGCGGTATGACCCGTTATGGTATTATATATGTGTGGAATTATCGGTTGTGTCGGTAATGAAAATACACTTGAGGTATTGCTTGACGGGCTTACTGCGCTTGAATACAGAGGATATGACAGCGCAGGGGTCGCGGTTTTTGACAATACGGGTAAGCTTCGTATGGTGAAGGACTTTGGCAGAGTTTCAAAGATCACGCAGGAAGTTCTTGAGATTAAAAGCTCAAGCTGTGGAATCGGACATACGCGCTGGGCAACTCACGGTGCTGTGACAAAGGAAAACTCACATCCTCACGGAAGCGAAGGCTTACAGATAGTACATAACGGAATCATAGAAAATCACGCCCATCTGAAAAAAGAACTCACAGATATCGGATACAGCTTCAAATCTGAAACCGATACCGAGGTAGCGGCTCTTTTGCTCGATTATTACAGCAAGCAAAGTGAAAGCAAGCTTGAGGCGATCGGTAAAACGGTAAAAAGGCTTGTCGGCTCCTATGCACTCGGCATCGTTTTTGCAGACGAGCCGGGGGTGATCTATGCTGTGCGAAAGGATTCACCGCTTATAATTGGCATAGGCGAGGGCGCAAATTATATTGCGTCCGATATGACCGCCTTGCTTAAATATACGCGTGAGCATTATTCTCTTGAAAACGGGGATATTGCAAGGATCACTGCGCAGGACATAGAGATTTATAATACCGGTGAAAGGATCACAAGAAAAAAGCTTTATGCCGACTGGGACAGGAGCGCGGCAGAAAAGGGAGGTTATCCGCATTTTATGCTTAAGGAGATTTACGAATCTCCGGATGCCGTAAGAAGCACGCTTCGTGTGCGTATAGTCGATATGCTGCCCGATTTTTCGGCAGATGAGCTTGACGAGGGCATATTCGAACGCATTTCGCGCGTCTATATCGTTGCCTGCGGTACAGCGATGCACGCAGGATTGATCGGCAAATCAAGGCTTGAGGCATATGCAAAGCTTCCTGCAAGCGTTGAGATAGCATCCGAATTCAGATATAATCCACCGATGCTTTCTTCAGACGATCTTGTCATTGTAATATCGCAATCGGGTGAGACTGCCGATTCGCTTGCGGCACTCAGGCTTTCAAAGCAAATGGGAGCTAAAACGCTTGCTGTTGTAAACGTCGTAGGCTCGTCGATTGCCAAGGAAGCAGACTTTGTGCTTTATACCTACGCGGGTCCCGAGATAGCGGTTGCGAGCACAAAGGCGTACAGCGTGCAGTCGGCGCTTATAACGCTTCTGGCGGTAAGAGCCGGTATGCTTCGCGGATTCATAGACGAAAGCTTTGCCAAAACGCTTGTATGCGAGCTTTATATTGATGCGCCAAGTGCGATTGAGAAGATGCTTGAGCGTGCCGATGAGATAAAGGAGTGCGCAGAAATGCTTTGTGAAAGCGACGACGCATTTTTTATCGGACGTGGCATAGACTATGCACTTGCCTGTGAGGGTTCGCTTAAGCTTAAGGAGATATCCTATATACACAGCGAGGCGTATGCCGCGGGTGAGCTTAAGCACGGTACGATATCGCTTATAACCGAGGGTGTGCCTGTGATTGCGCTTGCGAGCGTAAGTGCTCTTTATGACAAAATGGAAAGCAATATCCGGGAGGTTGCCTCAAGAGGAGCGAAGGTTATACTTATAACAAGCGATACGCGTGAGTATGGCTATACTATGGTAAGGCTTCCCGAAATAAGTGAGAGAGTAAGCTTTCTGCCTGTTGCGTGCGTGCTTCAGCTTCTTGCTTATTATACGAGCGTTATGCGTGGATGTGACGTAGATAAACCCCGTAATCTTGCAAAATCAGTAACCGTTGAGTGAGTAAATTTACTTTTTGAAAGGAAACAGTAAAATGCCGGAAATCAATGAAGCATTATTAACTCTCAGCACAAAGGCGACCGACTTCGCATTAAAGCTTGTCGGCGCGATACTTGTACTTGTTATCGGTCTTAAGCTGTCCAAATGGATAACCAAAAAGATAGCAAAGAGGATCGGCACGTCCAAAATGGACGAGAGCGTGGCGCATTTTCTTTTAAGCGCGATGAAGATACTTTTATACGTTCTTGTAATAATCTCCGCGGCTGGAATAATCGGAATCCCTGCGACCTCGTTTATCACGATTCTTGCGTCTGCAGGTGTTGCGATAGGTCTTGCGCTTCAGGGTTCACTTTCCAATATCGCGGGCGGTATAATGATACTTTTGTTCAGACCGTTCAAGATCGGAGATTTTGTTGAATGCGCAGGAGTGTCGGGATCTGTTGAGGATATAGGACTTTTTTATACGGTAATAAAGACTGCCGATAATAAGACTATAACCTGTCCCAACGGAACGGTATCAAACGGAGTTATCACAAACTATTCGACCAAGGATACAAGAAGAGTGGATATCACCTTCTCAGCCTCCTACGGTTCGGATATAGAAAAGGTGAAATCGGTGATAAACGATTGTGTAAAGGCTCGTACAGAGATACTCGCAGAGCCTGAGCCGTTTATCGGAATGGTTGCGCAAAGCGCAAGCTCGCTTGATTTTGTGTGCCGCGTATGGGTCAACAGTGCGGATTATTGGACTGTATACTTTGCGCTTATGGAAGGCGTAAAGCGTGCGTTTGATGAAAACGGTATTGAGATTCCTTTCCCTCAGATGGACGTACACGTAAAGAACGATTAAGTAAAATTAAATATCCTAAGGCGACCTGCTGTAAGGCAGGTCGCCGGCGGTATTTTTACGTGAATATTATGAATGCAAAAATAGAAAAAATCATAGGTCAGAATATCAAACGGTTAAGAGAAGCGCAAGGCTTTACACAGGAAATGCTTGCGGCAAAATTACAGCTTAACGGATGCGATATAACAAGAAGTGCAATCGCCAAAATCGAGGTAGGGCAAAGACATCTGTATGTAGACGAGCTTATATTTATCGCGAAAATTATTGGCGTTGGATATGACGAAATACTTAGAATGAATTAAACGGCGATCTTTTGATCGCCGTTTAATTTCACTTTTCAATTCTTATAATTCCCATAGGTGTCTGCTCGTTTGTCTGACCGAGGGGATTGTCCTTGAATATTTTGCAAATGGTGTCGCTCGGTAAAGCCGATTTTGATGCGCCGAGTATATCGCATCCAAGGTCGTTAGCATCGATTATAGCAACGCCAATGCCGAGCTTTTCTTCAATTTCCTTTGCGGTAAGACCGGGGTTCTTGGGACCAAGCACAACGTACTTGTTATATGGGGGTAAGGTATAGTGACAGGGGCCGTCTATACTGCGTGCCTTGTCGCCCGCAACCATATAAAACCATCCGCTTTTACCGAAAAGCTTGCCGATGACCGAAACAGCCGCCGCAAAAAGTATACGGAGCGTGCCGCATTCTCTGAGCGCCATTTCCATGGTTTCGGGCATACCGAGTCCGATACCTACGGGAGTTTTTGTAACGTATTTTGATAAAAATACTGCGAGCTTTCTTGGCTTGACGTCTGCGATCGGAATAGCGCGTCCCTGTGTGCAGGCAACAGCCTTTTCGCTTATAACGAGCGTATCACCCTCTTCTGCAAGCTCTTTTACATATTTTGTGACTACGTTGATAATGTTATCCTCGTTTGTGATAACGTGAGTTTTTATGCAAAGCCTTTTATATTTTACGCCGTCTACGGTGACTACGGGATCTTTTCCCGGATTTATAAATTTCTGATCGTTATTCATTACAAAGCTTCCTTTCACATACTTCTATAATTGTACCATTTGAAAGCGTTCGTGTCAAGTCTTGCGCATATATTTCTCTTTATTGACTTTTCTTATATTATTTGCTATAATATAGAGTATAATAATTTCAGTATAATACAGTCTGAAAGGAATCAGATTATGAAAATAATAATTGTCGGTTGCGGTAAGGTAGGACAAAAGCTTGCGCAAAAGCTTGGTGCTGAAAGTGATAACGACGTTACCGTTATAGACCCGAAGCAATCTGTCATTTCCGACGTCGTTGGTCAGTATGACGTTATGGGTGTGATAGGAAGCGGTGTAAATATTGATATACTCGACGAGGCGGGCGTTGTAAACGCAGATCTTCTGATCGCGGTTACCGGCTCGGATGAGCTTAATCTTATGTCCTGTCTGATGGCAAAGAAAAAAGGCAATTGTCAGACAATCGCAAGAGTAAGAAAGCCCGAATATGCAAAATCGGTAAACCTTATCAAGGAAGACCTGGGTCTTGCTATGATAATAAATCCCGAGCAGGCGGCGGCGCAGGAAATCGCACGTGTACTCAGGCTTCCGTCTGCTATACAGATAGATACCTTTGCCAAGGGAAGAGTGGAGATACTCAAATTCCGTGTGCCTGAGGATTCTGTGCTTGACAATATGAAGGTCATGGAGATAGTATCAAAGCTCAATTGCGACGTGCTTGTATGCGGTGTTGAGCGTGACGATAACGCATTTATTCCCGGCGGTAATTTCGTGCTTAAGGCGGGCGATCTTGTAAGTATTGTTTCTTCCATACAGGGCGGAGTGCAGTTCTTCAAGAAGATCGGAATAAAGACACACAGGGTAAAGAACACGATAATCGTGGGCGGCGGTGATACTGCATATTACCTTGCGGGTCAGCTTTTACAGTCGGGAATAGACGTAAAGCTTATTGAACGCGATCTTGAAAGATGCGAGGAATTGTGTCAGCTTTTGCCAAAGGCAACGGTCGTTCACGGCGACGGTTCGGATAACTGGCTTCTTATGGAGCAGGGGGTTGAACACGCCGAAAGCTTCGTTTCGCTGACAAATATTGACGAGGTCAATATTCTGCTTTCTCTCTTTGCAAAGAGTAAGATGCAGTCGGGAAAGCTTGTTACGAAAATAAACCGTATAGCATACGACGAGGTGATAAGCGGACTCGATCTTGATACGACCGTATATCCCAAGGATATCACGGCGGAATATATCATAAAATTCATCCGCGCCATGAAGAATACTATCGGCAACAACGTGGAAACAATGCATATGATCCTTGACGATAAGGCGGAGGCACTTGAATTCAGGATAAAGGAAAACTCGCCTGTCAGCGGTGTAAGCATTGATAGGCTGAAGCTTAAGAAGAATATACTTATAGCCTGCATAACACGCGGTGGGAAGATCATAATCCCGCGCGGACGCGATATTATAGAAAAGGGTGACACGGTTATAGTAGTAACCACTCACAAGGGCTTTGAGGATATAAGCGATATACTCGAAGATGCGTAAAAAGGGGTAAAGTATGAATATACGAATGATTCTTTATACGCTTGGCTGGGTGCTTAACATAGAAGCGATCGCGCTTTTGCCTGCACTCGCCTGTGCTTTTATATACGGAGAGCTTGCAACGGTTCCTGCCATTGTTATTACAATAGTTCTTTGCGCGTTGTTCGGTGTACCGCTGATAATAAAAGCACCGAAAAATAAAGGAATGTACGCAAAGGAGGGCTTGGTTACAGTTGCTCTTTCTTGGGTCGTAATAAGTATTTTCGGTGCGCTTCCGTTCTTTATTTCGGGTGCTATACCTAATTACGCAGATGCCTTTTTTGAAACCGTTTCGGGCTTTACAACTACGGGTGCGTCAATATTAAGGGATATAGAGGCATTGCCCAAGGCGCTTATATTTTGGCGAAGCTTTACCCATTGGATGGGCGGTATGGGAGTGCTTGTATTCCTTGTAGCTATATTGCCGCTTTCCGGCGGAAGCAATCTTTATCTTATCAAGGCGGAAAGCACAGGTCCTGCTGTCAGCAAGATAGTGCCAAAGGTGCGTCAGACTGCAAAGATATTCTATTCCATATATATTTCACTTACGCTTATTGAGGTAGTGCTTCTGCTTCTTGGCGGTATGAATCTGTTTGAATCGCTTACTTTAAGCTTTGGTACTGCGGGTACGGGCGGATTTGGTATTCTTAATTCGGGAGCGTCGACCTATTCACCATACGTTCAGATAGTAATAACCGTGTTTATGCTTATTTTCGGCGTTGACTTTTCATTTTACTATCTTATTCTTACAAAGCGACTTAAAAACGCGCTTTCCTCGGATGAATTCAGAGCGTATATCGCAATCGTCTGCGTATCGGCGTTGACTATCGCGGTAAATTGCCGACATCTGTTCGAAGGCTTTGGCGAAACGCTCCGCCACAGCTTTTTTCAGGTCGCTTCGATCATTACGACCACCGGATATATGACCACAGACTTTGATCTTTGGCCGGAGCTTTCTAAGGTTATACTTTTTATCCTTATGTTTGTTGGAGCTTGTGCGGGAAGCACGGGCGGCGGTATCAAGGTCTCGCGTATACTCATTTTGCTTAAGAGTATAGGTAAGGAGATAAAGGTTGCGGCTAACCCGAAAAGCACGGTCAAGATCACAATGAACAAAAGGCTTGTGGAGCATGAAACCGTGCGTGCGGTCAACGTGTATATCGGAACGCTTGCTATTATATTTACAGCGTCGCTTCTTGTTATAAGCATAGATAATATGGACTTCACAACCAATTTTACGGCGGTTGCGGCTACTGTAAACAATATCGGCCCCGGATTTGCAGGGGTTGGACCTACACGCAATTTTGCTGATTATTCGGTGCTTTCAAAGCTTGTCTTCTCGCTTGATATGCTTATCGGACGACTTGAAATATACCCGATGCTTATGCTTTTTGCTCCTCGCACCTGGAAGAAATAATATGCGAATTAACAAAGGTCAGAGAACATTCTCTGACCTTTGCTTTTATATTAGAACGAGATTTTTAAGTATATGTGTTAAAACGCCTGAATATCCGATCTTGCCTGCGTTTTCAAGCGCGACTATGTCAACGCTACCAAGCTCTTCACCGTCAAGAGTATAGCTTATCCTGCCGACACAGTCGCCTTTTTTGACCGGGGCGGTGACGTTTTCGGGTAGTATTATGCTGTTTTCAATATTCTCACGTTTTCCCTTTTCAACAACGCAGGAAAAATCGTTGTATCCAAGCTTTACCTCTTTTTGAATACCGCCCAGCAGACGTATCGGCTCAAGCTCACCTGCTTCAAAGCCTGCAACCGCATATCCTGCAAAGCCATAGTCTAAAAGCTTTTTTGCTATTTCGTT
>JAGCNJ010000009.1 GCA_017646005.1 Clostridia bacterium | reverse complement strand
TCGATAAGGATTACCTCATCGCCGTTGTAACCAAACTCAAACTTGATATCCCAGAGATCAAGACCGAGTGTCTTAAGATCGTCTGCAACGATCTTTGTGATCTTAAGAGTCTGCGCCTTCATGCTTGCAAACATATCCTCGGACATAACGCCGAGAGCTGCAAGTCCCTCACTTGTTACAAGCGGGTCGCCCTTTTCGTCGTTCTTGAAGGTACATTCAACATAACCGCCCTCAAGGGGTGTTCCGTCCTTGATATATTCGCCGTATCTGCGGATAAAGCTTCCTGTTGCAACAAGGCGGCAGATAACCTCAAGTCCGTGGCCGAATACCTTTCCGGGAAGCACTTCCATTGTAGCCTCGTCGATATTTGCGCTGACGTAATGAGTCTTTATTCCTGCCTTCTTAAGAAGCTCAAAATAGTAAACGGAGGTCTGAAGATTTGCCTTGCCGATGCCTTCGATTGTAAGTCCGACACTGTTTTCACCGGGATCAAAAACTCCGTCCTTGCCGGTGCAATCGTCCTTGAACTTGAGCATTACGTTGCCGTTATCAAGGCTGTAAACGTCCTTGGTTTTGCCTTCGTAGATCTTTTTCATTGGGGGTAACTCCTTTGTTTTGTAATTCATAAGTATATTTTCCGCTAATATTTTATCACATTTTTTTATATTTTGCAATATTTTTTTTGCGTTATTCTATACAAATTTAAGCAAGCGTCAAATATAAATAATTTGACAAAAAAACGGAGCATACTCAAGTATGGTGTCTTTTTCGAAACCTTCCGTAGCCTTTTTGTATTGACATACAAAAAAAGTGAGTGTATAATTAGCTTAATATGATTAAAAGGAGACAGGCTATGAATCCCTTTATTGATAAAGTTCTTGAAAGAATGAGCAACGACGACAAGCGTCAGCTTTCCGAAATATACGAGCCGACAATCGTATCAGAAACGGATGCCGACGCGTGGAAGCATCTGACGGTCATGCGTGACGGCAGACTCCGCTATTACGGTATTTATAAAAAGGAAAGCATATTCGACAAGGGAAACACCCTTTGCTACAGAGAATCCTGCGACGGCGGTCTTACCTGGAAAATGCACGTTATTGAGGATAAGAACGTCCTCGGTGAATCCACGTATATTCCGTTTATGGATAAGTATATGAAAACCTATTACATAGACGGCAAGGGTGTATTTGTCCGCATAGGCGATGACCCTGACGATGTTTTGCCAAAGGAAATACAGGTCACGGCGCTTGACTGTATCGAGCCTCTCGCTCCGTTTTATTTAAGAGACCGTGAACGCATTATCATTGTAACTACAGAACGACGTCCCGATCGCCACCCGACCTGCTTCTACCCGGTTTTATTCATATCTGATAACCGCGGTGAAAGCTGGCGTGAGCTTCATATGGAGGAATGTCCTTACTTTGAGCTTCAATGGCCGGATCAGGGCGGAAGATGGCAACAGAACAACCGCGAAAACCATATAGTCGAGCTCACCGACGGTACGCTTTATATGATCTCGCGTACCGCTATGAACTATCACTATGAAAGCTACTCCTATGACGGCGGCGACACCTGGACAGAATTCAAGCCGAGCAGATTTCACGGTACAGGCTCTATGCCCTGCTTTGAAAGACTTGCAGACGGAAGAATATTATTTTTCTGGTGCAACACAAAGCTTTTACCCGAGCTTACAACCGCCGACGGTATATGGGAGGATCACTTCACCAACCGCGACACAAACTGCTGTGCGATAAGCTCGGACGAATGCAAAAGCTTTCGCGGATATCGCGAGATATACCTGAATCCGATAAGAAACAATCCCGATTTCCGCGGCGTTGGCGGTCCGAGCGAGGGAGACAAGAGCGTGCATCAGTTTGAAGCGCTTGAGCTTCCGATGAACAAGGTGCTTGTTGCCGTAGGTCAGCACGAGGCGGTAAGAAGACTTCTTATATTTGATGTCGACTGGCTTTACGAGCATAAGCGCGAGGAACGATTCCTTTACGGGCTCAAAAATCTTTCAACTCACAGCTACGTCAAGAGCATAGAAGGCGGATTCAAGGTTTCAAGGGAGCATCCCCTCGCTCATTCTGGTCACTGTGCATTTAACAGAACAAACCTTGCTTTACTCGTCCCCTCTCCCGCAAATACCTACACAAAGGGCGGCACGGATATTTTAGACGATTACAACGAGGCATTGCATCTGACTCGAGTCGAAGATGACCGTCTTATTTCGGGCATCGCGGGTGCAGTATGGAACTTCCCCTCGCACCGCAAGGGCAAGGTTACAGTGCGGGCATATATTCCCGGCAAGGGACTTCGTGTTTCCTTGCTCAACTATTGGATGAATCCGAGTGATAACACAGTCGAATATTTCTCCGATTACAGCATCGTTTTACGCGGTGATATGCAGTACGGAGAAATGTTTACAGACTTCGTGTTCAATTTTGACTGCGACAGAGGAACGGTCATCCTCACCGCAGGGGACAAATTGAAGCTTGAACGCAAGCTCAACGGCGAGCATCCTGACGGACTATGCTATCTGCATCTCCAGTCTGCGGCTACCGAAGCCGACAGCATCGGTGCTTCTATCGAAAAATTTTCCTTCGAGGGTATTGAATAAAAAAGATGCGCATCAGATGATGCGCATCTTTTTTATTCATCAAAGACCTCGATCACGGGGCTTGAAAGTATTCCTGATTCACTTAAAACATATTCATAACAGAAACGGTCGCCCTTGCTGTACCAATGACCGGGACCCTTCCAGAGTTCACCCGATATATTGTGCACCGACGCAAAGGTGTTTCCGCGAGTAAGATATATCCTGAATTCTACCTCATGATGTCCCGCTTCAACCGTGCCGAGATCAAGCGTATACGGATCGTATACGATACATCCCTTATCCACGCCGTCAAGGCTTACTCTCACTATGGCACCGCGGTATCTGTTGACTCTGACACTCACTCTGCCTGAGGGCAGCTCAACTCCTGTCTTATATGTAAGCACTCCTGTGTAAAAAGGAAGTCCTTGCGGCACGATACTGCCGAAAGCAATCTCGTGTGAGGGCTCTTTAAGCGTGGCAATAACGCCCTTAAGCTCTACGTCAAAATCACCTACAAGATAGCACCATTCGAGATCCTTGCTCATGCCAAACGGAAGAATAAGCTCAAGTGTGTTTGCGCCCTTCTTTATCACGGGCAGCTTAACCGTATCAAAGCATTCGTCTATATAGTATCCGACAGGCGTATTGTATACCGCCTCACCGTTAAAGGTAATAAGAGCATCCCTTGCCTTTTCAAGCGCAAGCTTAACGCCGTTAAGCTCGCAGACAGAGTTGATCTCAAAAACAAGTCTTACGCTGTGCTTTATTTCTTCAGGCGGAATCGCCCACGGCTGAGGAAGTCCCAGCGGCTTCTGCGGCATACCGAGTGCCACACGACAAAGGTTATCTATCTTCAGTAATTCTTCCTCACCGTTAAGTGCTTCTCCATCAAGCGACCAGCGCGCACGGTCAAGCATAACCACGTTATCCTCGCTTCTTTCATATCCTACCGTTCGCTTAAAATCAAGCCTTTCGATAAGCTTGGGAGCCGGTGCTGAGCAAACGGTCTTTTCGCGCTCATCCGGCGCTTCAAGCTTATAAAGAAGCGAATCGTGCGAATACAAAACCGTATTGATATACGTATATCCGTCGCTTATTCTGTATCCGACCTCTTTTATCTCACCGTTGACCGTATCATACAGCGTCGGCTTGTATTCGCCCTTTATGCTGATACTGATACTTTCGGGACGCGAGCAATCGTTCACGGGGCTCTGATACACGCAGCGTGAGATAAAGAGCCAGTCGCAATTCTCCTCACGGCGCATATTGTAAATAAAATTAGATGTACGCATACCGTTTGCAAGACGGATATCAATGATTCGCTCATCCTTTACCGCCTCGCAGATATCGTAGCCCGCGAGCCTGCATTTTTTACTTCTGTCGTAAAGAGCTCTTGCTCTGTCACTCAAAATTCCGTCAACGTATCGCGGGCAATCCCCAGCAAAAACCACTTTACCGCCGTTATCAAGGAATTTTTCAAGTATTTCAACAGTGGACGTGCGCACAGCTTCAAGCGCAGGCAAAAGCACCGTCGTATACTTCATCTCACCCACTTCAAGCTCATTTGAGATCCTTCCCGTCTGCTCGGGCAGCAGGCTCTCGGATATCAGGTCAAAGTCGATAAGATTGAAGAGAAGCCCGTCAAGCATCCGGTTGTAATCCTCTTCCATTCTTCTGCGCTTGTCTCCCGTAAGGTCGTGCGGTCCGAAATTCAGCCAATATCCCTCTATAGGAAATATCACGCCAAGCTTTACGTGAGGCTTTCCTCGCGTAAGCACCGATCCGAGTCGGGCAAAATGATTTTCAACGTAGCTGTACTCTGTATACCACGCCGACTGATGTCCTATGCTTGCAGGATAATCGCGCTTTGCGGCGCCGTTCATCGAAAGCCAGGAAAGGTGCGGCACGCGCACGGTAACGCCGAGCGCCGCCTGCCAGTCGCCCTGAAGCTTATGTCCTCTGAAATCAAAATCCCATCCCGTAACTCCGTAAAGCTCGGAAAGCATACCCTCACGTCCGTACTGATGCACTGCCGACTGACACTGCTTAAGCGTCATAAATTCGCGCTTATCACACAGCACGTCGACACCGGGTATCTGCATATGCTTATAGAATCTTAACGGGTCTCCCGTGGACGCGGAAAGAAAATCAAGTCCGTGCTCACCGTTGACGTGACCGCTGAAGATAAGCCCGTTCTTTTTGCACCAGTCTCCGCAGGTCTTTGCAAATGCTTCCGAAAAGCGGTCGCTTAAGTGGTCATAATAGTGGTATCTTGCCACAGGTAATATATCGCTTGCGCTTTCAAGTATTATATCCGGAAGCCTGTCGATAATATCGTAGCCGTATTTACGCTCAAAGCTTTCATCAAAATCAAAGGACCAGAAGGCGTTTACATCGATAGGCAGAGAGGTTTTCTCAATATGAAATTCGTAGGTGCGCACGTGATATTGCGGCTCATCGGTGAATACGGCAGGTATAACGCCGCCGAAGTCTGCTCCCACGTGCTCCTTGTATCTTTCGTGGGTTATCTCCACGAATTTATCTATCGCTTCGCTTCTTAAGGTATCAACGTAGGTCGAATTGTTAAACCAAGGATCGTTTCTGCTGCACTCACAGTAAGCGTAAAGCTTATAATATTCCGCTTTATCATTCTCACCTATGCGCTTGTAGCTTATCATACGGTTATCGCTGTCAAATTCTATATCGTAAGCGCCTGCAAAATAGCTCTTGCCTGTTTCAACAGCTTCGCTTTTTTCTATGCTTTCGACCTTGTGATCACAGAAGTGAATAACTCTTGCCCTGAATCGGGGATACCTTGTCACATATCCTCCGGCAAAGCCGGAGGGCCACTTGTCCTCGTCGTAAAGCCATGCATACATACCGCGTTTTTTGGCTTCGTCCACGCAGGCTTTGACGCATTCCATATACTCGTCGCTCAGATATTCTGTAGCCATACCCGCACGCGGATGCATATTAAAGCCTCCGAAGCCCATTTTATCAAGGCAGGCTATGTCACGTCTTAATATTTCAGGCGTAAGCCTTGTATTCCACGACCAGAACGGCGCACCCCTGTATTCGGGCGCGGGGCTTTTGAAATCCGCCTCGCTTAACGGCTCGTATTTCTTTTTATAAAGCATATTTTAATCCCCTTTCCAAAATACCTCTTGACTTATTATAACAAATGATTTACAATAAATCTATACCCATTATTGACATTTATGGGGTGTGTTTTAATCTGTTTCGGGGGGGTTTTTATGAACAATCCGTTTTATAATGATTGCAATACCAAAAGTGCATACGTGCTTAAATACATTGACCCTAAGGAAAAGGTGATCACCTTCAAGAGAGTCCACACAACTGTAAACCCTCACATTCACCGCTTTCTTGAGCTCGCATACGTGCTCAAGGGTTCTGCCGTACACGGAATGAACAACGAAAAGACCCTTATAAAAGAGGGCGACTACATAATAATCGATCTTGGTGACGTTCACTACTATGAGCCTGTTAATAACAACGAGTTTGAAATACAGAATCTTCTCTTCATGCCCGACTTTGTGGACAGGATGCTTGTCAACGCCCAGAATTTTTCCGAAATTCTCAACTGCTATCTTGTCAGATGCTCAAACGGAAAAACTCCGCTTGCCATAGCCAATCGCGTTTTCCACGATGAAAACGGCAGGATACGCGAGCTTATCTGCAAGATAAGTACGGAATATGAAGAAAAGAAGCTCGGATATCTTGAATCTATAAGATGCAATATAATAGAGCTTATAATCGAAACCATGAGAAAAGCCTCCCCGGACAGTTCAGCCACAGCAAGCTCGAAAAGCACCGAGGAAATCTGCAAGTATATAGCAGATCATTTCAAAGAGCAGATAACTCTTTATAACGTATGCAAAAGCACAGGCTACAGTGTCCCCTACGTCAGCCGCAAGTTCAAAGAAGAGCACGGAATGACCTTTTCAAGATATCTTCAGCAGATGCGTATTAACGAAGCGCGCAGGCTTTTGTATGAAAGCAATATGAAAATAATCGATATTGCCGAATACGTCGGATACTCGGATATCAAGTTTTTCAACACCTTATTCAAGAAATTCACGGGCAAAACTCCGAGAGAATACCGCGCTCTTTCAAAGGGCAGATAAAATCCAATCTGCAAATAAATAATTTTACTCACATTTTCAATAATTTTACACCTTGCATTCCCGTAAATTCAATTGTATAATTAACATATCAACTTTCCAACACACACTATAAAGGAGAATGCTTATGATACCGAGAAACGAATATCCGCGCCCGCAGTTTGTTCGCGATGCGTGGATGAATCTTAACGGAGAATGGGATTTCGAGATAGATAATTCCATGTGCGGCGAAGCCAAGGGCTTTCAGAGAAAAGAAGGTCTTGACGGCAAGATAACCGTGCCCTTCTGCCCCGAAAGCATACTTTCGGGTATCGGCAACACGGATTTTATGCTCTGCGTATGGTACAGACGCGATCTCATTATCCCCGAAGAGCATAAGGGCAAGAAGGTCATACTCCACTTCGGCGCGGTAGACTATCTTGCTAAATTACACGTAAACGGTCATTACGTTGGCGAGCACAGGGGCGGCTACACTCCCTTTTCGTTTGACATTACTCCCTACCTTAACGGCGGCAAAAACAACGTCGTGCTTACTGCCTATGACGATATCAGAAGCAATAATCAGCCTGCCGGAAAGCAGTCAAAGGGCTTTCACTCACACGGCTGCTTTTATACCAGAACTACGGGTATATGGCAGACTGTATGGGTAGAATTTGTAAATGAAAGCTACATAAAGGGCGTGCGCTTCGATACCGATATCAGCACTCCCTCGGTCAATATAAAAGCAGAGCTTTGCGGTGACTTTTCAGGCTGCACTCTTGAGGCAGACGTAAGCTATGAGGGAAAGGCTATGGGATGTGCTGAGGTAAATATCAGCGCAAACACCGCATCCTTCCCGATAGCTCTTGCGGAAAAGCATCTTTGGGAGCCCGGCTGCGGCAGACTCTACGACGTAAAGCTTACCCTGAAGCGCGACGGTAAGGCGCTTGACACCGTAAGCTCATACTTCGGACTCAGAACCGTATGCCTTGACAAGCGAGCCTTCAAGATCAACGGCAAGACCGTATTCGGCAGATTCGTGCTTGACCAAGGCTTCTATCCCGACGGCATATACACTGCCCCCTCCGACGAGGTGCTTAAGAACGACATAATCTATTCGATGCAGCTTGGCTTTAACGGCGCAAGACTCCATGAAAAGATATTCGAGCCCCGCTTCCTTTACTGGGCTGATAAGCTTGGCTATCTTGTCTGGGGTGAGCACGGAAACTGGGGGCTTGACATCACCGAATACGAGCAGATACAGTATTTCCTGCCCGAATGGGTAGAAGCGGTACAGAGAGATATCAACCATCCCTCCATAATCGGCTGGTGTCCGTTCAATGAAACATGGGACAGATGCGGAAGAAAGCAGAACGATGAGATCCTCAGAACCGTATACAGGATCACAAAGGCACTTGATAGTACGCGTCCTGTCATCGACGTGAGCGGTGCATACAGAGTGGAAAGCGACGTATATGACGTGCACGACTATACACAGAACGTTGAAGAATTCAAATCACACTATCCGATCAAGGAAAAAGACGGTGATTTCTACTCCTCCGAATTCCTCAAAAAATACCACTCACACCGCCAGAGCTTCGACGGAAACGCGCCCTTGTTTATAAGCGAATACGGCGGAATCGGATTTAGTGATACTATTTTGAGACAGACGTGCGATTCTTCACAGTCAGATGCATGGAGCTACGGAGACGCGCCAAAAAGCGAGGAAGAATTCATCGCACGCTACAAGGGTCTCACCGATACGCTTCTCGACAATCCCTACGTTTTCGGCTTCTGCTATACACAGCTTTATAACGTAGAGCAGGAAATGAACGGACTTCTGACCTACGAGCGCAAGTTCAAGCTTGACCCGAAGATAATCTACGACATAAATACCCGCAAAGCGGCTATTGAAGAAGAATAATAAAAGCAGACCGCGTGAGGTACAGCGCCTCACGCGGTCTTGTTTACTGACCTGTTGCAGTCATATATCTCTTTTATAACAGAAAGAGTTAACGGAAGTCCGAACAACCCGATAACACCGAAAAGCCGCACGCCTGCAAACATCGCTATAAGCGTAAGTGTCGGATGAAGACCTACCTCCTTGCCGACTATCTTCGGCTCGATCACGTTGCGAACTACGGTCATAACTCCGTAAAGCAACAACAGCATAACGCCAAGCCGCACCTCTCCGAGTGCTATTCTGACAATTCCCCACGGAATAAGCACGATACCGATACCAAGCACGGGAAGAATATCAAGAAGCGATATTATAAGCGCTACACCCGCAGGTGAGCTTGCTCCTGCAAGCGTAAGCCCCAGAAACAGCTCGCTGAAGGTGATAATAAAAATGAGCAAATACGATCTTGCGTATTTTGTCAGCACCGTAAACAGACAGCTCTTGGCGTCCAGAAGACGCTCACTTGCGCTGTGCGGAATAACAGAAAGTAAAAAACACGTCAGATAATCATAATCCGCGGCAAAAAAGAAGGTGCTTATCACCGTAAGAAGTATTTCAAGCATAAGCATGGGAAGATGCGCGGCGATTCCCGAAATAAAGCCTACTGCCTTTGTCGAAGCCGCGCTTATCGCAGAGCCGAGTGATATCTGCACGTCCGAAAACAGCGCGCCGTATTCGCTCAACGCGGAGTTGTCAAAGCCCGATATAATATCGCTCACACCATCAAAAAGCCGCGACAGTAGCGGTGAAAGTGTCTGCGAATAAAAATCGGGCAAGGACGCAAACAGCTTGCCGAGCCACACGAAAAGCTTTATGCATACAGCAGCAAAAAGCGTGCCCGCAACAGCGTAAAAAAACAATACGAGAACAAAAGACACAAATTTTCGCGACAGCGACAGACGTCGGCTTAAGTATCTCGCCGCCGGGCTTAACAGCGTGGCTATTAAAGAGCCCGCCGCAAACGGAAAAAGCAGACCGAGAAGATATTTGAAAACAAGCCATATCAAAAGTCCTATTAGCGCAAAATATGAAAAGTTTATTAAAAATCTCCGTCTTTTTTCTGTGTTCACTATATCCCCCCTGTCCTTTACTCTACCATATATTTTATAGCAGGGGTGAGATTTTTATTCAAGGTGTGGAGGGTTTTGTGAGTTTTTACGAGGGGTTTATAAGGGGGAAACTTTTTGAGAAAAGTTTCCCCCTTCCCCCCCTTCAAAAACTTTTAAGAATGGGACTTATAAATTCGCGCTCTGCTACAACTTGGCACTAAATGTGTTCCTTACTCGGACAGCCTGTAGTCCGAGCGGAACATATTTGCGAAATTGTTTGTGGCAAACGGAACGATGTGGGCATCGTTCCCTACAACGAAATTTTATGTTGACAAACGTAATATCCTTGTAGGGACCGCGTCCCCGACGGTCCACAACGTAAAATCACAATCGACAACCGTATCCGACCCTTGTGGTCGGTGCTTATCTTCAAATTTCGCCAAAGGGATGGGGATATCCAAGGGGAAACCGTGTAAGGTTTCCTCTTGGACGCGCCTTTGGTTACTTTCATCGCGTGATGAAAGTAACTCCCCCGGAAGGGTAGCAAACGCCTACACGAAACAAAATCAAGTACCACCAACAAAAAAGGACGGTCATAACAACCGTCCTCATCATATATGTTTATCCGAGCACACGAAGCCTTGCTTCTACCCTGACTCCGCTTTCTTCAAGCCTCTTTTCAAGCAAAGCCGCATCAGCCTCGCTCATTTCAGAGGTAATATACGCGCCGTCCGCTATCTTTTCAAATCCCGACAGGCATCCGCATTCGCCTGTCACACGGATGTAATGACGGGAGCTTACCGCCTCAAAGCCAAGTATATCCGAATCCTTCGCACGCTCCCACGAATAATCTACTCCGCTTCCGCTGAGGATATTAACAATGTCCGCTACGACCGCGCTCGCCGTGGGCATCTTGCCTGCACCGCGTCCGTAAAGCATTACCTCACCGACCGCATCGCCGTTTACCTTTATACCGTTGAAAACATCATTTACTGTACAAAGCGGATCGGATGCAGGAACAAGCATCGGGCAAACGTATGCGCATATTCTGCCGTTATCGGAAAATGTACGTCCGATAAGCTTGATTGCATATCCTGCGGATGCCGCATTTTTTACATCGGTGCTGTCAAGATTTCTTATACCCTCTGTGTGTATCTTTTCAGGCTCTATAAGCTTTCCAAACGCAAGGGCTGCGAGTATTGCGATCTTTCTGCAGGCATCAATTCCGTCAATATCCGCAGACGGATCTGCCTCGGCATATCCCTTTTCACGCGCCTCTGAAAGCGCGTCATCAAACGCGACTCCCGCGCTGTTCATACGGGTAAGAATGTAGTTTGTCGTACCGTTGAGTATACCGTCGATCTCTGTGATATCGTTCTGCACAAGCGAGGTGTCTATCGTGTGAATGATCGGAATGCCGCCGCCGACGCTTGCTTCGAACATATACTTCACGCCGTTTTCGCGCGCGCACTCAAGAAGTTCAAGTCCGTGTGTTGCAACGACCTCCTTGTTAGAGGTAACCACGCTCTTTTTCGCTTTCATAGCCGCAAGCGAAAATTCAAGTGCCGGATGGCTTCCGCCCATCATTTCGGCAACAAGCTCAACTTCGGGGTCGGAAAGTATAATATCGTAATCATGTACTATTCTGTCGGCATACGGACTGTCGGGAAAATCTCTGAGATCGAGTATATATTTAGGCTCTATCTCAAAGCCCAGACGGTCGCTGATAAGCTTTTTGCTTTGTGCTAAAACCTCTGCGCATCCGGAGCCTACAACTCCGAAGCCGAGTATGGCTATATATTTTTTCACCTTAATATTCATTCCTTTCAAAGCGGTCATTTTACCTGTGAAAAAGTTGATAATAACAGTAGTATACCACACCGCACGACAAAAAGCAACATAATTTTTACTTTATTTCGCCGTTTTCACCTTATTTTGCCCTGTTTTTGTTCCCATAAGAGAAGAAAAATACGCTTTTTTCAAAAAAACACAATTATTTTCAAAAAACTCTTTACAAATACAAAAACTTGTGGTATAATACACTCCGTATGTACCGTCTGCTCGGTTTGCGGAACAAAGAGCCAAGTGCTGTTTCACCCGCCGCCTGCTGTGCGTACGGTAAATAAAAAATTTTTATATGAGGTGAACAAAATGTTACTCAAGGACGAAAAGCAGCAGATCATCACAGAGAACAAGCTTCACGATACCGATACAGGCTCGCCTGAGGTTCAGATCGCTATTCTCACAAACCGCATCAACTCTCTCAACGCCCATCTTAAGGCTAACCCGAAGGACCACCACAGCCGTCGCGGACTTCTTAAAATGGTCGGACACAGAAGAAATCTTCTCGGCTACCTTGCAAAGAAAGATATCATGCGCTACCGCGCAATTATCGAAAAGCTCGGTATAAGAAAGTAAAATGCGTCAAGCCGTAACCCTATGCTTTCTTTCGGGGTTACGGCTTGCTTTTACGTTAAAATGCGGCAAAATTTTCCGGGAGCTTTAGCAGTTAAATATGCACCAAGCACGCTTGATGCGTATTTAAGTGCTAAACCGAAGGGAAGCAGAGCCGTAAATTATAAATAAAAGGAGAAAAACTATGTTTCCCAATTACAAGGTTTTTAACTACACCTACGCAGGCCGTCCTCTCGTTGTAGAAACAGGTAAGCTTGCAGGACTTGCTAACGGAAGCGCGCTCGTTCGCTACGGCGATACAGCGATCCTTGCTACCGCTACAGCATCCGCAAAGCCCCGCGACGGCATCGACTTTCTTCCTCTTTCGGTTGACTTTGAGGAAAGAATGTACTCTGTCGGCAAGATCCCCGGCGGTTACCTCAAGAGAGAGGGTAAGCCTAGCGAAAAGGCTATACTTACCTCCCGTGTTATTGACCGTCCTGTACGTCCTTTGTTCCCGAAGGACCTTCGCAACGACGTAAACCTCAACCTTACGGTTATGTCTGTTGACCCCGACTGCTCGCCCGAAATCACCGCTATGATCGGTGCTTCCATCGCTCTTTCCATTTCGGATATCCCGTGGAACGGCCCTATCGGTGGTGCATTCATGGGTATGATCGACGGCCAGTTCGTTATCAACCCCACGCTTGAAGAGCGCGCACAGAGCGATCTCCAGCTTACAGTTGCTGCAAGCGAGGCTAAAGTCGTAATGATCGAAGCAGGCGCTAATGAGGTTTCCGACGAGGCTATGTTCGAAGCTATTATGATAGCTCACGCAGAAATAAAGGGACTTATTAAGTTCATCAACGAGATCGTTGCCGAGATCGGTAAGCCTAAGTTCGATTATCCCTCTTGCGAGGTTGATCACGACCTCTTTGAGCAGATCAAGGATTATATCATCGACGACGTTAAGTACGCGATGGATACAGATGACAAGACTGTTCGCGATGAGCGTATGCTCGTAGTTTCGGATAAGGTTAACGAAAAGTTCGACCCCGAAGGCGAAAATCAGGTTGAAATTGCAGAGATCATATACAAGATCCAGAAGTTCGTTGTACGCCGTTGGCTTCTCGACGAAGGCAAGCGCGTAGACGGCAGACGTCTTGACGAGATCCGTCCTCTCGCAGCAGAGGTAGGACTTCTTCCCAGAACACACGGAAGCGGTCTCTTCACACGTGGACAGACACAGGTTCTTACAGTAGCTACTCTCGGCACCATGAGCGAGGCTCAGATGCTTGACGGTATCGACGAGGAAGATTCCAAGAGATATATGCACCACTACAATATGCCCGGCTACTCTGTAGGCGAGGCAAAGGCTGTACGCAGCCCCGGCAGACGTGAGATCGGTCACGGTGCGCTCGCAGAGCGTTCGCTCGTTCCCGTACTTCCCTCTGTTGAAGAATTCCCCTACGCTATCAGACTTGTATCCGAGGTTGTTTCCTCTAACGGTTCGACATCTCAGGCATCGGTATGCGGCTCCACTCTCGCACTTATGGATGCAGGCGTTCCGATCAAGGCTCCCGTTGCAGGTATCTCCTGCGGTCTTATCACCGAGGGCGATCGTTGGATGACAATGATCGACATCCAGGGCGTTGAAGACTTCTTCGGCGATATGGACTTCAAGGTAGCAGGTACACACAAGGGTATCACATCCATTCAGATGGACCTCAAGATCGACGGTCTTACACCCGAAATCATCAAGAGCGCATTTGAAACGACTCACAAGGGCCGTGATTATATCATTGACGAATACATCCTCAAGGCTATCGAAAAGCCGCGTGAGGACGTATCCGAGTATGCTCCCAAGATGATCTCCATGACAATCGATCCCGAAAAGATCCGTGAGGTTATCGGAAGCGGCGGAAAGGTTATCCAGAAGATCGTTGCTGATACAGGCGCAAAGATTGATATCAATGACGATGGCAGCGTATTTATCGCAGCGGTAAACCGCGACAGCGCACTTGCCGCAAAGCAGATAATCGACGCGATCGTATTCGAGCCTGAAGTAGGCGAGATATACGAGGGTGTTGTAACGAGAATCATCCCGATCGGTGCTTTCGTTGAGATTGCTCCCGGTAAGGAAGGACTTGTTCACATCTCCAAGCTTGATAACAAGCGTACGGAAAGAGTTGAGGACGTTTGCGAAGAGGGCGACACCATGAAGGTTAAGTTCCTCGGAACCGACGAAAAGGGCAGATACAACCTTTCCAGAAAAGACGCACTTTAATTAAAACAAATGCTGTCGCAACAAAATCCGTTTGCGACAGCATTTTTATAGCATGAGGATAAGCATATGACCGTACAGGAAATGAAAAATGAGATATTAAGGCTCAAGCGTGAAAACGATATCTGTATACTCGTACACGCATATCAGAGTCAGGATATTTTAGAAGTCGCCGACTTTATCGGCGACTCATTCGGGCTCAGCGAAAGAGCAGCAGAAGCAAAACAGAATACCGTGCTTATGTGCGGAGTAAGGTTTATGGCGGAGACGGCAAAGATACTTTCGCCGCACAAGACCGTGCTTCTTTCAAACGCAAATGCAGGTTGTCCCATGGCTGAACAGATGGACAAAAAATTTATACTTGAGCTTAGAGAAAAATATCCCGGATACGCTATCGCGGCTTACATAAACACCACGGCAGAGCTCAAAACTGTCTGCGATGTTTGCGTTACGTCATCATCCGCGGTAAAGGTTATAAATAATCTTAATAACAAAAATGTGATATTTATACCCGACTGCAATTTAGGACAATGGGTAGCACAAAAGCTGCCGCAAAAAAACGTAAAGCTCTTCAACGGCGGATGCCCGACACACCTGCTTGCAAGCGCAAGCGACGTCGAAACGGCACGCGCCGCGCATCCGGATGCGCTTTTGCTTGTTCACCCCGAATGTCGAAACGAGGTCACTTCTCTTGCCGATTTTGCCGGAAGCACGACCGAGATCATGGCATATGCTAAAAAAAGCTATGCAAAAGAATTTATAATCGGCACAGAAAACAGCATCGTCGAGCATTTGCAGTTTTCGTGCCCGAATAAGCTTTTCTATCCGCTTTCAAAGCACCTTTACTGCCACGATATGCGCCTTACTACACTTACGGACGTATACAACGCCGTAAGCGGAAAAGTGCGTGAAGAGATCGTGCTTGATGATGAAACGATACGTCTCGCACGCCGTCCGATAGACGAAATGCTAAGGCTTGGAGCTATGTGACAAAGCCTTGCTTTCCGCTTCAACATCAGGCTTTATCCGCCCTGCATCAAGACAGGGCGGTATTTTTATTTTCACCCGGACAGGCGCGCCGTCACAGTAAGCATCGATCTCACTTGCACGCTGTATACGCGTGCCTTGGTTCAGGCTTTTTATTATCGGGACGTACAAAATCTTGTCGCCGTCGGGTAACAGATAATACGAAAATGAATCCTTTTTCTTCACCTTTCCCGAAATAAAGCGGGAAAGAAGTAAAATTTTCTTTTTCGTAAGCATATTTATGCCAAAGCGCCTGTGAAAAAGCAAAGCGCCGTCAGCACTCACCGTAAAGTCATATTTCACACTCAGTATCCCGTCGCGGACAAGGGTTATATACGGCGTGAGCAACACTACAGCAGAAGCATTACAGCTCAAACGCACCGGCAAATCAGCAGTCGCAAAAGCCATTATTTTTTCGGATATTGCACGATTATAGTTGCTTGCGTACTCACACTCGTCGTTTTTTACATAAGCAAGTCTTACAATAAGCTCCCGCGCACGACCAAGGCTTACGGTTTTGTTTATATTTTCCTTTGAAAAAGCCATTATTTGCTCCTTTCGGTGTTGACATCGCGTGTAGGTCTGTGATATAATTAAATTATACATACGGAGGTTTTAACTTATGTGCAATATTGACTCTCTTTTTGACAGGTTAAGCATAAGAAGCGACGAAAATATACGCGAAGAAGCAATAAAAGAAGCACGCGGGATAAAAAGCATCTGCGTATTTTTAATGCCCGAAACACCCGAGCACGGTAAGGATATATGGGAAGCCTGTGCGAAAATTTTAGCAGCTCGCACGGACGAAGAGCTCCTTGCGGCAAATATCACACGCAGACTTATGGACTGGGTATCGGATATGAGCTTCCCGGGCTCGGATATCATTGAAGAAAGACTTCGCAAAATAGACCCCGAAAGTCTTGTCGATGCCTATACCGAAGCCTTTGAAGCGGCGATACTTAAGGGTGAAAAGCGCAGATCGGGCTTCCTTGCGGAATTTGCAAAGGACGATGCGCGGCTGTTCTCGCTTCTTTCAGAAGAGCATAAGGAGCTTGTTATGGGCTTGCTGACAAGCCCCGAAAAGGACCACAGAGAAACGCTTATAAAGCTTATAAACGAGCGAGAGGGCTACATTTTTGAAAAAGCGCGGCTCGATATGGAAAACTACATAAGCAAGGTCGGGGATAATCTCGACGATGCTCAGAGAGCGTTTTTGCGCTCGCTCGTGCAGGGAAACTGATTTTTAAGGAGGTAATTCACGATGGATATGAAGGGTATATTCAATTTCAATTCTCTTGCCGGAATTTCGGACACTTATTCGATATATTCAAACGCTCTTGTGAAGGACGGGTATCCGATAGAAACGATCCTTACCGATAACGGCTTTGAGTCGGAATGCGATAATATGACAGTTTCGGGAAATATAACCGCCGAAGGAAAAATATTTTCAAGAAAAGACACGGTTGTCAATACATCCGGAAAAACACTTGAAATTTACGATTATAAGTCCCGCTTTTGCTTTTTGGGCGATGAATATGAAATATACACGCAGTATAATGGCTGGTCAAACGAAAGTGTCGGAAACTGGCAAAGGCTGAACACAAAGATAGAAGCCGAAGCAAGAGGCACTCGTATGGCTGACGCCGCCGCTCCTATGCTCGGTGTATGGGATATGAAGGCGAAAACAGGTGTCGTTTTTCATCTGTTGAGTGAGGGCGCGTGGAAAATGTCTGCCTCCGCAAAAAGTCAGAACAATCTCAACGTATACACGGTCGTGGAAATATCCCTGAACGACCCTATGCTGAAGCTTGAATTAAAGTCGGGCGAAAGCTTTGAATTTCCCGAGATACTTTACTATGAGTTCAAGGACAAGGATACCTTTGACGCATATCTGCTCCACGAGTATATGAAAAACAGATATCCGAGAAAGACTCTCCCCGTCATGTACGACACTTGGCTTGCGTTTTTCGACCGCATTGAGCTTGACAAGGTATATACGCAGATAGACGAAGCCGCAAGGCTGGGATGCGAGTACTTTAATCTCGACGCGGGCTGGTTCGGAACAGGCGAGGGTTGGAATCTGTGTGTGGGTGACTGGGTCGAAAATACAGAAAGCGCATACAAGGGCAATATGAGATCGGTTTCCGACAGGGTACACGAGCGCGGTATGAAATTCGGACTATGGCTTGAGCCCGAAAGATGCGTCAAAACCGCACGTCCTGCAAAGCAATATCCGGAATACTATCTTGACAACGGAACAATGCTTCTTCTCGATTTTGCAAATGAAAATGCGCTTAAATATATAACCGACGTAACCTTGGGGCTTGTCGAGCGCTACAACATAGACTTTTTTAAGTTCGATTTCAACACGAATCTTATGATCGACCCTCACAGAAGCGCATTCACCAAATACTACAGGGGGTTCAAAAGATTCATAAAGGCAATAAGAGACAAATACCCCGATATCTATCTCGAGGCATGCGCATCGGGAGGCTTCCGCACAACCATCAATATGCTCGATTGCTTTGATTCGGTGTGGCCGTCGGACAATCACTGTCCGTTCGATATCACCCGCATATACCGCGACACTATGCTTCGTATGCTCCCCTCGGCAATCGAAAAATGGATAGTTATAACCGACAAGGACGGCTTCACACCCACCTGCTATGATAAAAATATCACCTCGCACCTCATAGCGTCGGCAGACGGCTTGTGGAGCGACATTACAGGCGTGAGCCTCAGCTATCTCAAAGGCTTTTTCAAGGGCGGTCCGATAGGAATAAGCTGTGATCTGACTATGCTTAACGAAAGCACGAAAAAAGCTCTTGCCGACATGATCTCCGAGCATAAAAAGGAGACCTGCTTCACAAAAGATTCGGTCTGCCGTGTACTTTCGTCGACCGAAAGACTTTTAGCGCTTCAGTACAGTGCCGACGACACGGTTATGATAGTCGTGTACACGGCAAAGATCACGCAGCCAAAAATCACGGTGTATCCCGTGCTTGACAGCGGTGAATACGAATACAACGAAATACGCAAGGATGCGGGTTTCTTTGAAGCAAACGGAATAACCGTTTGCTCTCCCGGCGACAGATCTGCAGTCGTTATCAAGCTGGAAAAGAAATAATGTTTCGGTAAGCGTGCTGTGAATCGCACTAAATAACGGCAAAAAGTGGACTTTACCAAAGCTTTTGCGGTTGACAAACGCGATGTTATATGATATAATATATGTTTATAAGTATGCGCCCGCGCGGGCGGATTGGAGACAATTATGGTAAAAAGCATGACGGCTTTTGCAAGAAAAACGCAGACGTCGCCCACAAAAAACATCACGGTCGAGCTTAAGTCGGTCAATAACCGATACCTTGACTGCACGGTCAAAATATCCCGCGTTTTCTCCTTCCTTGAGGACAGGGTGCGCAGATATCTTTCCGAATGCGGCATCAGCCGCGGTAAGCTTGACGCTTATATCGGAGTTGAAATAACAGAGGATACCGGCACGCTTGTCGATATCGATTCTGCTTACGCCGAAAGCTATATAAATGCGCTTAAAGCTCTGCGCGACAAATTCTCACTTCCCGACGATATCACCACAATGAGCGTGGCGCAAAACCGGGAGATATTCACGGTGGTGAAAAAGGAAGAGGATATGGAAGCGGCATGGCTTGAAATCAAGCCCGTGCTTGACGAATCCATCGCAGAATTTATAAAGGTTCGCGAGGCTGAGGGTGAAAAGCTTAAAGCAGACATTCTCGAAAAGCTTGCTAAAATAGAGGAGCTTAAGAAAACGGTTGCCGCTTATTCCGAAACCGATATCAAAAATTACCGCGAGCGCTTTGAAAATAAATTAAGACAGGCAATTGCCGACAGCGGCGTTGAGCTTAATGAATCGCTCATACTGACCGAGTGCGCAATATACGCGGACAGAGTCGCTATAGACGAGGAAATGGTAAGGCTTGACTGTCACTTTGACGCGTTTAAGAAGATATTCACCGAGGACACGCCTATCGGACGAAAGATAGATTTTCTGCTTCAGGAAATCAACCGCGAGATCAACACCACAGGCTCCAAGTGCAATAATGCCGATATCGCATCGGTCGTTGTCGAAATGAAAAGCGAGCTTGAAAAGATCCGCGAACAGATACAGAATATCGAGTAAGGAGTCAAAGGTCTATGAAATTCATAAACGCAGGCTTTGGTAATATGATCGCGCTTGAAAGAATAGTCGCGCTCGCTTCACCCGATTCCGCACCGATCAAAAGAATAGTGCAGGATGCCAAGGACGACGGCAGAGCGATCGACATCAGCTGCGGCAGACGCACCCGCTCGGTGATTATCACCGACAGCGATCACGTAATACTTTCGGCGATCCAACCCGAAACGCTTTCGGGACGTCTTAACGGAAAATCGGACAATGAGGACGATGAGGACGCTTCGGAGTAATTTTTAACAAACTAGTCAATAATAAAAAAACACGCACATACATTTTTGTAGGTTTAATATGATCTACCCGTCAATCGATGAGCTTACAAAGGGCAAATTCAACAGATACACTCTCGTAGTTGCCACGGCAAAGTGCGCACGTCTTGTAACAGACGAATACGTGCGTCAGCGCGAGGCCGCTGAAAAGCTTATCTCCAACAAGGAAACAGAAAAGAGTCTCGTTGCCATGATCAAGCGCGAATTCCGCGATGACAAGGCTGTAAAGACCGCTATCAACCGCATCAATTCGGGAGAATTCCGTATCAACGAGGAGTCTCTCATAGTTGATGAGGAAGAAGAAAACATATAACGGAAAATGGCAGATAACAGCTCTGTAGGCTCTGTCGCATACGCAGGCGTTTACGTGCTCGATCTTCCTCTTGCGGCAGAGTGTATATACGATTACGTTATACCCGAGCAGCTTGCAGGCAAAGTTTTCCCAGGAACAATAGTAAAGGTTCCCTTTTCAAGAGCTAACCACAGCCGTCTTGCGGTAGTTGTACGCATAAAGGACAGCTGTGAATATGATAAAGTCAAGCCCGTGCTGGCGGTCGCAACCGACCGCATTTCTCTTGATGAGGAAATGCTCGGGCTATGCTCTTTTCTGAAAGAGCGTACCTTTTGCACCTTTACAGACGCGCTTCACACGGTCGCAGGCCCTGTAGACAAGATCGCAAAAGGTCATCTCAAGGCGATAAACGAATATAATTATTTTCTGACCGAGACAGGCGCAAACGCTACCGTGCGCGGAAGCGTAATAAACCGTATACTTTCGGCATTGAAGGACAAAAGTCCGCTTACCAAAACCGAGCTCAAAGCTCTCGGTGCGGGCAAGGCTCAGCTTGATAAGCTTTGCGCACAGGGCCTTATCAGATGCGAAAGTCTTGAGCTTTTCAGAAATTCCTATGAAAACAAAGCTAACTCTCCCGAAGAAGCAAGCTTAAGCGAAGCGCAGAAAAGAGCGTATAACGAGCTTGCGGAAGAGCTTGATTCACACAAGGCACGCGCCGCGCTTTTGTACGGCATAACGGGAAGCGGAAAGACCCGTGTCATAAAGGCGCTCATCGACCGCACCGTCCAGAGCGGCAGATCGGTCATCGTGCTTGTTCCCGAAATATCGCTTACCGTTCAGACGGTCGAGCTTTTCTGCTCATATTACGGAAAGCGCGTGGCGGTGCTTCACTCCTCACTGTCGCCTGCAGAACGATTTGATGCAAGGCGCAGAATAGAATCGGGAGAGATTGACGTAGTTATCGGCACGAGAAGTGCTATCTTCGCGCCGCTTAAAAACCTTGGAATGATAGTGCTTGACGAGGAGCAGGAGCATACCTACAAGTCGGATATGTCGCCGAAATATCACACAAAGGATATCGCAAGATACCGCGCGGCGTATCATAACGCGTTTATGCTCTTATCGTCCGCCACCCCGTCGTTTGAAAGCTTTTACAAGGCAGAAAGCGGAAGCTATAAGCTTGTGCGCTTAACCGAAAGATATGGCGACGCAACCTTGCCCGAAGTAATAATAGCCGACGGCAGGCTTGACGCGGCAAAGGCTGACACGTCGGTCATCGGAAGCACTCTTTGCGAAGAAATACAAAAAAATCTTGACAGAAACGAGCAAAGCATACTGTTTGTCAACCGTCGCGGATATAATAATTTCGTATCCTGCGTTATGTGCGGTCAGGTCATAACCTGCCCGAATTGCAGCGTATCGCTCACGCTCCACAAGAAAAAAAGCAGTGTCGGCGGTACGCTTGTCTGCCACTACTGTAACTATAAAATACCTATGCCAAAGCTTTGCCCAAGCTGTAACAGTGAGCATTTAAGCTTCAAGGGCTACGGCACTCAGCTTGTCGAGGATGAGCTCATACAAAAATTCCCGAAGGCAAGGATACTGCGTATGGATGCAGACACGGTTTCGGGTAAGGCTCAAAGCGAGGACGCAGTCTTCAAGCACGAGCAGATACTGAACGATTTCAGAAACCGCAAGGCGGATATACTTCTCGGCACACAGATGGTGACCAAGGGACACGATTTCCCCGACGTTACGCTCGTCGGAATCGTCAACGCTGACAGCGCACTGTATCTTGATGATTACAGAGCTACCGAGCGAGCATTTTCGCTTATAACACAGGTCATCGGCAGAGCCGGGCGCGCAAGCAAGCCGGGCAGAGCCGTTATACAGACCTATAACCCCGAAAACGAAACTCTCGGCTACTCTTCAAGACAGGATTACGAGGGCTTTTACAACAGCGCGATCAAATTAAGGCGTGCACTCGTTTTCCCGCCGTTTTGCGATTTTGCATTACTTACCCTTTCAAGCGAAAAGGAGCATGAGCTTTTTGCGGCAACAAACGAGCTTGACAAGCGTTTGCGCGAGATGATAGGTCAGAGCGGCGAATACAGGGATATCGCGGCAACCGCATTCAGACCGATCGAGGCGCCTGTATACAAGGTCAACAACGTATACCGTATGCGCCTTGTTATAAAATGCAAGTTCACAAAGCGTCTGCGAGAGATGATATCCATCCTGCTTGACGAATTCACAAGCAAATACCCGTCGGTGCTTTTATCGGCGGACATAAATCCCACCAATATTTGACAGAACGGAGAGAATCATGGCTATACTTAACATAATCACAGAGGAAGACCCCACCTTAAGAAAAACAAGCCGCAGGGTCGATGAGATAACACCGAGAATCATAAGACTTCTTGACGATATGCGCGACACGATGCACAAGGCGCAAGGTGTCGGTCTTGCCGCAGTACAGGTAGGCGTTTTGCGCCGTGTTGTACTGATCGAGGTGGAAGAGGGCAAAACGATAGAGCTTATCAACCCCGAAATCATAGAGGCAAGCGGAAAGCAGAACGAGATCGAGGGCTGTCTTTCTCTTCCTCACAAATGGGGCGTCACAGACAGACCGATGAAGGTCACGGTACGCGCTATGGACAGAAACGGTGAAATTTTTGAAATGACGGGTGAGGGACTTTTAGCCCGCGCCTTCTGCCATGAGATCGATCATCTCGACGGCAAGCTGTTTACCGATAATGCCATCGAAATGGTAGATGAAAGCGAGCTTTCATAAAATAGGCGCGAAAGAAGTGGTGCAAAAATGAGAATACTGTTTATGGGTACGCCCGATTTCGCTTCGAGCATACTTGACAAGATTTGCGAAAACAACAGCGACACGGTCATCGGTGTGCTGACTCAACCCGATAAGCCGCGCGGTCGCGGACATTCTCTTGCAGAATCTGCGGTAAAGGTTCTCGCAAAGGAAAAGAATATCCCTGTATATCAGCCCGACACACTCAAGGACAACGCTTTTTTGCCTACGCTGAAAAAGCTTGACCCGGAGCTTATAATAGTCGCCGCTTACGGAAAGATACTTCCCTCGTACGTGCTTGATTACCCGAAGCTCGGATGCATCAACGTACACGGATCATTACTTCCCAAATATCGCGGTGCCGCACCTATTCAGCGTGCTATCATCGACGGAGAAAGTATTACCGGCATCACGATAATGAAGATGGCAGAGGGACTTGATACAGGCGATATGCTCCTCAAAAACTCAGTCGATATCACAAATGAGGATAACTTTGAAACCCTGCACGACAAAATGGTCGTTTGCGCAAGAAAATCCATTGCAGAGGCAATCGAGCTTATCCGTGAGGGCAAGGACGTTTACGAAAAGCAGGACGACTCGCTTGCAAACTACGCGCAAAAGATCACAAAGGAAGATTGCCTTATCGACTTTAACACCGATGCGATAAGCCTTCACAACCGTATACGCGGTCTTTCACCCTTTCCTCTTGCCTATTCTTATCTTGACTCAAAGATGATAAAGTTCACCTCATCCGTTGTGATCGAGGAAAACAAGGATAATGCTCCCGATACTGTCGGAAGGATAGTCGGAACCGATGACGGCGTTATTGCCGTTGCCTGCCAAAAAGGTGTTATCGGTATAACGGGCGTGCTTCCCGAAGGCAAAAAAAGGATGTCCGCCGCAGATTTTATCCGCGGTCAGCAGAATATCGCGGGCAAGAGCTTTTGCGCCCAATAAATTAACTTAAAAAGGAAATTGATATGCTGTTTTACGGAATAGATTCAACCTATCTCATACTTGTTCTGCCCGCCGTGATTTTCGCACTCTGGGCGCAGAGCAACGTACAGTCCACATTCAAGAAATACAGCAAAGTAAGCGCGGGTATGACAGGCTACGACAGCGCCCGCGCGATACTTGATGCAAACGGCTTAAAGCACGTGAGAATCGAGCGAGTGGCAGGAAATCTTACCGACCACTTTGATCCGAAAGCAAACGTGATAAGACTTTCGCAGTCGGTTCACGATGCTACTACAGCCGCCGCAGTCGGCGTTGCCGCACACGAGGCAGGACACGCGGTGCAGTATGCTGTCGGGTACACACCTATGAAATTTCGCAGCGCGATAATCCCGATAACCAATATCGGATCAAATCTCGCCATGCCGCTCATACTTTTAGGAATACTTTTATCCTTCCCCACACTTGCATATCTCGGCATCGCCGCATTCGGACTTTCAACGCTCTTCCAGCTCGTCACGCTTCCGGTCGAATTCAACGCAAGCGGCAGAGCGATGGATGCATTGACGGCAGGCGGAAGGCTTTCGGGTGATGAGATAACCGCCGCAGGACGCGTTTTGCGCGCCGCCGCACTCACATACGTTGCGGCTCTTGCAGTGTCGCTTGCAAACCTTTTAAGGTTTATTTCGCTTGTCAATCGTTCAAAAAAATAACGCTTTGCGGAGGTCATAATTTTGCCCGGAGCAAGAGAGATCGCTTATCTTTCGCTTGAAAGATGCGAAAAGCAAAAGAAATATTCAAATCTTGAAATAGATTCACAGGTGAAAAGGTACGGACTTAAGGGAGCAGAAAAATCGCTTTACGTAAGCCTTATGTACGGTGTTACAGAGCGTCTTTTAACGCTTGATTTCATTATCGGCGCACTTTCAAGCCGTCCGCTTGAAAAGCTTGATGCACGCGTGCTTATCCCCTTAAGGCTCGGACTTTATCAGCTTATCTTTATGGACAGGATACCCGAAAGCGCGGCGGTTGACGAAAGCGTTAAGATAGCGAATGTAAAATCCAAACGCGCGCTCGGCGGGTTTGTAAACGCTATTCTCAGAAGCTATCAGCGAGCGCTCGGAGGCAAGCGTACCAGCTGCGTTGGTGAAATCCTCTCCTTTGAGCCGTTCAAGTCGCGCTTTGAGGCTCTCGGTGAATACGCCCGACTTTCGGTGAAGTATTCCTACCCGGAATGGCTTGTAAAAATGCTTTCCACAGCCTATTCTGCGGACTGTGCCACTAAAATTATGAGCTTCCAGAATGAAAGCCGTGGCACAAGCTTCAGAGTAAACACGCTCAAAGCAAACCGTGAGAAAATACTTTCGCTGATGAACGAGCGCGGGATAAGTGTCCGCAAGACCGAATTTTCACCGTTCGGTATATACTGCGAAAGTATAGAAATATCACTTATTTCCGACCTGCTCGACAACGGTGAGATATTCGTGCAGGACGAAGCTTCTCAGTTAGCCTCACTCACTCTCGGTGCAACACCGGAGAGCATAACACTCGACTGCTGTGCCTGCCCGGGCGGAAAAAGCTTTTCAAGCGCAATACTTATGGAAAACCGCGGCAGAGTAATATCCTGCGATCTCCACGAAAGCAAGCTTTCGCTTATCGAAAGCGGCGCAAAAAGGCTTGGCATTGATATAATAACCACGCAAGCCGCCGATTCGTCGGTATACAACAGTTCCCTTATCGGCGAAAATAACACAGCCGATTTCGTACTTTGCGACGTACCATGCTCAGGGCTCGGTGTTATCGCCAAAAAGCCCGAAATACGCTACAAGGACAAATCAGACTTAGAAAGACTTCCGGATATCGGACTAAAGATACTTAAGAACTGTTCGGGATACGTAAGACCCGGCGGTACACTTGTTTATTCAACCTGTACGCTTAATCCCGAGGAAAACGAAAATAACATAAAAAGATTTCTTGAAAACAACGATCTGTTCGAGCCTGTTGAGTTTAACTTCACGTCGGATGACGGCAGGATGATCGAAAGCACACACGGTATACTCACGCTTTTCCCGCACATTCACGGAACAGACGGATTTTTCATTGCGAAAATGAAACGCAAAATATAAACGGAAGGGAGATAAAAGCCTTGGAAAACAATATAAACAGACCCGATATAATGTCGATGACTAAAGATGAGCTGCGCCAATATCTCACACAAAAGCTTGATCTCCCTAAATTCAGAGCCGATCAGATATACGAATGGCTTAATAAGGGTGTGGGCTTTGAGGGAATGACAAATCTGCCGAAAGCATTACGCGAAAAGCTCGCAAATGAGCTTTTTTGCTCACTTCCCGAAATTGAGGAAAAATTCGTTTCCAAAATAGACGGCACGGTAAAGTATCTCTTTAAGCTTTACGACGGAAATATCATCGAAAGCGTTGTGATGCATTATTCACACGGCAATTCGATATGCATATCCTCCGAGGTCGGATGCAATATGGGGTGCCGCTTTTGCGCGTCTACCATAGACGGTATGAAAAGAAAGCTTTTGCCGGGAGAAATGCTCGGTCAAATCGCAAGAGCGAACGCGGACGGTGCGGATATTTCAAACATCGTTATGATGGGTATCGGCGAACCGCTTGACAATTTTGATAACGTAATAAAATTTCTGCACCTCGTTACAAGCGAAAACGGGCTTAACATCGGTGCAAGGCATATCTCTCTTTCCACCTGCGGGCTCGCGGATAAAATTTACGAGCTTGCGCGTGAAAGCTTCGGAATAACACTTTCGATATCGCTTCACGCCTGTGATGATGCAACACGCTCAGAGATAATGCCGGTAAACAAAAAATACAACATCGAAAAATTACTTACCGCCTGCAAGGATTATTTTATCACTACGGGCAGGCGCATATCCTTTGAATACACCCTGATCGCAGGCAAAAACGATTCTCCCGATCAGGCGCATAAGCTTGCCGATCTGTTTTATAAATACTTCACGGCGGATTCAAAGCTTTTGCCGATCCACGTTAATCTCATACCGGTAAACGAGGTAAAGGAAAGAGACTTCAAGACAAGCTCAAGGGATGCGGTAAATAAATTTGCCGAAATACTTAACAAACGCAAGATCAACGCTACTGTCAGACGAAAGCTCGGGCCGGATATAAACGCTTCGTGCGGACAGCTCAGACGAAGCTACGAGCAAAAAAAGACAGACACCCTCTTGGATACGAAAGGAAGCAGAGTATGATATATTCAGGAAAGACCAACGTCGGTAAGGTACGCCTTACCAACCAGGATAGCTTTGCGATAAAAAGCTATGCAAGCGACGTGACCGTCGCCGTTGTATGCGACGGTATGGGCGGAGCGCGCGGCGGTAATATCGCAAGCGAAACGGCAATCGAATATTTTATGAAGAGCTTTGAGGGCGAAAAGCTTGCGGATCTGAGCAAAAATCCGTATATCGACGCTACAAAGGCTATGAGCCTCTTGGGACACGCCGTATACAACGCAAACGAGGCGGTATATAATAAGGCCATAAGCTCCCCTGAGCTTATGGGTATGGGAACAACACTCGTTGCCTGCCTTATAATCAAGGATCATATGTACGTTGCAAACGTGGGCGACAGCCGTCTTTATATTGATTCGGGCAAAAAGCTTTCACAGATAACAGAGGACCACTCGTACGTGCAGTTTCTTGTAGACGTAGGCGACATTACGCCGGAAGAAGCAAAAACGCACCCATACAAAAACCGTATCACAAGAGCTATCGGCATACAGCCGGACATTGACTGCGATATGTTCGGCGTTGAGCTTGACAAATACCCGGATTCATGCGTGCTTTTATGCTCGGACGGCCTTTGCGGTCAGGTCGAGGATACACAAATGCACAAGACTATAAGATCACCCGGAGCAAAAAAGGACAGCGCTCAGACAAAGCTTGACCGTCGTGTTGACAAGCTTATAGATGCGGCGCTTGAAAACGGCGGACCGGACAATATCACGGTTATACTTCTCTTGCCAAATCAGTCTTGAATACAGGTGATTACATAACGTCGGGAAAGGTATGCTTATAATGGAAAATTACGAAAGATATACAGGTCAGATTTTTGACAGAAGATACAGAATAAAAAAGCAGATCGGTGCAGGCGGTATGGCTGTGGTTTTCGAGGCATACGATATGCTCAAAAACCGCACGGTCGCTGTCAAGATGCTCAAGGAGGAGGTAGCGTCCGATACGCAGGCGGTCAAGCGCTTTATAAACGAAAGCAAGGCTGTCGCTATGCTTAATCACCCGAATATCGTAAGGATCTACGACGTTTCGGTTAAGGACAACCTCAAATATATAGTTATGGAGCTTATTGAGGGCATCACGCTCAATAAGTATATGGAAGAAAAGGGTGCGCTTTCGTTCAAGGAGGTCATCAGCATCTCCGAGCAGATACTCAAGGCTCTTGAGCACGCGCATCAGAAGGGCATCGTCCACCGTGATATCAAGCCGCAGAATATCATGAGGCTCAAGGACGGCACTATAAAGGTTACAGACTTCGGTATCGCAAAGCTTCCGAATGCCGAAACGGTTACCGTTACGGACAAGGCTATCGGAACAGTATTCTATATCAGCCCCGAGCAGGCAAGCGGCAGGGCTATAGACCACAGAAGCGACCTTTATTCGCTAGGCGCGACCATGTATGAAATGGCAACAGGCACTCTTCCCTTTACTGCGGACACACCCGTTTCTGTTGCTCTTATGCACGTCAAGTCTACTCCCAAAAGCCCGCGCGAGATAAATCCCTCGATCGTTCGCGGACTTGAGCAGATAATCCTTATCGCTATGGAGAAAAATCCCGTACACCGTTTCCAGAGCGCTTCCCAGATGTTAAGACATCTTTTGCAGATAAAAAACAACCCCAAGGCGGTGTTCAAGGTAACCTCACATCACGCGGATAACGAAAATCTCTTCACCCAGCACAGCGCAAACGGAAGACGCGCAAGACAGAACCGTTCCATGTTCCCTATAATTATGGGAATAACCTCATCGTTCCTTATAGTTGCCGCTGTAAGCGCAGTTATGATACTGTCGGCACTTATGGAAGCAACCTCGGGAAACGATTCGATAATAGTCGAAATTCCCGAGCTTATCGGCGGTATATACACAGATGAGCTTTCAAAGCAGCTTGACGATAACCATTACGACGTCGACATCAAATATACATTTGACGTTTCCTCTGCCAACACCATTCTCGATCAGAATCCGAAAAGCGGCGAAAAACGCAAGATCATCCCCGGAGAGCAGGACTGCAAGCTTTCGCTTACCGTAAGTCGCGGCGCACAGACTCACGAGCTTGCCGATTACAATTACCTTTATTATTATGAAGCAGAGATCGCTCTCAAGGAGCTTGGACTCATCCCCAAGAGAGAGTACGTTTACCACGATTATATCCCCGAAAGCTACGTTATATCAAGTAACCCTGAGCCCGGCACGACCGTAAAATACGGCGACACGGTAACGCTTACCATCAGCAAGGGGCAAAATTCGGAGGAATATACGGTAACCGTACCGAGCTTCCTTGAAAGCAGTGAAAACGCGGCAAAGCTTTTGCTTTCGGATAACAAGCTTAAGCTCGGAAGCGTTGAATACGTTGATTCCTCGGAAAAGAAGGGCACTATCCTTTCGCAGAGCGTTGCGGCTATGACAGAGGTACCTATGGGAACAAAGATAAGCTTCAAGGTAAGCCGCGGCCCCAAGGACAAAGCGGAGGATTGAATGGAAAAATATCTTTCCGGCAGAATAACAAAGGGTGTCGGCGGGAATTACGACATTCTTTTGGATACTCCTTTTGAAAACGAAAACGGCGATAGTATAAATACGCTTGTATGCCGTGCGCGCGGAGTTTTCAGACACGACGGCGAAACCCCGCTTGTGGGTGACAAGGTAAGCGTACGTCTGAAGGACGGCGAGGATATTATGATAAGCTGTATAAGCGCGCGCAAAAACGAGCTTATACGCCCTGCTATGGCAAATCTTGATATTCTATTTGTTATGTTCGCCGCAAAAAAGCCTGAGCCGGTGCTTCTAACGGTCGATAAGCTCATATGTATCGCCGAAAACAAGGGCATTGAGCCTGTAATTATCATTACAAAGGCAGACCTTGATAACACAGCGGCGGAAAAATATGCGGATATATACAGAAAAAGCGGATTTACCGTCCTGATCCAAGGCAGTGACAGAGATGCAGACGAGCTCAGGGATTTTATTGCAAATTCACTTGATAATAAGCTTGCCGCCTTTGCCGGTGCTTCGGGTATAGGCAAGTCTACCCTGCTTAACAGGATATTCCCCGAGCTTACACTTGAAACGGGCGAGATAAGCAAAAAAATATCACGCGGCAAGCATACTACACGGTGCATCAGCCTCTATCCGATAGAAACAGCGGGAGAGCTCGGCAAGGGCTTCATAGCGGATACACCCGGCTTCAGTATGCTTGATTTTGAAAGATTTGATTTCTTCTCAAACGATGAGCTTGTGTATACCTTCAGAGAATTTTCCGATCTTATCGGAAAATGCAGATATACAAAATGCTCGCATACAAAGGAAGAGGGCTGCGCGATCCTGGAGGCGGTAAAATCAGGAAAGATCACCGGTGAAAGACACGAAAGCTTCAGAGAGCTTCGCAGTATACTTAAAAACAAGCACGAATGGGATAAAAAATAAGAAAATGGATGCGTTTGTAGCAAACGCATCCATTTTGTCATATTCTGTTAATGTCAAATAATTTTTTGGAGGATTTCAAATGAAGATCGTAGTTATGAAGTCGCCAAGACTTCTTTCCGGAATACTGAAAAGACTATTCGGTATTCCGAAAAGGACTCAGGAAAGATAAGGCTCAAGCTTGTTTATATTGCTTTTCTGATATGCAATAAGATTCTTACACATTGCCGTAGTTTCCGCCTTGCAGTCTTTGTTTCTGTTAACGTGCTTGTTCAGCTTGATAATACCCATGTTCGTACCGTTTATCATAAGCTCGGCTATATGAGATGAGGTTGAATCCACCATCGTGTTGAATTCAATACCCATATTAGTCATAAGCTTGGTCATGGTACCGTTATCCTGCGGAGTCAGACCGTGATTTTTCAGCTGACGCGTTGCGTTCTCGGCAAACTGCCTGTAGCCGTTTATCTGTGAGCTCAGTTCGCGGCGTAATGCCCCATCCCTTGTCTTTTTGAGCACACGAGCCGTAGTATCAACGCTCATAGACGCGCTCTTATAGAGGAATTCTAACATTTCTTCGTTGGTGTTCATTATTCTTTTCCCACCTTAATGTTTTGCGGAAGATATCCGCAATAGTATTATAACCGGAAACACAAATTGAATACATGCAAATAATTCCGTCGAAAATGCACTCTTTCACTGTATATTTCGTTTTTATATTGCGAATACTTTACTGTGAAAGAGTCTTTTTTATGCATAATTACGGGATAAATAAAAATCTTAAGATTTTTTCAAAAAAGTGTTGACAAGCCCATATATTTGTGATATAATATACGAGCGTCAAACAGAAGACGTCCCATAAATGGCGGAATAGCTCAGCTGGCTAGAGCATTCGGTTCATACCCGACAGGTCGTTGGTTCAAATCCGACTTCCGCTACCAGCCTTATCCGCAGAATGGGGTAAGGCACATCCGGCCCGTTGGTCAAGCGGTTAAGACACGGCCCTTTCACGGCTGTAACATGGGTTCGATTCCCGTACGGGTCACCAGAAAGACAGAGTACACTTTTGTGTGCTCTGTCTTTTTCTTTGTAAATCAAACGGGAATCGAACCCGAGAGGGCTTTTTGCGTTAAGAAAAGTTGCCGGTGGCAAATTTTTAGCAAAAAGGTGCGAGACCTTTACGGTCGAGCAGTCAGTATGCGAAGCATACGCCGATTCTCGTACAGGACACAACAAGCGAAGCCTTTGAATTTAAATAAAATATTTAATTTTTACATATTGAAAAAGCGTAAAATATATGGTAAAATGAATATACGGGTTACCGTATATTATTATAAGGAGAAAAAACATGAAAAAGATCGCACTTTTACTCGCACTCATTCTCATGCTCACACCCGTACTCGTTGCATGTGGCGGAAGTGAGGATGACACCAAAAAAGAAGCTCCGTCGATTTCAGAGGAGGTTGTAGACACAGGCTTCTCGCTTGATAATCTCCGTGAGCTTGACTTCGGCAAGCAGTCCTTCGGCATCTTTGCAGACAAGGGCGGCGTTACCTATCTTCTTTCCGAAGAAGAAACAGGTGACCTCGTTGGTGACGCTGTTTTCCAGCGCAACATCGCTATCGAAGAAAAGTACAACCTTGAGCTCAACATCGTTGAAGCTGAGGTTAACCAGCCCTGCGCTGAAATCAGAAACTTCATTATGGCTGACGACAAGACTTATCATATGTTCATCAACGTTCAGCACAACGCTATGCCCTCTATGATCCTTGAAGGCTACTTCGTTGACTGGAACGAGCTTGAAGATCTTGACTACGAACAGCCCTATTGGAACTCCAGAGTCGCAAGAGACATCAACTTCGGCGGCAAGGTTTACACAATGGGTGGTGACCTCAACCTTAAGACATACAACAACACAAACTGCATTATGTTCAACAAGGCGCTCTTTGACGACCTCGGTATTGACTATCCCTACCAGGACGTTTACGATTACACATGGACCATCGACAAGATGATCGAAATCGTAAAGCAGGGATATGCTGACCTTGACGGTAATACCGAATGGAACTACGACGGCGACCGTATCGGCTTCAACGGCTGGGGTTGGGAAATGAACACAGCGGTTTACATCGGCATGGGCGGCAAGCCTGTTATCAACGATGAAGACAATATGCCCGTTCTTAACCTCAACAACGAAAGAACCATCAAGATCATCGATAAGATGCTTGAGCTCTTTGACGGAACTAATGCATGGAGCGAAATGGGCAAGTACGGTACTCACGTCAGCACGTTTGAAGCAGGCAGAATGCTTATGAAGGATGCTTTTATCACAGGTCTTTCGCTCAACCGCGATTCCGAATTCGGCGCAGGTCTTGTTCCTTATCCGATGCTTGACGAGGAACAGGGTGAATACAACAGCCGTGCTGCTAACATCGCTCACCTTTGCTACATACCTACAACAAACAACGTGCTTCAGGATACAGGTCTTATCCTTGAGGCTATGTCTATTGAATCCTACAACAATCTGCGTCCCGTTTATTACGACGTAACACTTAACGTCAAGGAAGCTCCCGATGAAGAAACCATAGATATGGTTGATATGGTGCTTGCTTCCTCCTCGTATATGTACGAAGGCTTTATCGGCGCAGGCGACTTTGACAGATTCTTAAAGAACAAGTTTAACTCCTTCTCCTCCTGGTATGCAGGAAACGAAGGCGCGTTCAAGAAGAAGCTTAACGATATGATCGAATTCTACGGCGCATAAGCGAACAAAATTTACAGGCGACCCGAAAAGGTCGCCTGTTTTTCTTTTTCTGTGCTTTTTTGTTCGGTTTTTGTATTATTTTTTATTTTCCTGTTGAAATTCAATTTTTATTTTGCTATAATCTACATTACCATGCGCGATGAGAATATAACATCGCACGAAAGGAGAATATTTTAATGAAAAAGATCGCACTTTTACTTGCGCTCGTTCTCATGCTCACTCCCGTACTCGTTGCGTGCGGCGGTTCTGAGGACGACACAAAAAAGGAAGCTCCCTCGATTTCCGAGGAGGTTGTTGACACAGGCTATTCGCTTGATAATCTCCGTGAGCTTGACTTCGGTAAGCAGTCCTTTGGCATCTTCGCCGACAAGGGTGCTGTCACATACCTTATTTCCGAAGAGGAAACAGGTGACCTCGTCGGAGACGCAGTTTTCCAGAGAAACCTCGCTATCGAAGAAAGATACAACCTTGAGCTCAACATCGTTGAGGCTGAGGTTAACCAGCCCTGCGCTGAAATCAGAAACTTCATCATGGCTGATGACAAAACCTATCATATGTTCATCAACGTTCAGCACAACGCTATGCCCTCTATGATACTTGAAGGCTACTTTGTTGACTGGAACGAGCTTGAGGACCTTGATTACACACAGCCCTACTGGAACTCCAAAGTTGCCACAGACATCAACTTCGGCGGCAAGGTCTACACAATGGGCGGTGACTTAAACCTTATAACCTACAACTGGACAAACTGCCTCATGTTCAACAAGGCTCTCTTTGATGACCTCGGTATCGACTATCCTTACCGGGACGTTTACGATTACACATGGACCATCGACAAGATGATCGAGATCGTAAAGCAGGGTTATTCCGACCTCGACGGTAACACAGAGGTTAACTATGATACAGACCGCTTCGGCTTCAACGGCTGGGGCTGGGAAATGAATCAGGCAGTATATATCGGTATGGGCGGTAAGCCTGTTATCAACGATGAAAACAATCTCCCCATTCTTAACCTTAACAACGAAAGAACCATCAAGATCATCGACAAGATGATCGAGCTGTTTGACGGCAAGAACGCTTGGAGCGAAATGACCAAGTACGGTACACACACAGCTGCATTTTCAGCAGGAAGAATGCTTATGCAGGATGCGTTCATAACAGCACTTTCCCTCAACCGCGATTCCGAGTTCGGTGCAGGTCTTGTTCCCTATCCGATGCTTGACACAGAGCAGGGCGAATACCACAGCCGTGCAGCTAATATCGCTCACCTCTGCTACATACCTACTACAAACACCGTTCTCCAGGATACCGGACTTATCCTTGAGGCTATGTCTATTGAATCCCACAACAACCTCCGTCCCGTTTACTATGACGTTACATTGAGCCTTAAGGAAGCCCCCGACGAAGAAACCATCGACATGGTTGATATGGTACTCGCTTCCTCCTCATATATATATGAAGGCTTTATCGGTGCAGGTGATCTTAACAGCTTCATCAAGAATCAGTTCAACTCCTTCCCCTCCTGGTACGCAGGAAACGAAGGCGCGTATAAGAAGAAAATGAAAGAAATGGTAGAATTCTACGGCGCATAATATATCACCTGACGGGAGTCCCTTGTAAAAGGGACTCCTTTTTTCGTTTTCTTTCAGCTTTTCTGTTTAATTTTCGTATTAAATTTTTGCTTATCTATTGAAATTTTGTAATTATTTTGCTATAATATATACTACCATATGCGGTGAAAACACATCATCGCACGAAAGGAGAATATTTTGATGAAAAAGATCGCACTTTTACTTGCGCTCGTTCTCATGCTCACACCCGTACTCGTTGCGTGCGGCGGTTCTGAGGACGACACAAAAAAGGAAGCTCCCTCGGTTTCGGAAGAAGTAGTTGACACAGGCTACTCCATCGACAATCTCCGTGAGCTCGACTTCGGCAAGCAGACCTTCGGTATCTTCACCGACAAGGGTGCTGTCACATACCTTATTTCCGAAGAGGAAACAGGTGACCTCGTTGGCGACGCGGTTTTCCAGAGAAACCTCGCTATTGAGGAAAAGTTCAACCTTGAACTCAACATCGTTGAGGCTGAGGTTAACCAGCCCTGTGCTGAAATCAGAAACTTCATCATGGCTGACGACAAGACATATCAGGCATTCAACAACGTTCAGCACAACGCTATGCCCTCTATGATACTTGAAGGCTACTTTGTTGACTGGAACGAGCTTGAAGACCTTGACTATGAACAGCCCTACTGGAACTCCAGAGTTGCAAGAGACATCAACTTCGGCGGCAAGGTTTACACAATGGGCGGTGACCTGAACCTCGGTACATACAACAACACAAACTGTATCTTGTTCAACCAGGCTCTCTTCGATGACCTCGGTATCGACTATCCTTACCAGGACGTTTACGATTACACATGGACCATCGACAAGATGATCGAGATCGTAAAGCAGGGCTATGCTGACCTCGACGGTAACACAGAGGTTAACCATGATACAGACCGCTTCGGCTTCAACGGCTGGGGCTGGGAAATGAACACAGCTGTTTACATCGGTATGGGCGGTAAGCCTGTTATCAACGATGAAGACAACATGCCTGTTCTTAACCTCAACACCGAAAGAACAGTAAAGATCATCGACAAGATGATCGAGCTCTTCGATAACAAGAACGCTTGGAGCGAAATGTCCAAGTACGGTACTCACAATACTGCATTCGGCGAAGGCAGAATGCTTATGAAGGATACCTTCGTTACAGGCATGAGCTTCAACAGAGAATCCGACTTCAAGGCAGGTCTTATTCCTTATCCTATGTTTGATGAGGAACAGGGCGAATACAACAGCCGTGCGGCTAACATCGCTCACCTCTTCTACATTCCTACAACAAACCACGTTCTCCAGGATACCGGACTTATCCTCGAGGCTATGTCTATTGAATCCTACAACACAATCCGTCCTACATACTACGATATCACACTTAACGTCAAGGAAGCTCCCGACACAGAATCAATTGATATGGTCGACTTCGTTCTCGCTTCTTCCTCGTATATGTATGAAGGCTTCATCGGCGCAGGTACGTTCGATAACTTCTTCAAGGCTCAGTTCAACTCATTTGCTTCCTGGTACGCAGGAAATGAGGGCGCGTTCAAGAAGACGATCCTCAAGATGCAGGACTTCTACGGCGCATAACTTCTAACCTTAAAGGCGATTGCTTTGCAATCGCCTTTTTTTATCCGAAAATTTTCGTATGTGCTTTTGCATTTTTTATTAACATACGGATTTACTATTGCCTTCGTATAAAAAATATGCTATAATTTTCTCATTATACACGAGAGGAATGAATAAACATGAAAAGAATTGCATTATTGCTCGCTTTCATTCTGGCACTCACTCCGGTACTTGTTGCATGCGACACGGATCCGAAAGAGACAACAGCAGCTCCTGACGCAGTAATCGAGGACAGCCAATATGAATACAGCCTCGATGAGCTACGCGCGCTTGATTACGGTGAAAAAAACTTCGGAATATTCATAGATAAGGGCGGAACAAACTATCTTATCTCCGAGGAGGAGGACGGCGATCTTGTCGGTGATGCGATCTTCCAGCGCAACCTCGCTATTGAGGAAAAATTCAACCTTAACTTCAATATGGTGGAGGCTGAATCGAATCAGCCTAATTCCACTATCAAGAACTACATCCTCGCAGACGATAAGACCTTCCACATGTACGTTAACGTAGTAACCAGTCCCATGCTTGAAATGATACTTGAAGGATATTTCGTCGACTGGAGCGAGCTTGATGACCTTGATTACACGAAGCCCTATTGGAACTCGCGCGTTGCTACCGACATAAACTACGGCGGCAAGGTCTACATGATGGGCGGTGACCTCAATCTTACCACATACAACTCCACCAACTGCCTTATCTTTAACAAGGATCTGTTTGATGACCTCGGTATCGATTATCCTTACCAGGACGTTTACGATTATACATGGACCATCGACAAGATGATCGAGATCGTAAAGCAGGGCTATGCGGATCTTGACGGAGATACGCTCTGGAACAAGGAAAACGACCGCATAGGCTTTACCGGATGGGGATGGGAAATGAACCAGGCGGTATATATCGGTATGGGCGGAAATCCCATCGTCAACGATGAGGACAATATGCCCGTGCTTAACCTCAACAATGACAGAAACGTAAAGATCTTCGATAAGATAATCGAGCTTTTCGACAAAAAGAACGCTTACAGCGAAATGAGCAATTACGGTCTTATCGGTCAAATGCTTTCGGAGGGCAGACTTCTTATCGCAGACAGATTCGTCGGCTCGCTTTCCATA
>JAGCNJ010000008.1 GCA_017646005.1 Clostridia bacterium | reverse complement strand
CTTGTATCTGTACGTGCCCCAGAATTCGATGATGATATGTGTGTATTTAAGAGCTGCGCAAAGACGGACGAAGCGCTTAAGATAGACAAGCGTAGTTTCGGGGAATACGCAGAAATGTACCATTCTTACGTTTATATCGGGCGTTTCACGCACAAGCGCACAGGGAATTTCAAACAATTCCTTACCTTCTTCGGCGCATATCGGCTTTATTAACTGAAGTAAGGTCATGTATGCATTTGCAAGAAATTTTTCGTCTTTTGCGACAGCGCAAATGCCGTTTTCGGTAACGTTTATTGCAAACGCATGTCCGTCAAGAGATGGTGCATCGCAATCTCCGATTCTGATAGCAAGCTCATCGGTACCATCAAGGACTATCTTTGATGCTCCGAGGCAGAAGTTTTCCCAAAGCTCGGTGAGGGTGGCGTTGGCAAGTGTTCTGTGCACCTTTGCCACGGTTTTTGTTTCAAAGGTGAATGCACCGTTATGCTTTTCTAAAAATTTAGGCTGTATTATCATAAAACTCTCCCTGTATGCACATGGCAAATATTTATACAGTTTTATTTCCTTTATTATTATAATATTTAAATTATTTTTTGTAAATAGAAAAAGCGCAACAAAATGTGGACTTTTCGAAAATAAAACCGAGCGCCACCGTCAAGGCTTTGTGAGATATGGGTATGATAGGACATAAAAAAAGACCTTGTCTATCGACAAGGTCTTTTTTCTGGTGGGAGCGGGTGGATTCGGACCACCGAAGTCAGTGACAACAGATTTACAGTCTGCCCCCTTTGGCCGCTCGGGAACGCTCCCTGGAGCTGGTGATCGGAGTCGAACCAACAACCTGCTGATTACAAATCAGCTGCTCTGCCATTGAGCCACACCAGCGTCTATCCTCCCGGCGACTTTTATATTATATCAAAAGCATTGACGTTTGTCAATACCTTTTTATAATTTTTTTCGATATTTTTATTCTGAATTTTTACAGGGCAATTACCCACTCGGCGATCTTCATTACTATCGGAATACTGATTACCGAAAGGACCGATGTTATACCGACGACCTGTGCCGCATATTCGGGTACGATATCGTAAATCTCACCGAACATCGTAGCGTTTGTAGCACAGGGAAATGCGGTGACGATGGTAATGAAATAGGTTATAAATTCGCTGAATCCCAAAAGCTTGCATATAAAAAGCGCAATGCAGGGAATAATGAAAAGCTTTGTCAGTGAAAAGCTGTAAAGCTTTAAGGAATTGAACAATTCCTTGAGCGGACGCATAGCGATAAGTCCGCCTATGATAAGCTGCGATATCGGAGTGCAGAGGTTGCCAAGGAATGTAAGCGAATTGGCAAGGAAATCGGGAAGCACGAAATATGGCTTGATCATGTACAACACGATACCTATAGCGCAGGGGACTGTTCCGAAGTTTATAAGCATTTTTTTAGGGCTTAACTTGATATCATTGCGTTTTCTGCCCAGAAGTATCATGCCGTAGCTCCACAAGAACAGATTAAAGGCTATTACGTAAAACGCGCCGCAGAAAAGACCGTCCGGACCGAGCATAGCTCCGAGCACGGGAAGCCCCAAAAAGCCGCAATTGGCAAATATCATCATAAACGAGGTCATTTTTGCCTCGTTGAGTTCCTTGATGTGAAGCGAATAAAGGAATGCCGCTAAGGCAAGTGCCGCGTGCACAATCAAGCCTATGCCGAGTATTGAAAATCCGAGCAAAAGCTTTTCACGAGAATACTCGGTATTGACGACCGATGCAATAATGAGCATCGGCTGACCTACCTCTATGATAAGCCGGGAGAGCTTTTTTGAAAAAGCGGTATCGATAATCCCATTCTTGCGGCAGATATAGCCTGCCGCGCTGAGAATAAACATTGTGAGCATCATGCTTAAAACGATTGTTGCCATAACCTTAAACCTTTTTACTTGAGTGAAGTATATACGTCCTTTATATTTTTCATATCCGTCAGCATATCAGCCTTTTTAGCCGTGTCACGCAAAAGCGCCGACGGATGATATACTGCGCATATTTTAAAGCCCTTATTATCAAACCATTTGCCGTGCTGTGCGGTTATACGGAAATCCGGGCTTATTAACCTTTTAGCCGCAACACGTCCGAGGCAGACTATGATCTTTGGCTTTATAAGTCTTACCTGCTCGCGCAGATATCCGATACATGCGTTTTCCTCGTCGGGGAGCGGATCCCGGTTGCGCGGAGGGCGGCATTTGAGTATATTTGCGATATATACCTCGTCTCTTTCTATTCCGACGTATTCAAGGTATTTATCGAAAAGCTTGCCTGCGGGTCCCACAAATGGTATACCGCTTTCATCCTCTTTTTCTCCGGGCGCTTCGCCTATAAACATAAGATCGGCGTTTTCATTTCCCGTACCGAAAACGGTATTTGTTTTTGTTTTGTGAAGTGGACAGGCAGTACAGCTCCTGCAATTTTCATATGTTTGATCAAGCTTCATAGTTGTCTGTTTTATTGTTTCCGATCCTTGATTTTTTATTATACAGAGAGCATATAGACCGCATTTTCAAGAGCAAGCGGTTCGCCGTGCTCGGTTATGTAAGCCTTCGTTATCCTTCCGTCGAGCCTTTTTGCAAAATCCGAAAGGCGGATAAGCTCGTCATAGCCCGGCTTTATACGCGCCTGTGTCTTTAAGATAAGATAATATTTTTCATTGCATACGTAAAGACTGCTCGGCCTGTCGTATCCGTTTGCGTTTAACATACGGCAAACGTCTAGCACCGTGCAAAGCTCGTCAAAGGCGAATACGGCGTCCTCAAAATGACGTGCTTCGGTCTTTGACGGCACACGCTTACATTCATCGGTCAGCTTTTCACTTGTTTTCTTTTCGCTTACGGCAGAGCTTGCCTTTGTAAGATACATCTCGCATCCCCCGTCGCGCGAGGGATAGACCTGTAATACTGTTCTTTTTGATAGAGTATCAAATCCGGTCTGAGCCTTCACGTCCTCCAAAACCTGTGCGAATGCCTCCTTTATCGCGTTTCCGGTGTGCCCTGACAAGTACATGCTGATATCGTATCTGAGCATATCCTCCCGTGTCAGCATTATTTTAATTTTCTCGGAGTTTATCATAATCAGCTCCAAAATATCACCGTCCGTTCGATAAAATGAATACATTATCATTATAAGCGATGCGGGTGGCTTTTGTCACCTGAAAATATATTCCGTAAAGGGAAGTATTTTGCACAAAGCGGGTGTATTTTGAATATTGTGGATTTGCTTCTATTTATTTAGCCTTGAGTGTGAATTCTATTTAACAGAATTTTTGTTGACAGCAGGTGTTTTTAATGTTAAAATAAGTAAAAGCCGTTACTTTTACTCTTCAAGATCCCCTTCAAGGAATCTGATGGCGCGTTCTACGCTGTCCTTGGAGTTGCCCCAGGGCTCATCCTCGTAGCGGTAATCAAACTTCTTTATGAAATGCTTGATATCGCCTCTTAAGCTGTCAAAGTATTCAAACGTGACAGCGGACAGATCGTCGTAAAAGTCAGCATAAAGCTTTTTTGGCATTTTTGCCTTTGCAAGCGAGCTTAAGCGGTTGAAGTGGTTTAAGCAGAAATAAGGCTGAGATTTGAATTTTTTTGCAAATTCCATGTCCTTTTCGTAAAGATAAAGCGCGGTTTCAAGCATTTTGGAAAGTGAAAATTCTATTCTGCCGCAAACGTAGCAGGTGTGTGCGAGAGAATCAAGCCTTTTTCTTGCGTTATCCCCTACAGGCGCAATGCTTATAAGCTTTTTGCCGATGTCATCCCTTAACTCATCGAGATGGCTTTCGAGCATAAGCGCCAATCCAAGACGATTTTTCTTTTCAAACATCATACCGTAATGCTTGCCGCAAAAGCCGAGCTTGTTGGTTTTGATCCTGATATCAGGCTCCATCATGGAAGCACCGAGTATTATATCGAGATTGTCGCTCTGAAGCTTTTTGTAAAGAGTGCAGAACGGGCATCCGCAGGATGGGTCTGCAATCGATTTATCAAACGCTTCGTTGACGGGAATGGTATATATCTGCTCCATTTTCACACTTCCTTTCACATACTCACTACATTATAAATCATTTCGCACGTATTTGCAACACTTTTTCTAAAATAAAAGAGGTATTTTACGCAAATGACAGAAAATATAAAAATCAAATCGGAAGAAATAAATATCGGGTGTGTCAAGGCTGTTAAGGTATCCTGCCTTGATGATTTTGATATTTCGCAGATATTCGATTGCGGTCAGGCGTTCAGATTTCTGCCTGTCGGAGACGATCCTTATCATATAGGCGGAGTTGCTTTCGGCCGTTACGTTGAATTTATCCAGGATGGCAGTACGCTTACAATTAAGAATTCAACGCTTGACGAATTTGAAAGAATATGGAAGCGGTATCTTGCGCTTGATCTTGATTATTCGCACATAAAGCGCGAGCTTGTCGAAGCCTTTACCACTCAGGGTGACAGCGGTGTGCTTTCGCGTGCGATGCAGGTCGGTCACGGTATACGTCTTCTCAGACAGGAGCCGTGGGAATGCCTTTGCTCGTTTATAATCTCGCAGAACAACAATATTCCGCGCATACGCAAGATAATAGACGCGCTTTGTAAGCGTTACGGAGAGCGTACCGAATTTGAGGGGCGTGATTATTATTCCTTCCCGACACCTGAGGCGATAGCAGGTGCGGGAGTGGATGCTATATTCGAGCTTCGTACGGGCTTCAGAGCTAAATACATACACGATGCCGCTCTTGCCGTAAGCGAAAACCGACTTGTACTTAACGAACTTTTTTCGCTTGATACCGCAGAAGTTGAGCGCGCGCTTTGCTCTGTAAAGGGTGTAGGACCCAAGGTCGCCGCCTGTGTGATGCTTTTCTCTCTTGAAAAATACGACGCTTTCCCGATAGACGTCTGGGTAAAGCGCATTCTTGAAAAATATTATCCCGACGGTCTTGATATAAAGGCTCTCGGCAAATACGCCGGCATTGCTCAACAGTATCTTTTCTATTACGAGCGATATTTCGGCGGAGATGAACAGTAAAAGGAGATAAAAATGGAAAACAGGCTCAGCTTCAGGCAAATATTGACGGTCGTCGCACTTGGTGCGCTGATCCTTGTGGGACTTATGAATTTAAGTGTGGTCTTAGGTGTTATCGCCTTTGTTATCCGCATACTTTCGCCCTTTATTTACGCCGGTATCGCGGCGGCGGTTATAAACGTACTTATGAGCGCGATAGAAAAGGGAATACTCGCGATATCAAGAAAAAAGCCGCCGAAGGAAGGACTTGTAACTGCGGTAAGCCTTATTCTCTCGGTAATTATCGTGATTGCGTTACTCGCCGGAGTTGTGCTTCTTATAATACCGCAGTTTGCATCAGCCATACCGATGATCATAAATTCGATAAAGGCTAACTGGGGAACGATATCCGAATTTTTAAGTAATATAAACGTAGATCCGAGTGGCGTTTATTCTCTGCTTACGAATATGGATACCGCGACGATACTGCAAAAGCTCACTTCCGGTATAGGAGACGTTTTTGGTACTGTCATAAGCGCGGTAAGCTCGATCACAGGAGGAATTTTCACGGCGATAATTTCTATCGTTGCCTGCATATATATGCTTGTGAGCAAGAAAACGCTTTCGCGTCAGTTAAAGCGACTTGTTTATGCGTACACAAAAGAGAATATCGCGGAAAAGACAGTATACTTTTTCAGCACGTTAAGCGATACCTTCAAGCGCTTTCTTTCAAGCCAGTGTATTGACGCCTTCATACTCGGAGCTCTGCTTTTTATAACCATGCTCGTGCTTCGGCTGCCTTATGCCGGCGTAATATCGGCACTTACCGTTATTTTTGCGCTCATACCTTATTTCGGCGCATTTTTCTCATGCGCGCTCGGAGCGTTTTTCATAGTGCTTATAGACCCCCAAAAAGCGCTCATATTCGTAATAGTGTTTATTATTGTGCAACAGCTTGAGGGAAATCTCATATATCCGAAGATAGTAGGCACGTCGGTGGGACTTCCCGCACTCTGGACACTTGTTGCGGTATATGTGGGCGGTCAGCTTTTCGGTGTTATCGGAATGATACTTTTCATACCGATCGTGTCGGTAATATACACGATACTTTCGGAAAATATTAAAAAAAGGCTCGACGAAAAAAAGGAGAATGACAATGAAGCTGTACTTTAAGCAAAGATTTTTCTCGTGGCTTGACAGCTACGATATATACGATGAGTCGGGCGAGGTCGCTTTTACCGTGGATGGTCAGCTTGCGTGGACAAAGACCTTACACGTGCTTGATAAAAACGGCACTCACGTAGGAACGCTCAAACGTGAGATATTTACCTTTTTGCCCGAATTCTGCATATATAAAAACGATGAATTGAAGGGGCGCATCTCAAAGGAATTTTCTCTTTTTACACCGAGATACAACATTGATTTCAACGGTTGGCATATTGAGGGCGACTTTTTTGAATGGGACTACAGCATAAGCGACGGTGCGGATAAAACGGTCGCCGTTGTAAGCAAGGAGCTTTTTAATTTCACCGATACATACGTTATCGATGTTACCGACAGCGCAGACGCGCTCGATGCGCTTATGTTCACACTTGCAATAGATGCCGAAAAGGCTTCGAGAAGAAATTAAAAGAATCCCGCAAGCATAGCGCTTGCGGGATTCTTTATGTATTAAGCTTAGCCGTTCTTCTTTAAGAATTCAGCGCATCTGCCGACCTCTTCAAGACCTGTGGGGTTGAGGCCTTCGCTTTCAACTACCATAACAAGTCCGAGCTCCTTAGCCTTAGCGATAACGTCCTTAACAGGCGCGCCGCCTTCGCCGAGAGCCTTACCCTGGAACTTTCTCATAGCGTTTTCGTCGAACATCTTGATTCCGTCCTTAAGGTGGATGCATTCAACTCTTTCCTTGAATTCTTCAAGAACTGCAAGCGGATTGCAGTCAGCCGCATATACCCAGAAGGTGTCGATTTCAAACTTGATGTTTGTCTTGTCCCAGAAATAATAGTCGGGGTACATACCGTCGAGATTAGGAAGGAACTCTCTGTGGTGATTGTGGTACTGCAGGGAGATTCCGTGCTCAGCGAGCATGGGCTCGTACTTGTTGAAGAGCTTAACGGCTATTTCAAGAGCATCCTTGGTTTTTGTATCAAGACCGGGAACGATAAATCTCTTGTTACCGATCGTCTTGTGGAACTTAACCGCTGCGTCAAAGTTTTCTTCAAGCTCTCCGAAGCCTGTGTGTGTTCCGGAAACCTTGAGATTGTACTTATCGAGCCATTCCTTTATCTGCTCTGCGCTGTGACCGTAGAAGCCTGCAGGCTCAACAAATTCATAGCCGAGCTTGCTTACTTCGCAAAGCGCCTTTTCAAAATCCTTTTCTGTTGTGTCTCTTACGCTGTAAAGCTGAAGTCCGTAATTCATAATTACCTCCATATCCGGAAATCACCGGCAATATTGTAGTAATTTAAGTATATCACAGCATTTTGCTTTTTTCAAGGGTAAAAGTAAAAAAATGACAGAAATTTTGTTGACAATCACAATAGGATTGAGTTATAATATTTGCATAGTAAGAAAAGCTGATTTAAACATTTGCAGACAGCGCAAAAAACGGAGAAAATACTATGGAAATGCTGACGAGAATACCGGACAAGGTGCTTCGGTACATAAAGGAAAATAAGAAGCTTTCGCCCGAGTCTGTGCTTATAGGTATGTCCTGCCGCGGAAATATGCCCTATTCACCAAGAGTGCATCTGTTTGCGGACAGTCACACGTTATGTCTGCTTGAGGGAGTGGACTCGGTAAGCGATAATCCGGAATATGACTCATCCGGCTTTGAGCAGACCCATTTTGAGGTGTTTGCGCTTGAGGATATAGCAGAGCTTGAAACCGAGGAGCTTATGTCGGCTGTAAGGCTGTCTGTTACAGATAAGTCGGGCATGCAAAGGCTTGTATGTGAGGCTCCCAACACCTTCAAGGAAGCGCTGATGGCATTTGCAGGCTATGTCAGACTTATAAAAGCAGGTGAATTTGCAGGCGTCGAGGAGGACGACAAGGAGCTTCGTTGCAGCGGCTGCGGCAGAAGATATCCCGATAAAAACAAGGTTTGCCCGTATTGCTCGAATAATAAGGGTGTGCTTAAGCGTCTGTTCCCGTTTTTCAGAAAATACGTGTGGCAGATGCTGGCAATTCTTGCGATGCTTGTGCTTACAAGCGCTCTCGGTGTTGTGACACCGTACGTCAGCAACTCGTTTTACATAGATAACGTACTTGAAGAGGGCGGAAAATATTACGGTCAGATAATGCTTGTAATCGGTATTATGCTTTCGGTGCGTGTAGCCGATCTTGTGATTGTGATACTCAACGATATAGTGACCACTCGTATTTCAGCAAATATAACCTACGATCTGAAAAAGACTATTTTTGAATCTATAAACAGACTTTCGCTCGGATTTTTCAATTCCCGCCGCACAGGCGGACTTATGACCCAGATCGAATCGGATTCGTCAACGCTTTATAATTTTTTCTGTGGAATGGTACCCGATTTTGCGGTAGCCGCGGCAAAGATAATTGCGGTAAGCATAGTATTGTTTATAATGGATCCCCTGCTTGCGTTTATAACGCTTCTTACCATTCCCGCGTATGTATTGATGGTTTCCCACGCGTTTGCAAAAAGCAGAAGAATGGCTAATATCCATTATGCGAGCGTCAAGGCACTCACGGCAAGGCTTGGTGACGTTATAAACGGTCTTCGGGTAGTAAAGGCGTTTGCGCACGAAAGATATGAAAGCCAAAGCTTCCACAAGCTCAGCCATAATAAGACAAGGATCTATTTTGAATGGTCGATGTACGACGTTGTGGTTTACCCGGCGATAAGCTTCATACTGTATCTCGGAACGATAGCCGTATGGGCGATAGGCGGTATGTCGGTGTTCAGAGGAGAGCTTTCATACGGCGATCTTTTGTCCTTCGTTGCATATATGGGCATGGTCTATTCGCCGCTTAACTTTATTATCAACAGCATCAGGCGTATGTCCGAATCGGTCAACGCCGCCACCAGACTTTTTGAGATTGCGGATGCTATCCCCGAGGTGGTCGAAAGCGAAAAGCCCGTTATGCTTGACGATATCCGAGGAAACGTTGAATTCAAGAACGTGTCGTTTGCATACACGAAGTCGAAAAAGACGATAGACCGCGTTTCGTTCAATATAGAAGCAGGAAAAACGCTCGGTATTGTCGGACGTACCGGCTCCGGAAAATCAACGCTTGTCAACCTACTTATTCGTCTTTATGACGTAAGCGACGGTGAGATACTCATAGACGGCGTGAACGTAAAAAATATGTCCTTTGAACAGCTCAGAAGGAGCGTCGCGATAGTGTCGCAGGAGACCTATCTGTTCACGGGAACGATTTTTGAAAATATCGCGTATTCAATGAAAAATGCGACCTACGATGAGGTGGTAAACGCCGCTATCGAAGCCGGTGCGCACGACTTTATTATGAAGCTTCCGGACGGATACGAAACTCTTATAGGATTTGGAAACCGCGATCTTTCGGGCGGTGAAAGGCAAAGACTTTCGATAGCCCGTGCACTTCTCAAGCATCCGCGCATACTTATTCTTGACGAGGCTACTGCGGCTATGGATACCGCGACCGAGCAGAAGATAGAAAATGCTATCGACCGTTTAAGCGGAAGCTGTACGACTATAATGATAGCTCACAGGCTTTCAACCTTGAAAAATGCGGATAAGCTCGTTGTTATCGAGGACGGGAAAATGCATGAGTGCGGAAATCACAAGGAGCTTATTGAAAAAGAGGGAATATATCATAAGCTGTATACGCTTCAGCTTGAAGCACTTCGCAATATCATGAGCGATGGCGACGAGGATGATAAGAACAAGAAGCATCGCGGACCTATGATGAGGGGAAGACGGCCGCAGTAACAGGCGCTTATTAAGTGAATGCCGATGCTTTTCGGCGGATTGGAGTTATTATGGAGATAAAATACAATAACGGGGTAGTATACCTTACACCCGAGCTTGCAAGCTTCGTTAAGGTCGGTGATTTTTTAGGGGTTGATCTTACGGGAGATATTTCAAGGCTTAACGAAAGCGCACTTGATGCGCCAAGACTTCCTCATTACGACAGAGTCAGACTCAGACGTGCTTTCCCGTTTTCGCTTGGGGATAAGTATATTTCGGTGCTCGATTTTGAGCAGAATGAGATAGGGCTTATCGAGGATATAAGCGCTTTCCCGGAAAAGCAGGCGCAGCTTATAAGAAATGAGCTTGAAAGGGTATATTATTCGCCTCGCGTCACTGCGATAAAATCGGTAAAGGAAAGACTCGGATATGCATTTTTTGCCGTAGACAGCGATGTAGGCGCACTTGAAATCCCGCTTCGTGACGTATACAGAAGCCTTATAAGGATCGGCGACGACAGATTAGTCATCATCGATACCGACGGAAACAGATATTACATTGACTCAATTAAAGCACTTGATAAAACAAGCCAGAAAAAGCTTGAGCTTTATGTCTGAGCTTATCGGAGAATCTGATGAAAATAAAAGTAGATAAATTAAGAGAGCAGAGGCATGACAAGAAGCGTCTTGAAAAAAGACTTTTTGAGCTGTGCCCCGATGCTCCCAGCGGCGAATATCTTGCGATATGTCCTATGGGTCTGTCAAAAGAGGGAGTTATCGCCTTTTCAAAGGAAAATATTGTTATTGCGCACGGCAAGGGAGAGCTTGAGCTTCTTGATGCGTCAAAGGTAAGCGCGTTTAAGGCGACAAGCGAAAACGGATGCGTATTTTTAGAGTGCGAATATGACGGCAAAGCGCGTAATCTCTGCGTATCCGATAACCGTGAGCAAAAGCTTTATACCAAAATAATGCACGATCTTGCCGGAGTTTACGGTAAGCGTGAGCTTCCCGAGAATAAGGGCGAGAGCAGGCACGACAAAAAGGACGGGATATGTCCCGTATGCGGCGGGGAGCTCAAGCCGGGCGAAAAACGCTGTAAAAAATGCTCAAAGCCGTTAAAGCTTATTTTGAGGCTGTTCGGACTTACACACGGCTTCAGAGCAAAAATACTCATAACCGCACTGATGCTCGTGATCATATCATCGGTATCGCTTGTAGTGCCCTATCTTAACCGTATACTTGTTGACGATTACATAAAGAGCGGAAAGAGCGACATATCCTACAAGGGCTTTGCGTTTGTTATTCTTTCGATGGTGTTTGTGCAGATAATACTCAATCTGCTGTCGATAGTCAGAAGATATTTCAGCGCATCAGCAGGTGCGGGACTTCAGACAGAGCTTGCTACCAAAAACTTTGACAAGGCACTGTCGCTTTCTTTATCTACGGGAAGTGCTTACGAATCGGGTGACCTTTATACGCGAATAAATCGCGAAATATCCGATATACAATGGATACTTACCGAGCACGTACCCAATTATCTTGAGCATATACTTAAGCTTGTTTTCGTGGGAGTGCTTCTTTTTACCTACGACGTAAAGCTTGCGCTTGTTATGCTTTTGCCGATACCTGTTATCATATTCGTGTTCTACATAGTAAGAGAGCCGACTCACGCGCTCTGGGTAAAGCAAAGATCGAAGTCAAGACAGAGTAACAGCGTTCTTCACGATATATATTCGGGCATTCGTGTGGTAAAATCCTACGGAACCGAAAAGCGTGAGTTTGACCGTTACGATAAGGTATCAAAGGAATACAGGGATATTCAGATTAAAAACGAGATACTCTGGCCGCTTATAATAAGACCTACCTTCTTCCTTGCGGGAATAGGTGAATTTTTCCTTCTGTATTTCGTTGGTAACAGAATACTTGACGGAAGCATGACTCTGGGTGAGATGGCACAGTTTTCGGCATACGTTTCGATGATCTATGCGCCGCTTCGCGAGCTTGCAAATCTTCCGAAGCTTATAACCTATCTTGGAGTGTCGGTAAATAAGATGTTTGATCTTCTCGATGAAAAAGAGGAGATGAAGGATGCGCCCGGTGCCAAGGCTGTTACGGTGGTGGGAGAGGTCGAGTTTAAAAACGTAAGCTTCGGCTACGACGAAACCCGTGAAATTCTCAAGGATATAAATCTTACCGTAAAGCCGGGTGAAATGATTGGCATAGTCGGACGCTCGGGTGCGGGCAAATCGACGCTTATCAACCTTATTATGCGTATGTACGATCCCACGTCCGGAAGCATCACTGTTGACGGACACGATCTTCGTGATATAAATCAGGAATCATACCGATCGCAGATAGGCGTGGTGCTTCAGGAAAATTACCTCTTTACCGGCTCGGTTTACGAAAATATCCTTTATGCAAAGCCGGACGCGGGCTATGATGAGGTTATAGCCGCGGCAAAGGCGGCGGGTGCGCACGTATTCATTATGAAGCTGCCCGATGCGTATAATACAAAGGTTGGAGAGCGCGGCTACACACTTTCGGGTGGTGAACGCCAGCGAATAGCGATCGCGCGTGCGCTTTTGCGCGACCCGAAGATACTTATACTTGATGAGGCGACAGCCTCGCTTGATACCGAAACAGAGCGAAGAGTTCAGGATGCGCTTGCAAACCTTATCCGCAACCGCACAACCTTTGCTATAGCGCACAGACTTTCGACACTCCGAAATGCTACAAGACTTATAGTTATCGAGCATGGCACTATTGCCGAAACGGGAACTCACGACGAGCTTATGGAAAAGAAGGGACTTTACTATTCGCTCGTTATGGCTCAGAGAAATATGTCAACGAATAATAAATCAGACAAGGAGTAAAAAGGATGAAAAAGCAACAGCAGGCATTTAACGGAAATAAAAAGATGTTAAAGGGCGGACTTCACTGCCATACTACACGCTCGGACGGAGCAGGTGATCCTGCCGACGTTATAAGACTTCACCATAAAAACGGCTATGATTTTTTAGCTATCACAGATCACAGAAACTATAACTATATCAACTACGCCCCCGAAGTGCCGATGACTATAATTCCCGGAATGGAGTTTGACAGCACCTTCGAATACAACGGCGATGGCTTCAGATGCTTCCATACCGTCTGCCTTGGCCCGTCCAAGGAGGAAGGTAACGGATTTGAGCAGGACGTGAAGCTTCCCACGGGTAAGTCAACCTGCCAGGAGGAATATCAGCATTATCTTGACGATATCCACGCAAAGAAGAATATCACTATACACTGCCATCCCGAATGGAGCAATACTCCCGCGCGTTACTTTGATAAGCTTGAGGGCAACGTCGCAATCGAGGTATGGAATACCGGCGCCGCTATGGGTAACGAGTGCGATACAGACGCCGCGTACTGGGATGAGCTTTTAGGTATGGGCAAGCGCCTGTGGGGCGTTGCCGCCGATGACGGACATGGCATGAACGGACATTGTAAGGGCTGGGTAATGGTAAACTCGGAGAACAATATTAACGCGATACTTGAAGCGATAAAGGACGGCGCGTTTTATTCGTCCTGCGGCCCCGAAATATACGATTTCTATATAGAGGATGGAAAAGCTATAATCGAATGCTCGCCTGCATCGCGAATCCGCTTCCATAGCGATAAGCATACTACCAAGGTAAGACGCGGTGAAAACGGAGCGCTTATTACGCGCGCCGAGCTTGAGCTTGACGACACATGGCAGAAAAGGTATGAATACGTCAGAGCCGTTGTAATCGACGAAAACGGCAAAAAAGCGTGGACAAATCCGATATTCGTTGATTGGGAATGAAAAACAAAGAAAAAGACGAAGAAAATTCTCCGTCTTTCTCATATATTTTGTTCGCTAAGCCAATCAATTAAGCTGCAAGCCAGAAGCTGCTTTTTTGAGTCAAGCGCAGCTATCTTTTCTTCAAGCAGAGGCACAACGTCAATTCTTTCGTGATCGTTCACTGCACCAAGCAAGAGTGAATCGGGAGTGGTCTTTAATACTGTGCAGATTCGCATAAGCACGTCGATGCTCGGGATCGAGCGCGCGGTTTCTATGTTGGAAAGGTATTTATCGCTGAGCTCCGCCATCTCGTTAACTTCAATTTGCTTAAGCCCAAGCTCCTTGCGTCTTGCGGCGATACGTTTGCCGACCTCTTTGTAATCAACGAACATAGCACAACTCCAATCATTTTTTATATATTGTACACTACTATCGCTCACAAATAAACCTACCAAAAGATGGATTTCATCTTGACATAAGAAATATTCTGTGTTATAATGGAAATACCACTTATTGTGGGATATTTTTTGACCTTGAAAGGAGACACTTATGAAACACGCAATTTTATTTAAGAAAGACTATCAAGCTAAGAAAAAAATCTTATCCCTTTTGCTGACATTGCTTATGCTCACGTCAGTAATTCCTGTGGCAGTTGGCGCTGTCGGATATGATGAACCGATTGCAGGCGGACGCACTACGTGGGACGCTTATGATATTATGTATCCCGGTGATGCGGGAACAATGTTCCACGGAGCCTTCACACAGCCGACCGTATGGAATCCGATAGGAGGACGCTACGAGCATTGGACGGGGGTTTATTTTGAGAAAACCACATATCAGGACGTGGAATGCGTTGAGGTTTCAATCGACCCCGACGGCAACACGCTCAATCCGATAATGGACTATAACTATTATCAGTGGGATGCAGATTATTATATGCCCTCGCTTGACGCGACAAAGAACAGCTGGCTTAAGATCAAGTATGCGTATAATGATGCTGCAAGCGGAGTTGATCAGATAAAATTCTATGCATCCAAGGATAGTGCCCTGGGTGAAACCCCTCTCAGAAAGGCGGAAAAGACCTTTGATATCGTCAACGGAAAAGGCGAATGGCAGGAGGTTATAGTAGACCTTTCTGATATAGTATTTGATGACGGTACAACCTGGGGCGAAAATACCATCCGTCAGTTCAGGCTTCATATGTTTGAGGGTAACAATAATCCCGATGCGGTGTGTTATATAGCAGGCTTCGGCTTCTTTGAATCTGAAGAGGCGGCAGAAGCGTGGGATTACGGAGTGAAATCCGACTCTCCTGTGAGCGGCGGTCGCACTGCGTGGGAAGCCGATGATATTATGTATCCCGGTGACCCCGGAACAAAGTACCACGGAGCGTTTATACAGCCTACCGTATACAATCCGATAGATGGCTGGTACGAGCATTGGACCGGCGTTTATTTTGAGAAAACCACATATCAGGACGAAGAGTGCGTTGAGGTTTCAATCGACCCCGACGGCAACACGCTCAATCCGATAATGGATTATAACTATTATCAGTGGGATGCAGACTATTATATGCCCTCGCTTGATGCGACAAAGAACAGTTGGCTCAAAATAAAGTATGCGTACAATGATGCGGCAAGCGAAATAGATCAGATAAAATTCTATGCGTCCAAGGACAGTGCCCTTGGTGAAACGCCTCTCAGAAAGGCAGAAAAGACTGTCGACATCGTTAACGGTGACGGTGAGTGGCAGGAAATTATAATCGACCTTTCGGATATGGTGTTCGATGACGGCACAAGCTGGAGTGAAAACACTATCCGTCAGTTCAGACTCCATATGTTTGAGGGTAATACCAACCCCGATGCGGTGTGTTATATAGCAGGCTTCGGCTTCTTTGAATCCGAAGAGGCGGCAAAGGCGTGGGGTGCCCCCGAGGAGGAAATCGATTCATATCTTGTAGTAACAAAATATACAGATTATGAGCTTTATGACCACGCTGTTCTTTCAGCTATTATTGATGGAACGGAAACATCCATCAAGGTTAAGACGATCAACGAAAAGAAGGCTAACGGAGTAGTTGTGCCGTGGGCAATCATACCTAATCTTGATTCCGTCAACCTCGCTGACAAGCTTGCGGATATTTTCGGTGTATATACCTATACCGTGGACGCGGACGGCTTCTATACGCTCACAAAGCAGAACAGAAATATGCACCTCAAGGACTACGTAAGCACGGTCGAAGATGGGTACGTAAGCTTCCAGGACTGGGAAACGGTAGGCGTTCTTGATGCAAACGATAACGGCAACACACGTGATGAGATCATCAGAGTTAATTCCAAGACGGTTATATATGTTGTAAACGCTGAAAATCGTTTGGTTAATATGATCAAGCCCTCCAGCTATTTCAGCATATATCTGAACGGTGATACTGATCCTCTGTTTATGATCGACAGAATCGGTTACGGCAACCCCGACAAAGAATATGCCGACGGCATCGGATACGGCGTTGCGTCCGTTATCTGTATTGAAACGTCAAAAGAATATGTCGACGAAACAGACTATAAGCTTGTATACGTTCAGGAAGATGTTTCTTCCACAAGCTCAGGCTTTGCAGCTGATTATGAGCTTCAAACAGGTGTTATGGGTGAAACTTACTTCAAGTATGTTGCTGAAAATGACGAAGCTTACCTCGCAACTGTAACATTCGAAGTAGTTGAAGAAATATTCGTTCCCAAGACGTACAGAACCAGCCACCTCGGCGGTGCAAATCTTGTTGCAGGTCTGTATCTTGTCAACGGTGAGCACATTGTAATTGACCACAAAACGGTTGCAGAGCTTGCAAACGAAGCTGCATCCGAGCGCTACCTAAACTACGGCGATGTTAAGATCGCATACGACGTATGGGACGTAGCGGGTGACGATATCAACCTCTACGATTATAAGTATATAGCAATCGAAGGTAAAGAAGATCTTATCGGAAGCAATATTCAGACGATCAAGTTCAGATTCTTTGAAGAGATTGACGGCGAGCTTATCGCTACGGATCTCAAGAATGACAGGCTTGCCGATTATATGACAGAAAACTATTGCACGATCACAAAGCCCGACGAAGACGACAGATACACGTGGACATACGACTACAAAGATGTTCGTGTGCTCATCATTCCCAATACAATGTTCGGATTTGATAAGAATCTTGAATTTGAAAATAATACCCTCGCAGGTATAGTTATCGGAGAGAGCATCCCCGAAACCGATGCTAACATTGTAGTAGCCGGCGGCAGAGGCCGCGCAGGCGAAACTGCCAAGGTTACCGTATCGCTTGAAAACAACCCCGGTATCGCATTTATGCGCCTGTCTGTAGACTATGATTCAAACGCGATGAAGCTTGTTGATGTCAAGGATGCGGGCATACTCGGAATAGAGGTTCATTCTGATAATCTGACGGCAGACCCTTATACGCTTTATTGGGAAAACTCGACTATCAGAAATAACATTACCTCGAACGGAACCGTGGTAACGCTCACCTTCGAGATCAATGAG
>JAGCNJ010000001.1 GCA_017646005.1 Clostridia bacterium | reverse complement strand
TTTGATTTGCCCATATATTTCTTTTCGTCTATACTTCGGGGCAAACACTATATGATCCTGACATCTATACTTCGAATGTGCCGTGCTTTTTATTTCGTTCTTTTCTGCTTTATTAAACATTTTTACCTCCGTGTTTTCTGTGTAATGGCGTTGTCAAACCCTTTCCATTATACCACGGAGTTTTTTGTTTCGTATACTAAAGTGTTTTTTCTTCCCCCGGTAGAACCGGGGGTTTATTTCCTCGTCTAAAGACACCAATAAAAAAGGCGTTGCGGAAAATCCGCAACGCCTTTGCTTGTTTTATCTGTTTGAAAGAATATTCTTTTCGTAGTCCTTGACTTTACCAAGCCATGAATCACGCTCTGGCACACCGCATTCTTCACAGTACATATCCCATACTGCTGCAAACGGGTAGCTCTTAAGCTCCTCAAGAAGAGCAAGTCTTGATGTGTAATCTCCCGCAAGCTCAAATCCCTTAAGCTTGTCGGCCGGCTCAAGAAGCGCATACATAAGCGCCTTTTGCATATTTCTCGCGCCGACAGTCCATGCGGCAATACGGTTGATGCTCGCATCGAAAAAGTCAAGTCCGATATTGACTCTATTTTCAAATCCGCCGCGGATTATTTCGCAAGCGATCGCCTTAAGCTCATCATCAAATATTACAACGTGGTCAGAGTCCCATCTTACGGGGCGCGATACGTGCAAGAGCAATTCATCGTGATAAAGAAGAAGCGAGCTTATCTTATCAGACACGACCTCTGTCGGATGATAATGTCCCGTATCAAGCGTTACCGCGGTATTGTGTCTTGCGGCAAGTCCCATATAAAATTCGTGTGAGCCTATAGTACAGCTTTCTGCGCCTATACCGAAGACCTTGCTTTCAACCGAGTCAAGATTGTTTTCCTTTTCTCCCTTGTAAGCAAAGATCTTATCAAAGGAATCGAGAAGTCTTTCTCTTGCGCCGTATCTGTCAACCGGAATATCCTTGAAGCCATCGGGTATCCAATGGTTTGTAACTGCTCTTATTCCAAGCTCACGTCCCATATACTCGGCAATCTTTCTTGAAGCGATGCAATGCTCGATCCAGAAATCTCTGATATTCTTATCGGGGTGGCTGAGTGTAAAGCCATCCTCGCTGTACTTGTGTGAGAAGCAGGTCGGGTTAAAGTCAAGACCGAAGCCGTTCTCCCTTGCATAGTCTACCCAGCTTGCAAAATGCTCGGGCGCGATCTCGTTTCTCTCTACTTTTTTCCCCTGATTATCAAGGTATATCGCATGGAGAGAAAGCTTTTTAGCACCCGGTATAAGCTTGGATGCGAAAAGGAAATCCGCCTTAAGCTCGTCTATATTTCTTGCCTTTCCCGGATACGAGCCTGTCGTCTGTATTCCGCCGGTAAGAGGTCCTGTGTTTTCAAAGCCGCAGACGTCATCACCCTGCCAACACTGTATCGACACGGGGATCGTCTTAAGCTTTTCAATTGCCTTATCGGTATCAACACCGATCGAAGCGTAAAGCTCCTTTGCTATTTCATATGCCTTTTGTGTACTCATATATTTGCATCCCTTTCAATTAGAGTTAAGAATTTATCATAAGCCGCATCCCACATTCCGCTTGAAGTGTGATCGGGCTCATAATATTTGATTTCAAATGAATTCTTTACAACCTCACGCGCCTGTGCAAGATCCTTAATCTCGCCAAGACTTATCGCCTGGACAAGCAGGTTTCCTGCAGCCGTTGCTTCAACGGGTCCTGTATATACAGGCACCTTGCAGGCATCTGCGGTTATCTGCGAAAGGAGCACCTCCTGTGTTCCTCCGCCTACGATATTGATAAACGGTGTTTTCTTTCCCTTAAGCTCGTCTATTCTTTCGAGTGTCCATCTGTATCTGAGCGCAAGGCTGTCAAATATCGTGCGCACGATCTCACCCGGAGTAGTGGGTACGTACTGTCCTGTTTCCTTGCAATATTCTGCAATTCTTGCAGGAAGATTACCCGGTGCCGAGAACGACGGATGGTCAGGGTTTATTATGCTCTGACAGGGCTTTGTCTCTTTTGCCATAACCGAGAGATCGTTAAAGGAGTACTCCTTGCCCTCGCGTCTGTACTGACGGCGGGATTCCTGCTCGAGCCAAAGTCCCATAATATTCTTAAGGAAGCGTATCTTACCTCCGAAGCCGCCCTCGTTGGTAAAGTCGTATTTAAGTGAGTCTTCGCTTATTATGGGAGCCTTGTTTTCGCTTCCCATAAGCGACCACGTACCCGAGCTTATGTATACGAAATCCTCGCTTGCTCCTGCAGGTACGGCAACGACCGCGCTTGCGGTATCGTGAGACGCTACGTTTACAACGCTTGCATCAAGTGAGCCTATCTCATCTGTAATATAGGATGAAAGCTTACCAACCGCATCGCCGGGCATAGCCATTTGCGCGAAAAGCTTATCGTTTATGCCAAGCTTTTCAAGAAGCTCTGAATTGACCTTTCTGGTATAAGGATCAAGCACCGCACCGGTTGATGCGATGGTATATTCACATCTCTTTTCTCCTGTGAGGAAATAATTAAGCAGATCGGGTACAAAAAGCATCTTATCGGCGTTTTCAAGCAGATAAGGATTAAAAAGCTTATCCGCATAAAGCTGATATACGGTATTGAAGCTCATATACTGAATACCGCTTGCTCTGTATATATCGGCACGCGATACTGCTTTGTGAGCCTCTACAGCCGCCTTATCGTTGCGAGCATCCCTGTAATGCGCGGGATTTGCCATAAGTCTGCCGTTCTTATCGATAAAGCCGTAATCAACGCCCCAGGTATCGATACCGATGGTTTTTATATCACGGTCATCTCCCGTGGCACATTTGTTGAGCGACTGCTTTATCTCGTGGAAAATTCGCACGATATCCCACGTGAAGGTGCCGTTAAGTATTACAGGCTCATTCGGAAAACGGTGATTTTCTTCAAGCGTCAGCTTTTCTCCGTCAAAGCCTCCAACGATAGTTCTGCCGCTTGATGCACCGAGATCCACGGCAAGCATTTTGATTTTTTTCATACTGTCTCCGATTTTTACCAAATTATATTTTGTTTATAATGCCCTTAAGCGACTTTACCGCCACATTGAACGCTTCTTCCTTTGATGAGAAAGCATTGCCGATCTTTGTGGTGTCACCCGGCTTTTCAAGCCCTGCAAGTCCGTCAAACACCGAAAGGTGCGGTTCAAGAGTGAGAATAAAATCTCCGTCCACTCTCTTGTTGATTTCGGAAAGTATCTCGGGGATATGACCGTTGCCCTCACCTGCGGGAACTATTGTCTGATCCGAGTTTCTTACGTCCTTGATATGCATATATTCAAGATGCTCACCAAGCTTTGAATATCCGTAAGGATAGGTTTGCTCATCGCACTGACAGAAGTTTGCGGGATCAAAGATCACTCTTATACGGTCACCGAAATACTCCTTGATCTCAAGGCAGGCTTCAACCGTATCGCCGTATATTCCCTTTTCGTTTTCGTGACAAAGCAAGATGCCCTCTTTATCCGCGATATCAAGCATTTTTTCAAGTCCTGACATAACCTTGTCACGAAGAGCGCTCTTGTCAGCGTCATCGGGAATGAAGAATGAGAACATACGGATCTTGTTACAGTCAAGAATCTTTGCAAGCTTTATTACGTGGCGAAGCTTTTCAAGATGAGGCTCAAGCTCATCATTTATATCTATCTTACCGATAGGAGAGCCCATAGACCACACCTTCAGACCCTCGCGGTCAAGCTTAGCCTTTACCTCTCTTGCCTTGTCCTCGGTTATATCGGCGATATTGGTGCCGTCCACGTTTCGGATTTCGAGATATTCGATCCCGTTTTCCTTCATACCCTTGATCTGTTCATCGATCATAGGTGAATATTCGTCTGCAAAAGCACAAAGCCTAAAATTTGCCATAATTTTTTCCTTTCTTAAACGGTTGCGCAGCAGGTTTCGTTACAGTATAATTGTACCACAGCTGAGCAAAAAAATAAAGTAGGTTATATATTTTTTATTACATCAATTTTAACTATTTTTTGCCATATTTTTTGTAACACGGTTAAAATCACCCCTATAAATATCAAAATCACCGTGTATTTTGCAAAAAAGCCTTCCCGCACAGGCGATGCCCGTTGAGAAGGCTTTATATTTTATATCTTACTTAAGAATATCTCCGTAACGCTTCATAAGGTTATCGTAGCTGAGCTTGATGCTTGCAAACTTATCTTCCATAAGAATGTCATCCTGCTCTACCATCATATACTTTATACCCTTTTCAACGCTTGCTTCCATTACTGCGTCGAAATTGATATTACCTTCGAGTATTTCAGTAAACATAGGAACGTCCTGTACGACCATCATATCCTTGAGGTGAACCGTGTGGATTCTGTCGCCGTACTGTCTGATAAAGAGTGCAGGGTCATATCCGCCCGACTGTGCCCAATATGTATCGAATACAAGCTTGATGTCGGGATTCTGTTCCATCATATAAACGATGTCGAGCTTATCGTTATGCTTTGCAAATTCAAAGCGGTGATTGTGGTAAACAAAGGTCTTTCCTGCTTCCTTGATCTTTGCAAGTGCGGGAGCGAAATCATTATGGAACATATCGTATGCTTCATAGGGAACTCCTGCGCATCCGCCTGTTCCGTATATGTAAAGTCCACCGATACCGATAGCGTCACATCCGAAGGTGTTGTGATCTGCTATAACCTTATCCGGCTGTTCTCTGATAAGCTGGGGATTCCAGTGTGTGAGAACTACCTCAAGTCCATTCTTCTTTGTTTCTTCATTGATAACCTCTGCGGGGATAGGACCGATTGCGGACACCTGCACGTACTTATATCCGATGTCGGCTACCTTCTTCATTGTTTCGGCAAAGTCCTCGCTTGTTCTCACGTGATCTCTGATCGAATAGAGCTGAATACCGAGAGCGATCTTTTCTTTCATAGCTTTAACTCCTTTTTGCCGTATATACGGCTGTTATTATCTTATTTACAAGCCTTAGGGCTTTAGTTACAATGAAAGTATACCAAATTTTTCGCACAAAATAAAGTCCTTTGACAAAAAATGCAAAAAAATGCATACTTATGAAAAAACGAATATTATTTAAGCTCAACGACGGTGACTCCCATATCACCCTCACCGTAGCGACCGAGCCTGAATTCCTTGACGCGCGTGTCCTTTTTCAGATACGCCCACACAGCCGAGCGGAGCGCGCCCGTGCCTTTTCCGTGGATGATGCGGACCGTGTGTATACCCGCGATCTTTGCCTCGTCAAAATATTTGTCTATCATAAAGCATCCGTCGTCGCCAAGCTGTCCGCGTATATCAAGCTCATCTGTAAAATCGCTTCTGACCGCGGTATGGTACTTTGCGTACGCCTTTGCCTTTTTAGCGTCCTTTGAACCCTTACCGTCATTTTCCTCAAGCATTACGTTTGAAACGTGCGTGCGCATCGTAAGTATGCCTGCTTTTACTGTAAGCTTTCCGTCCCTGTCCGATATATCGGTGACGGTTGCTGACTTGTTGATATCGACAAGGTGCACCTTATCCCCGACCTTAAGAGGTCTTGGAAGCACGTAACCCTCAAGCTTTCTCTCGATAACGGGATCTGCTTCATTACCTGCCTGTCTGAGCTTGCGCCTTATATCGGCACGTGCCGATTCAAGCTTTTCGGCAAGCTTTTCACTTTCACGATGACGCTTTACCTCCTCAAGCTGCTCCAAGATATAATCGCTTGAAGCGCGCGCGCTTCTGATTATTCCCGCAGCCTGTGTCTGTGCTCTTGACAGCTGCTTTTCCGCTTCGTCGAGCCTTGCCTTTATCTCGGCTTCCTTTTCGCTTTTGAAAAGCTCGTATTCGGCTCGCATCCTTTCAGCCTCGACACGGTTTTTATCCATTTCGAGCCTGCTTTCCTCAAGCTTGCCGATTATATCCTCAAAGTGCTTGTTTTCGCTTGAAACCAGCATGGATGCACGCTCGATTATACTGTCGGATATTCCGAGCTTTGAGGATATCGCAAATGCGTTTGATCTTCCCGGCGCGCCGATTATGAGTCTGTAGGTAGGGCGCAGAGTATCTACGTCAAATTCGCAGGATGCGTTTCTTACGCCGTCGTTTTCAAGCGCGTACATCTTAAGCTTGGCATAGTGTGTCGTTGCCGCACAAAGCGCGCCGCGCTCTCTTATATGCTCAAGTATTGAAACCGCAAGCGCCGCACCCTCTACGGGGTCTGTACCTGCTCCAAGCTCATCAAAAAGCACAAGCGAGGTGCTTGTTACAGCCTGTGTTATTCCCACGATATTGACCATATGCGATGAAAAGGTCGAAAGCGATTGCTCAATACTCTGCTCATCACCTATATCCGCAAAGATGCGGTCGAAAACGCATACGCACGAGCCTTCGGAGCATGGCAGGTGAAGTCCCGATTGCGCCATAAGTGAAAACAGTCCGAGTGTTTTGAGCGTTACCGTCTTACCGCCGGTATTCGGTCCTGTAATGACCAGCGTATCAAAGCCGTCTCCGAGCATTACGTTTATAGGCACGATCTTATCCTTATCTATCAAAGGGTGTCGCGCCTTTATTAAATTCACACTTTTCTTTTCGTTTATCTCCGGCTCGACCGCGTTAAGCTTATACGAAAGCTCGCTTTTTGCGAAAATAAATGCAAGCAGGTTTATATTATCAAAGTTGAGTGCGAGCGTATCCGATATTCCCGCGCACATTGCGGAAAGATTTGCAAGGATACGTTCAATCTCCTTTTGTTCATTAGCGGTAAGCACGCGTATCTCATTGTTTGCCTCAACCACCGATATCGGCTCGATAAACAAGGTAGCTCCCGATGATGAGGTATCGTGGACAAGTCCCTTGATCTCGTTTTTATATTCCACCTTTACCGGTATAACGAAGCGCCCGTTACGCGAGGTAATTATATTTTCCTGCAGATATTTTGAGCGCGCGCCTGTTATAAACGACTGAAGGCTATCGCGCACCTTATTATTGGCCACGCGTATCTTACGTCTGATATCGGATAATTCCGGACTTGCCTCGTCTGCTATCTCATCCTCGGATATTATCGCCTTTGAGATACGTTCCTCTGCCTTTTTATCCACAATAAGCCGCGAAAAAATCTCACTGAGGCACCCTACGTTTGTGTTAGGCCCGCTTGCGTAATCGGTGAGTGTGCGTGCGCATCTTAAAAGTCCTGCAATATCGAGAAGCTCGCGCGCTGACAGGGTCGCGCCCTTATCGGCACGCTCAAGCGCATCGCGCACGTCCTTTACCGCAGAAAATGACGGTGCGCCCTTTGTTGCGGACACGTTTTTCGCATCACTCGTCTGCCTTAAAAGCTTACGTATTCTGTCTGTGCGCGTTTCCGGCACGAGTGCACGCGCCATCTCCTTTGCGCCTTCTGTCATTGCGCAGGCGCAAAGCATTTCGCGCACCTTATCAAATTCAAGTGTTAAAATTGATCTGTCAAAGCCTGACATCTGTTTCTCCTGTTTATCTTTCTATGCCTGCTCACAGGCTTTTATATACCTTAAGCGCAGGAAAACTGTTTTCTGTACGTGCCGCAAGAAACTTTTCTGAAATTTCCGAAAGCGTTTCCATCTCATCATCCGGCACGGTAAAGGAAAACACCTTTTTTATATCGCTGAACACGATATATCTCATCGCCGCTATAACCGACGGCGATATTTTATATACAAGCTCGTATTCCGCTTTTTCTATCCTGCTCTTGCATTCCTCGCAGGCACATTCACCCTCGTATACGTAAAAGTACCCGCCGTGCGATATGTCACACGAGCATTTTGCGCAGGCTAGAAGCGCCGGTGCAAAGCCGATCACGGCGGCACATTTAAGCTCAAACGCCGCTTTTATGAGCTCGGGGGATTTTTTTATTTCGGAGAGCACGTAAAGCGTGTTGAGCGTCAGCGACAAAAGCTCGCCCGAATCCTCACCCTGTGCCGATACAAAGCCCGCAACGCTTACGATATACGAAGCAAGTGCAAGCGACTTCGGGTCTGTTCCGAGGGCAAAAAAGCTTTTAATTACAGCACCCTCCTTCAGCGTGTAGCTGTCACGCTTCTTTGTCAGGTTAAAGCTTGAAAGCGTAAAAGGTCTTGCAGAGGCAAAATTTTTGCTTTTGTTGCTCGATGCGCCGTAAGCCACCACCGAAATGCACCCGTATTCCTCGGTCAGCACCCGGATGAATTTCTTATTATCCCCAAGTCTTGTTTCGCCGATAACGAGTCCCTTTATATTAATTTCCATCAGAGGTCACTTTCCGAAAAGCCGAAGTTTGCAAGATTGACCGCACTGTCGCGCCAGTTTTCCTTTACGCGCACCCAAAGCTGGAGATTGACCTTCACACCGAAGAAATTCTCCAGATCCTCTCTTGCGTAGCTTCCTACCTTTTTGAGCGTTTCTCCGCCCTTGCCTATGATTATTCCCTTATGCGATGCTTTTTCGCAGTATATTTCTGCGTTAATGGTTATAAGCTTCGAGGTTTCTTTGAAGCCCTCTATTACTACCGCAGTACCGTGAGGTATCTCCTCATCGAGCGTGCGCAACAGCTTTTCGCGTATAATCTCGGCGGCAAGACTTCTTTCGGGCTGATCGGTTATCATATCCTCGTCAAAGAGCCAGTCTCCCTCGCTTATGAACTTATCGGTTTCCTCAAGCAGAATATCCACACCGCGCTTATTTATTGCCGACATAGGCACGACCGCATGAAAATCGGCGAGCGCACTGTATTCGCATATAGCTTCTGCAAGCTCTGCCGCATTTGAAAGGTCGGTCTTGTTTATTACGAGTATCACCGGGATCTTACGCTTTTTAAGCTTGTCCGCGATGCTTCTTTCGGTATCCGAGACCTTTTTGGTCACGTCGCAGACAAGATACGCCGCGTCAACTCCGCCGATTGCGGTATTGACGCTTTTTACCATATAATCGCCGAGGCGGTTAAAGGATTTTCTGAGCATTCCGGGTGTATCGACGAAAACGTACTGAGTTTCATCCTTGGTAAGTATTCCGTGTATCTGATTGCGCGTGGTCTGCGGTTTTTTTGATACGATTGCTATTTTCTCGCCGAGTAGGGCATTAAGTAAGGTCGATTTTCCGACGTTGGGACGTCCGACTATCGCTATAAATCCTGTTTTTTTCATATTACCGTCACCTTTACCTTACGCCTTTTTTCTGACGATTCCGATGGAATTCAATATATGCTCCTGAAGCTCGCACATAACCTTCTCTTCGTCCTCATTCATATGGTCGTAGCCTAAAAGATGCAGCACCGAATGTACGGCTAAAAATGCAAGCTCTCTTGTATAGCTGTGTCCGTACTCACACGACTGCTCACGCGCTCTTTCGCAGGAGATCACTATATCTCCGAGCACAATCTCATCATCAAGCCCGAACTCATCAAGCTCATATGAATCAAACTGCGGAAAAGAAAGCACGTCTGTTGCGCTGTCTATGCCGCGGTGCTCGTTATTTATTTCGCGTATCTCCTCGTTGTCGGTAAGCGTTACCGAAACCTCGCAGGAATATACCGCTCCCATCATCGAAAGCGCTTCTCTTATGACATATGTGAGCAGATTCTGCGTTTCCTTGAGAAACGGCTCCTTATCCTGATGATTTACAATGATTATACGATGATTCATTTTTATTCCCTCGTTGTTTTATACGTGAATTTTTTTACTTCTTTTGCCTTATTTTCCTTTGCGTATCTTTCGTACGCGAGTATTATCTTCTGTACAAGCCTGTGACGCACGACGTCACGGTCGGAGAAATAGTGGATAGCGATCCCCTCAATATTTTCAAGTATCTTTGTCGCTTCAACAAGTCCGCTTTTCTTACCAAACGGCAGGTCGGTCTGTGTGATATCGCCCGTGATTATCGCCTTTGAATTAAAGCCAAGTCGCGTCAGGAACATTTTCATCTGCTCCGGAGTGGTATTCTGCGCCTCATCGAGGATTATGAACGAATCGTCAAGCGTTCTTCCGCGCATATACGCAAGGGGGGCGATCTCGATCGTGCCGCGCTCAACGTATCTTAAATAGGTATCGCTTCCGAGCATTTCATAAAGCGCATCGTAAAGGGGTCTTAGGTAAGGATCTATCTTATTTTGGAGATCTCCCGGCAAAAATCCGAGCTTTTCGCCCGCCTCTACCGCAGGTCGTGTCAGTATTATTCTGTTTACCTTCTTTTCCCTGAGTGCGGCTACAGCCATCGCTACCGCAAGGAAGGTCTTACCCGTACCGGCAGGTCCGACTCCGAATACGACGGTATTGTTTTTGATAGCATCAACGTACCTTTTCTGCCCGACCGTTTTAGCCTTTATAGGCTTTGCCCGGTTTGTAAGGCAGATACAGTCATCGTCAAAGCCGCGAAGTTCCTCATCGTGCCCGTCCTTTATCATATCGACGATATATCCGATATTCTGTTCATTGATACCACCGCCGCTGCGGATTATGCGCAAAAGATACGTGACGGTATCCGAAGCCTTTTTCACAGCATCCTCGTCCTCACCGCTTACGGTCAGCGCGGCGCTTCCCGCATCCGACAGGCTTCGGTTTACAAGTCTTACGCCGAAAGCTCTTTCTATCTGCTCGGCGTTGATATCAAACGCTCCGAACAGCTCGGACAGCTCCTCTATCGAATCGGTCTTTATAACTTTTTCTGCCATAAGCAATTCCTTTCACTTCACAGATATCGGTATTTGCTTTGCAATATCTGCCGTGCGGTATACCGTAGCACTTATCACGTACGATTCACCGTTTTCGTATTCATTTATTTTTATATCGGTTATATCCCCCTCTTTTGCAAGGGAGGCAAGCTTGCTTTCAAGCTGTACTTGCGCAATCGCTCTTGCTTCTTCGGGGGTGTACACGCGCTCGCTTACAGTATACTCGTTATACACTGTTTCGACAAGCTCTATCGGAAGCTTTATCTTATCAAACGGCTCTATCCTATACTTATTCTCTATTATATCACATAACTCATACTCATTTCCACTATTTTTTAAAATTTTCCTGTTTTTTGAGAAAAAAACAAGTCTTTTTTCACTTTTGCTTCTTCCCGTAGCCACCTTTTGCTCGCTTTTATAAGGAATTTCCACGTGTAACGTATCTGTAAACTCGGCTATCACCCTGCCGCCGGCACTTTTAAGCTTGTATCCGTCGCTTGCGCTGTCGACTATTCCGCTTATAAGAAGCTCTCCTGCCTTCACGGTGTCACCCACCTTTACGACTCCAACACCGTTATAAACGTCTACCGATACTATCACCCCGTCCCTGTCGGCACAAATATTCGACGGTCTGTCGCCAATCGAATTTTTTCTTGCCGGCGGCGTATATTCCTTGACTTCAACGTAAGCGCACGTGCCTCTGAAATTCACGCTTATGAAGCCTATATTCGTATCGTATACAACTATATCACGCGCAAGCTTGTCAAGATCAAGCTCGCTTCTCCTTACACCCGGAACAAGACCTCTTTCTTCAAGAACCTGTATCACGTATGCGTCGGATATGCTTTCGTTTCCCAACACCTCAATATTCCACACGACACCCGAAAAATACAGGGATATCATAACCGCCGCAAGGGCGCCGACTACAATACCCGGTCTGCGCTTGTATCTGAAGAGAATTTCGGGAAGCCCTCCGGTGGTCACCTCGAGCAATTTATAATCGTCACCAAAAAGCTTTTTAATATGCTTTAACTCACTTTGAGGCGTGACGATATGAACCCTTCCGCCGTCATAGCTCGATCGAAAGATTATACCTGCACTGTAAAACAGGTCTATATAATCCCTCTCTTTATTTTCGGGCAGGATTATATCCGCATATCCAAAAAGTCTTTCCTTAAAGCTAATCCTTATCATTGCGTTCACTCCTTTTGTATGCTTCAAGGCTAAGCGATTCTATATGCCCAAGCACACATATCTCTCCCGTTGCAAAGCTTTTAAGCTCAAGCTCTCTTCCGGTTATGACCGCACGCAGATCGACCGCGTCAAGCACGACCCGACTCTCTGAATATTCCTTAAGCCCTGTGCATCCCGACAGTATAAGCTCCCTGTCCGAGCCTATCATTATCTGCGAGGAAGAATACTCGCTTGCCGCGCCCTCAAGCCTTTGCCACACGCGCGACAACAGATTACCGTTTGTTTTCATATTAACGCTCCAAAGCAAATATAGTGTAGTACATTATATTTGGAGAGGGTGTCGATTATTATATCAAATAAGCTCTTTCGCTTTACAAGCGCGCTTACTCTTTCGTCGGTCTTGCTTCTGACCATATTACTTTCGGTAATGCCCGAATATTTTACCGCCGGTGCAAAAAACGCGATAAGCATCTGTCTTACAAGCGTTGTCCCTGCCTTGTTTTTGTTTATATTACTGACAAAGATCATCGTTTCCTCAGGCTTTTCCTATCTTTTAAGCAAGCCCTTCGGCAGAATCTTTAATTTATTGACCGGTCTTCCGCCGTTTTGTGCGGGGATATACCTATTCTCGTTTTTATCGGGCTATCCCGCAGGAGTAATTGCTGCAGCAGAGGCTTATAAAAACGGCAATCTCACAAAATCAGATGCCGAGCATTTAATTGCGATTTCAAATAACACAGGGCCTGCCCTGCCCGTGCTTCTGATAGGCGCGGAGCTTTTAGGCAATAAACGGGCAGGAGCCGCGATTTATCTCATTCAGATAATATCCGCATTTACCGTCGCTTTTATATTCCGCGTGCGAAATAATAAAAAATACGAGCCGGTATATCCCAAAACACATACCGACGTTATGCGTGCCGTTACCGCATCGGTTGACGGCAGTATGCGCGCACTTGCAAGCCTTTGCGCATACGTTATAGCCTTTTCGGCGATAAACGACGCACTTTCGCTTACGGGGCTCGGATTTATAAATTACCTTAAGCCGTTTGTTGAAATAGCCGGCGGTGCGTGCGCGCTTTCAAAAGTATCCGACTCATATGCTTTTATAGCTTTGAGCGCCGCTCTAAGCTTCGGCGGCATATGCGTTTATATGCAGGCGGCATCGGTTTTGTCAAGACACGGGCTTTCTTCAAAAAAGCTTATTTTATATAAGCTTGCACAAGCGCTGATCGCCGCGAGCCTGTCATCTGTATACGTATTATTTACTTGACATTTATGTAGCGTTATTGTATAATTATAAGAAAACAGATCTTGCGAGGAAAAATGAAAAAGCATCTTTTT
>JAGCNJ010000007.1 GCA_017646005.1 Clostridia bacterium | reverse complement strand
TCATCAGAGCCGCCTGTGTTATATTATCTCAATACCCATTTTAAAAATGAAGTTCTTGTGTCTCTTGTCGTAGATTTGTTGTTATAATACCAATCGTTACAAACTATATACTGTCTATCGAATAAAGTGATAATATCAGGATAATATCGTCTATAACCACTATTGTCCTTGAAAATTTTATTATCAGCTAAAGGGGAAGTGATTTCTTGGAGAATAGCAAAATTCATATCGAAATAATTTTTACAAAAAATTGGATTGGTTAATTTTTCAACATCTTGTTTTTTGTTTTTTTCTTCTAAAATGTATAAACATTTAAATGCGAAGTCCTTGTTTTTAAGTCTAAGTATCTCGTCTGTATTGTATGTTTTATTATTCGTAGTTGTTTTTGAGCATAGATCGTTGTTTTCTTTATAAGCAATAGTTTTGTCGTTTTGTGGTTTAGATGTATTCCCGATATTGTTCAAAATTAAATCAGATAAAATTATGGTTATTATTATAACCATTACTACAATCAGAATAATTTCCATAGCTCTCCTTTTAGACTGTTGAATTTTTATCGTCCAGCAAATAAAGTGTTATATTTATTCTCGTGTCGAGAAAAAACTCACTTCATCTCATCCATAATTCTTCCTACCGCTTCGGCGACGTCGCTTGCAAGCATAGAATACTTTCCATGCTCATCTGCGGCAAGATCGCCTGCGTAGGCGTGAAGATACACGCCCAGCCTTGCGCTCTCGGAAGGCTCAATTCCTTGAGAGATGAGCGACGCAATTATACCGGTTAGCGTATCGCCTGAGCCGCCCTTGGCAAGTCCCGAATTTCCTGCCGTATTTATAAACACCGGCTGTGCAGGTGCTGTGACTACCGTGCGCGTGTCCTTCAGCGCGCATATACATCCGTGCGTGCGCGAAAATTCGCGCGCGGTATCTACAAGCGATTCTGCTATTTCGGAAACTTCCTTATTTATAAGGCGCGCCATTTCACCGAGGTGAGGTGTGACTATATTGCTCTTAAGATATCCGAGCAGACCGTGATTTTCGGCTATGATATTGAGCGCGTCGGCGTCTATTATCAGCTTGCCTTGCGCACTTTCAAGCGTATATTTTACTATCCTTTTTGCGTCCTCGCTTTTGGATAGCCCAGGTCCTAATACTACCGCACTTGCCGCGCTGATGGCACGGTGAAGAGCTGACATATCAACACGTCCGTTTGAATATGAGGTGACTATCGCCTCCGGAAGCGCATTTTTCACCACCTGTGCGCTTGCCGAGTGGGTAAATACCTCGACCAGACCGCATCCGCTTTTATATGCAGCCCTTGCCGAAAGAAGCGCGGCACCGCTCATATTTTCGCTTCCCGCGATAACGAGCACTCTGCCGTAGCTTCCTTTATTTGAATATTTTCTGCGCTTGGGAATAAGCGCAAGATCCTTTTGAGTATACGTGTACGCTGAAGCGTTTGCCTTGTCGCAAAGCTCGGCATAAATGCCGATATCGCGCACGTGAAGCTCACCGCAGTAGTCTGCACCGGGGAAAAGCACCTGACCGAGCTTTGTGTAAGCAAAGCTTACGGTTATATCGGCTTTTACAGCGCACCCCATAATTTTTCCGCTAGATGCATCCACACCGCTTGGCATATCGACGGCTATGACCTTGGCGTCCGACTCATTTACCGCGTTTACGATTTTTGCAAAATTACCCGAAAGCTCACGCGAAAGTCCAATTCCGAAAAGCGCATCGATTATAAGCGTATATGAAGAAAAGTCCGGGTCGGTAACAAATTTAACCTTGCTTCGTGCTGCGCTGTCGTACTGCGATTTTACAAGTCCCCTGAGATCACCGTATGTGCCTGCAAGATAGACATCGGGCTTATAAAAACGGTTGATTATACGCGCAAGTGCAAGTCCGTCTGCGCCGTTGTTGCCCGTGCCGCATACAATGAGCATTTTTGATGTGTCAAAGCCTGAGCCTTTTATCTCCTCGGCACACGCGAGTGCGGCACGCTCCATAAGCACGGCGGATGAAACGCCGATACTTTCGCTTGTGAAATTATCGATAAGCCGCATTTGCTCGGCAGTTAATATAAGCTTCATAAAAATCTCCTCTGTAAAAGGCTTATTTATACTCGCCCGCGGTGAGCTTTATGATAAGCCCGATATCGTCGGGCTGAATGTCCGCAGGATAAGCGGCGCGGTTGCGGTGGGATTGGCCGCATTTTTCGCAAATATAATTTATAATATACCCGCGCTTCGGGTCGGGTGTAGCCGATACGGGTCTGAGCTTGCCCTTGCACTCGTTTGCGCGGTCGCCAGGATTTATATCCACGTGAAGTGAATACAGGCATTTCGGACAATGATCCCGACTGCTTTTTACAAGCGGCTTTACGTTAAAGCCGCAGTTTGCGCAGACAAAGCCGTTATCGTTTTTCTGAAATCTTTTTTCAAAGGGACCCATCAAGATTACCGCCTTTGGTTTATTTTGTGAATTTTACCGTATTATGGTACGAATAATTAACCTTAATAATCAAAAAATATTTGTGTTCAATACTATTATAGCTTAACAGGAGAAAAAATACAATGATAAATTCAAAATTTAAGTCTGCAAATGCGATATTTTGCATTATTTTAACCCTTTGTCTACTCGTTACCCCCTTTACGATTGCGGTATCGGCAAATGTAGAGGACGGTGTGGTGACCGACGGAAAGGGACGACACGGTGACGCGAGAGACGGACTTGTAAGCGACGATGGCTCTGACAAAAATGCTCTTGAAAGCACCTTTGACAGCGCGCTCGACGGTGTAAGTGACGGTGCCCAGGATATGATCGACGGTGCTCAGGACAAGGTTAACGGTTCGCAGGATATGGGCGGCGGCTCACAGGGAATGACCGACGGTTCACAAGGTACAACCGGCGGTACGCAGGATATGAGCGAAAGCGAAGCCGGGTCCACCGTAGCAATTGTGATCTGTCTTATAATTATTGCGGCAGCTATTGTCCTTATTATAATACTTGTACCCAAAAAGCGCAGATAAAAATTATCCACCCGTGAAATGCGGGTGGATAATTTGCTTGTAGACTATTGATTTTTTTTCATTATTTTAGTATAATACGCATATAGGACTATGATGTGTTATAAAGGACATGGAAAATGGCAGAAAAGGAAAATAAGACTAACGCGATAAGGCGCTTTGACAGTGCAAAAATAAAATATACTATCCACCGCTATGAGCACGGTGATGAGGCAGTCGACGGTGCGCATATTGCAAGCCTGCTCGGTATTGATCCTGCAAAGGTATACAAGACGCTTGTTACACGCGGAAGCGATAAGAATTTTTACGTTTTCGACATCCCCGTGCTTGCAGAGCTTGATCTTAAAAAAGCGGCGAGGGCGGCAGGCGTAAAATCGGTTGAAATGATACACGTTGCCGAGATAAATGCGCTGACAGGCTACGTGAGAGGCGGATGCTCACCTGTCGGTATGAAAAAACAGTTCAAAACCTATTTTGACCAAAGTGCAGAGATGCTTGAAACAATGCTTGTAAGCGCGGGCAGAATAGGCTGGCAGATCGAAGCCGCGCCAAAGGATATCGCTTCTCTTTGTGCCGCACGCTTTGCTGATCTTTTGCATGAGGCTTAAAAACATACTGTTTTCACAAGTAATTTTTCACACCGTCATAAAACCGTCACATTAGCAGGTTATAATGTAGTCACAAAAATAAATCAAGGAAAGGACAATATATATGAACGAAAACAATATTTTTGATAACAACAACGAAAATACAGAAAAAATATCGGACGAAAAGCTTGAGAACATAAACGAAGCTGAACTTACTGAACAAGCTTTTGTGAATACAGAATCTGAAGAAGATTTGAGCGAATATTTGCCCGGAGTTCAGGAAAACGAAGATAAAGTCGGTGAGGAGTTATCCGGGATATCAGAGGAAGACTCCGAAAAAAGCTTTGCTGAAAAGACCGAACGCGAGGAGGTTTATATAAACTGCGCGCCGGTCGAAAGCGAGGCAAAGGATGCGCCTGAGCTTAAAAATAAGCCTGTAAAGAAGAAGCGTAAGCTTTCTCCCGTCGTGTTGGTAGCGGCACTTTGCGTGCTTTTATCGGGACTTGCGGCATTTGGCGGAACATATCTTGCGGGCAGACTCGGATTGAATAATGGCGAGCCTTCAATAATATACAGAACCGTATATAAGGATTCGGGAACTATTTCAAACACCGATTCGACCTTCGGCAAGGTTGGCACCTACGCAGATGTTGCCGCAAACGTGGCAGGATCTGTTGTTGAGATAAGAACAGAAACCGTTTCCACAAGCAGTATTTTCAGTCAGTATATTACGAAGGGCGCGGGAAGCGGAGTTATTATTACCTCTGACGGATATATAATAACGAATAACCACGTTATTGAAGGCGCGACTACCGTGACCGTTTACACAAAAGACGGTACAAAGTATTCTGCTGAGGTTATCGGATTTGATGTTGAAAGCGATCTCGCTGTGCTTAAGATTGAAGCAACCGGACTTGTTCCCGCAGTAGTCGGTGACAGCACCAAGCTTGTGGTCGGCGAAGAGGTCATCGCTATAGGTAATCCCCTCGGAAGCCTTGGCGGTACGGTAACTAACGGTATTATCAGCGCACTTGCGCGTCAGGTGACGATAGACGGCACTGAAATGACACTTTTGCAGACGAATGCGGCAGTAAACCCCGGTAACTCGGGCGGTGGTCTGTTCAATCTCGCAGGTGAGCTTATCGGTATTGTAAATGCAAAGTCCTCAGGTTCGGGTATTGAGGGACTCGGCTTTGCTATCCCCAGCAATATGGCTTCGCAGGTGGTTGAACAGCTTATAAATTACGGCTATGTTCGCGGCAGAGTATCGCTTGGTATAAGCTATATGGATATCAGCGATTCGTATACCGCTATGATGTACAGAGTTAACACGCTTGGTGTTTATATCCTTGAAAGCGAATACAACGATGAGCTTAAGATAGGTGACCGTGTAACCGCGGTTGATGGTACCGAAGTAACCTATGCAAGCGATATCAAGGCTATACTCAAGGATCACAAGGTTGGCGATAAGGTCACTCTTACTGTTGTAAGAGATGGCAAATACGTCGACGTTGAAATGGAATGTCACGAATACGTCCCCGCGAAAGACGAGGAAGAAAAGAAGGCAGATGTAGCTGCACAAGCACCTGCAAGAAATCCTTTAGAGGAGTTTTTCAGTTTACCCTTTTCAAGCTGGTTCGGATATTGATATAATAAAGGACCGGTTTATCCCGGTCCTTTTTGACTGATTTTTAAACGGAGTAACTATGTATAAGATTCTTGTTGTTGATGATGAGGAAATGATACGAAAGCTCGTTATGAAGTACGCCCTTTTTGAGGGACATACGGTTGACGAGGCTGAAAACGGTATCGTTGCGGTTGAAAAATGCCGCAAAAATAATTACGACATCGTTATAATGGATATAATGATGCCCGAGCTTGACGGCTTTTCCGCTTGCAGAGAGATACGAAAATTTTCTGATGTGCCGATAATTATGCTTTCGGCACGCGGCGAGGAATATGATAAGATTAACAGCTTTGAAATAGGCGTGGATGACTACGTTGTCAAGCCATTTTCACCTCGTGAATTGATGCTTCGTATTTCTGCGATAATGAACAGAGCCAAAGGACGCTCGGATATAAGCGCACCTGCCAAAAACGAGATAATTGAGATCGAGGGACTGAAGGTTGACGTTACGGCGCGCATCGTATACGTGGACGGAAAGCGTGTGGAAATGTCGCCCAAGGAATACGATCTGTTCTTTTATCTTTTAAGGAACCGCAACATAGCCCTATCGCGTGAAAAGCTTATAAGCGACGTATGGGGATATGACTTTTTCGGTGATGACAGAACGCTCGGTACGCATATAAAGCTGCTCAGAAAAAGTCTTGGCCCATACAACAAATACATCGTTACGTTAAGAGGAGTCGGATACCGTTTTGAAACACCGTAACATAAACAAAAATTCGATGCCGGGACTCAGATGGCGGATAATCGGGTTCATGTCGCTCTTCTGCGCGGTAATAATCTTCGTTTTGTGGCTTTTTCAGGTTGTGCTTCTTGAAGAGGTATACCAATCTGTAAAAAGAGCCGAGATTAAGAAAAGCGCTGTCAGTCTTACGCGAAATATCGATAATGAGGATATAGGCGAATTGATGTCGCGAATATCACAACAGAATGATATTTGCTTAAGCATATACACAGAGGATGGACTTTGCGTAGCAGAGTCGCATATACTCAGGGACTGTATTCTTCATCATATGCCTACCGAGGCACTTTTCAAGCATTATAACGATGCGCGTAATAATGGAGGGATGGACTTTTTGACCATACCGCGCACAGGCTTTAACAACGGTCGATATGACCCGTCCAAATACGAGGGTCAGGTGCCCGAAAGCGACAGCGGAATGGGCGAAAGCTTAATGCTGACTCAGATAGTTAAGAGTAAAAAGGGTGATATGGTCGTATTTCTCAATACCACGACCTCCCCTGTCACAGCTACGAAAAAAACTCTCCAGACCGAGCTTGGATTTATCGTTATCATAATACTTGTTGGTGCGCTTTTCGTTTCCTTTATTATGGCAAGGCAGATTTCTGCACCTATAAGCAAAATGTCACATGAGGCAAGAAAGCTTGCTCAGGGTGACTATACTGTCGACTTTACAGGTAAGGGGTATAAGGAATCGGGCGAGCTTGCGGGCTCATTAAACTACGCGGCGTGCGAGCTATCAAAGACCGATAAGCTTCAAAAGGAGCTTATGGCGAATATTTCCCACGATCTGCGCACACCTCTTACGATGATATCCGGATACGCCGAAATGATGCGCGATATCCCGGGCGAAATGAGTGCAGACAATCTGCGTGTAATAATTGATGAATCGAAGCGTCTGTCTTCTCTTGTAAGCGACGTCATGGACTTATCAAAGCTTGGTGCAGACATTGAAAGCCTTAAGAAAAGCGAGTTCAATCTGACAAAAAGCATCGAATCGGTTATCGAAAGAGTCGGACGTATGATAGCAGGAAACGGATATGCGATAGATTTTGAGGCTGACCGTGATGCTATCGTATATGCCGATGAGAGCCGTATACTGCAGGTGGTGTACAATCTTATTACAAATGCGATCAATCATACGGGCGAGGATAAAAGGGTCGTTGTAAGACAGACCGTGTCAGACGATGCAAGGAGCGTGCGTATAGAGGTCGTTGATACGGGAGAGGGAATAGCAGAAGCCGATCTTCCGTATATATGGGACAGATACTATAAGGTCGACCGCGTGCACAAGCGCGCCAATATCGGCTCCGGACTCGGGCTTTCGATAGTTAAAACGATACTCAAACAGCACGATGCGCTCTACGGTGTATCAAGTACTCCCGGTAAGGGAAGCACCTTCTGGTTTGAGCTTGATTAAATATTAAAAAAAGAAGCAGATTTCTCTGCTTCTTTTTTGATTATCATTTTTTAAGAATTATGCAAAATTTCACTAAAATCATCTCAAGCCTTGATTTTTTGCGAATATGTGATATAATAAGGTTGGCAAAATTTAACAGTTAGCAGTTCTATGGGAGAAGTACAATATGAAAAACTCAAAGATTGGCTACGCGGTAGTAGGGCTTGGTATAGGTATGGCGCACGCTGATGCGGCTTATGAATACGATAAGTGTGAGCTTGTTGCCGTTTGTGATATAAATAAGGACAGGCTTAAAAAGGCAAGCGAGAAATATGCCGGAGTCAAGTGCTACGAAAGCTTTGACGAGCTTTTGCTTGATAAAGAGGTGGATATATTAAGTATCTGCTTGCCCAGCGGTATGCACGCGGATTATTCGGTCAAGGCGCTTGAGGCAGGAAAGCACGTGCTTGTGGAAAAGCCTGTGGATATAACGGTGGAAGCCGCAATGAAGATAGACGAGTGCGCGCGACGCACAGGTCTTAAGGCAGGTGTTATCCATCAGAACAGGAACAATGCCCTTATGAAGCCTATAAAAGATGCTATCGATTCCGGAAGACTCGGCAAGCTTGTTCTCGGTACATTTGCTGTAAAATGGCACAGGGAGCAGCATTATTATGAGGGTTGGCACGGCACGTGGGATATGGACGGCGGCGGATCGCTTATGAATCAGGCGGTACATACGGTAGACCTTATGCAGTGGCTTATGGGTGATGTTGAGAGTGTAAGCTCGAAGATGGGCATCTACGGTCACGATATCGAAACCGAGGATTTGACTACAAGCGTTGTAAGCTTCAAAAACGGCGCGTGTGCGACCTTTGTCAGCACTACCTGCGCATATCCCGGAATATCGACCGAGATATGTCTTTACGGTACGGGAGGAAGCATTGAAGCCGACGCAGATAAGCTCAAGCTGTGGAAGCTGACCGACTCTTGGGATATAGACGAGGAAGAAGCGGAAATGCTTGAAAAGTACGGTGAGGGCAATCTTTCTGCAGAAAAGGATGATCCGGATATAGTATGCGGTCATAAGTCTATGATAATTGATATTGTTGATGCTGTGATCGAGAATCGTGAGCCGCAGATAAGTATCAAAGAGGCTTGCAAGAGCGTTCGTATCGTAAATGCAGTATATGAATCCGCAAGGACAGGAAAAACGGTTACCCTTTAATCCGTTTCGGGATATTGCGATCTGATTTGTTGACAAAATATTTTAACTTGTATATAATGAAAATGATGATGTAAGCCGACAAATGCGCGTTTGTTAGTTTATATAAAAAAGCACCCGACAGTTTCTGTCGGGTGCTTTTTGTATACAATGCGTATGTATTATTTGTTGAAATATACAGGCTCGCCTGTTTCTGCGGACTTGTATATGGCTTCAAGGATCTGTGTTACAACGTAAGCCTGTTCGGGAAGCACGCAGGGATCAGTGTCTGTATCGATAGACTTTATCCACTGGTACATATCAAGATCCTCTGGATTAGAGGATGCGCCGTCATAGTAAGCAACTCCGCCTGCGTCAAGATTGGGCTTTTCAACGTACTGTCTGCCGTTCTTGACACCGTTTATTCTTGCACCGTCGTATGTATCGGCACCAGCCTTTGTACCGCAAAGGCTGCATACCGCTTCCTTTACTTCAAGGGTGTTGAGTGCCCAGCTTGATTCAAGGAATATCGTAGCACCGTTTTCCATAACGATAAATCCGAATGCGGAATCCTCAACCGTATACTTTTCGGGGTCCCAATCACCCCATGCGTTTGCGGTGTTGGTCTGATCTGCAAGCTTTCTGTACTTTGTGCCAACTACCATTTTAGGCTTGTAGTTGTTCATAGCCCAGAGAGTCATATCGAGTGCGTGAGTACCGATATCTATAAGCGGACCGCCGCCCTGCTCATCCTCGTTGAGAAATACTCCCCAGGTAGGAACGGCACGGCGTCTGATAGCGTTAGCTCTTGCAAAATAAATGTCACCAAGCTCACCTGCCTCGCAGCAAGCCTTAACATACTGTATCTTAGCCGTTTGTCTGCCCTGATAGCCGATAGTAAGCTTCTTGCCGTTTCTCTTTGCGGCATCAAGCATTTCCTTTGCTTCCTTGGATGTTTTTGCCATAGGCTTTTCGCAGTATACGTGCTTGCCTGCGTCAAGGGCGTCAACGGTAATGAAGCTATGCTCCTTATTAGGTGTACAAACATGAACGATGTCGATGGTTTCGTCCTTAAGCAATTCTTTATAATCAACGTAAACCTTTGCATCGGGTGTGCCGAATTTCTTTGCGGCATCGATTGCTTTTTTTTCAATGATATCGCAGAATGCGACCATTTCAACGTTATTAAGCTTCTTGAGCGAGGGCATATGCTTTCCGTTTGCTATACCGCCGCATCCGATGATACCGATTTTGTATGTCTTTGACATGACTGTTTCTCCTTGTATCGTTAATTGCTTGAGATTATATTTCTTAAAAATTCTGCCGCAGCATTTATATCCTTTGAAGGATCGGCACCTACCTCTCGCTCAATGGTCAAGAAGCCCTTATAGCCGATATCGTCGAGAGCCTTAAGATAACTCGGGAAATCAACGGAACCAGTTCCGAGCGGTACTTCTTCAAAGTACTTGATGTTGCCGAATCCTTCGGGTACGGGATGAACCGCTCTGTAAATATATTCAGGGTTGGTGTCTGCAAGCTTTACGCCGTCCTTTGCGTGAGTATGTACGATGTAATCCTTAAGAGTGTAAACGGCCTTCACGGGGTCGTCACCTGTAACCATAACAAGGTTAGCGGGGTCAAGGTTTACTGCAACACCGCGTGAACCGAGCGAATCGAGGAAGGTCTTTAAGGTCGCAGATGTTTCGGGGCCTGTTTCGATGGCAAAATGAGAGCCGATGCTGTCAGCATATTCTGCAAGAGCAACACAAGCCTCCTGCATGATCTTATAACGGTCGTGATTTGGATCGTTAGGTACTACACCGATATGAGTAGTTACGATATCTGTTTCAAGCTCCTTTGCAAGATCAAGTATGCGCTTTGACTTTTCGATGTATTCGGGATTGTGAACTGCATCGCCAAAGCCGTGACCGAGGTCGCCGCAGAGGGCAGAGAAGCGAAGACCGCTTGATTTTACCATATCAAGGATCTCGCGTCTTTTGTCAGCAGTCAGATTTTCAGGAGCATGATCACCGTAGGTTGCAAACATCTGAATACCTTGTGCCTTAATAGCAACAGCTTTTTTCAATGCTTCGCCAAGCGGAAGTCTGAATGAATCGATGATAACGCCAACAGGGAAATTGTACATGTTGTTTTTTCCTTTCATAAGTAGATGAATTAATGTTTTAACAAAAAAATCTATTGCAATTTTTTGCGAAATGTGGTAGACTTGATACAAGGGAAGAGAACGATGGTATCTGCGGATAGTGTTGCCCTCAAAACGATGCATCTTGAATCTACTATTTTGTTTTACAAGAGTATAACACATAACTTGCGGAAAAGATATAAATTTTTTGACCGAAAATATTAATTTTTTGTCCAAAAAAACGTTTATTTAATTATCATTCCGGAAAAACGGTTTGATTTTCGATATCAGACCAATAAAATCATACAATTACGATTTAATAAATACTTTAGGCGAAAATATAAAAAATTTGCCAAGCAGAGGTTCTATGTCTAACGAATATTTCATAGAAGATAGCGTTAATACAGAACGCGGAATACCATTTAAGCTTTGTCTGCAGCATTTTGAAAAGAAAAAGCAGTTTACCATAATGGCGCATATGCATAACGACATTGAGCTTTTGTACGTTCTGAAGGGGGATTTTGTTGCATACCTTAACGGTGCCCGCCATGAATTTTCAAACGGTGACCTGCTCGTTATAAATTCCTGTGAGGTACACGCTATCTTTTCGGACAACTTTGATGAAAGCGAATATATAATGTGCCGCTTTGAGCTTGGTAATCTGCGTATGTCCGGACATAAATCGGATATTAACAAATACGTTTTGCCGTTTATGATAAATCTTCCGTTTCAGCCTAAGATATTCAAGCGTGCTGATTTGGAAAAGTATGACGTGCATAAGTGTATAATCGAGGCGCTCGACGAATATAATAGTGAAAGATTCGGCTATGAGCTTGCGGTAAAGGCAAATATTCTGAAGGTGCTTGTCGCGGTGCTCCGTATACGCGGACTGTGGGACAGTGAAAACTCCGATCTGTTTTCAAACAGGATAAACGATATAACCAAGGCGTTTGAATATATAGACAAGAATTTCGCATCCAATATAACTATGGAGAATGTCGCAGACAGATGCCTTATGAGCTACAGCTATTTCTCCCGTATGTTCAAGGGAATAACCAAGCTCAATTTCAGCCAGTATCTTTTGAGCGTACGTTTGCGTGAGGCTGAATATATACTTGCGACTACGGATATGCCTATCACCGAGGTCGCATTCGGCTGTGGATTTTCCTCCTCAAGCTATTTTGTGTCAAAGTTCAGAGAGCAAAAGGGGATAACTCCCAAGCAATACCGCAATATGATGCAGAAAAAGTAATCATTCAAGTAATTTTAGTGCCGTATATGCGTAAATTGCTGCACCTGTGGGCAAAGCCGATTCGTCAAAGCGGACAGCCGGATGATGAAGCGGATGCAGGTATCCGCGTCTGCTGTCGCCTGCGGCAAGAGCAATCATAACAGACGGGATTTTGTGGGAAATGTATGCAAAATCCTCGGAGCCCGACGAGCCCTCGCCCATATCGGATGCGCTGATGGCGCGGTCCTTTCCGAGCAGATTTGTAAGATACAAGTGAATATTATCCGCAAGCCCGGCGTTGTTTACAAGCGTCGGGCATTCGCTTGTAAATGTGACCTCGGCACTTGTTCTGAAAACGTCTGCCGTGCCCTTGCATATTTCACGTATTCTTTGCTTCATAAATTCGTAAACGTCCATATCAAAAGCGCGCATACTGCCCTTGAGGGTCGCGGTGTCGGGAATAACATTAGGACTGTTTCCCGCATTAAAACATCCGAGAGTAAGCGCCGCTTTCCGGGAGCTTGCGATTTCGCGCGCGTTTATCTCACATAAAGCGCTTGCTATGTGTGCGCCCGTCATTATGGGGTCGCGTCCCTTTTCGGGCATGGAGCCGTGGCATCCCTTACCCTGTATCTTTATTTCAAACATAGCCGCCGCGGGTGCGCTGACTCCCGCAGGCGCAACTATTGCCGTACCTGAGTCAATCGGCACTCCTGTCATAACGTGGAGCATTATTGCCGCGATAATATTTTTGTTTTCTGTCAGACCGCTGTCGAGCATATCCTTTGCGCCTTCAAGGATTTCCTCTGCAGGCTGGAACACAAGCATGACCTGTCCGTCAAGCTCTGGCTCGTGAGCCTTCAACAGTCTTGCCGCACCGAGAAGCATAGACGTATGCATATCGTGACCGCAGGCGTGCATTTTTCCATTTTCTGATGCAAATTCCTCGCCCGATTTTTCGCTTATTTCAAGAGCGTCCATATCCGCGCGTAAAAGCACGCATTTTTTTGATTCTGACCGACCTATTGTTGCAACGATTCCCGCGCGGCCGCACTTCTGAGGCTTAAGACCGATATCTTCAAGCTCGCACATTACCGTTTTTGCGGATTTTTCAACCGCAAATCCAACCTCCGGATTTGCGTGAAGGTAGCGTCTGAGCTTGCTTAAATCTGCTGATATTCTGTCAGCCTCGAGCATTATATTATTCATTGTTGTATCCCATTTCGCGTTTTTATTAAGTATACGACATTTTTCTTTTGTAAATTCACTTTTTCTATTGCAAAAATATGGAAATTGGAGTATAATTCAAATAACACAAATATCCTTTGCGGAGGTATGTATGAAAACGAATATCAGAATTATGACAAGCAATATCTGGGGCGATTATTTCGGTAACCCCGTAACTATAAGAGAGGACGAGCTTTATGACGTTTACTGTCGATATGCGCCGGACGTTATAGGACTTCAAGAAGCAACGGTGGCATGGCATCAGAGCACGCTCTTTTCAAGACTTAAGAAGGAGTATACCGAGGTAGACGTACAGGATACGGTCACCGCGTGGTATCTTGAGTGTGAAAACGACGAGGGTGTAAGCGGAGTTACAAACAGACCGGAATGTAACAGACAGAATTTCGTTCCTCTTTTTTATAAGAGCGATAAATACGATTGCATAGACAAGGGCTGGATACATTACACCGAAACGCCCGATCCCTCAAAGTGTGTGACCTGGGCTGTGCTTAAGGATAAAGCAACAGGCGCAAGCTTTGGTGTATGCGCAACGCACTATTGGTGGATGACGGGTGCTGAGCACGATATTATCCGCACAAAGAACTCGGCTGAAATGGTTGCTTTGATGAAAGAAATAAAAGCAAAGCACAACTGCACCGTGTTTGCGTTTGGCGATATCAACTGCTACAGAGCGAGTGAGGCGTTTAGATACCTTATGGAAAACGGATGCACCGAGCTTCGCGCACTGGCAAAGGATACAAGCGATATCTGTACTCTTCACGGAGATCCCGTGAGAGGTGAGGATGGCAAGTACCGCGGTACAACTACGGATAAAGGTATTGAATATTCAATAGACCATATCATCGCGCTTGGAGAGGTTGATGCAAAAAAGTATTACGTGATCACAGATCAGGATGCGCTTGATGCGACCGACCATTCGCCTGTATATGCTGACGTTGAGGTGTAAAATGGAGCTTTTAAACCAAAGACCTGCCGACGTATCAGGCAGAGAGAATAAAGAGATTAGAGTATACGATTTTTTGGACAGCCTCGGAATAGAGTATCAGCGCGTTGACCACGCGCCTGCCATGACTATGGAGGATTGTATAGCGATCGACAAAGCACTTGGCGCGACTATGTGTAAAAATCTTTTCCTTTGCAACAGACAGCAAACCGATTTTTACCTGCTTATGATGCCGGGTGATAAGCCGTTTAAGACAAAGGAGTTATCCGCACAGCTCGGTACGGCACGCTTGTCGTTTGCCTCCGAGGATTTTATGGAAGAATTTCTCGATATAGCTCCCGGTGCAGTAAGTGTTATGGGGCTTATGAACGATAAGGGAAAAAGGGTACAGCTTCTTATAGATAAGGACGTGCTTGAGGGTGAATATATCGGATGCCACCCTTGCATGAATACTTCAAGCCTGCGAATAAAAACCGATGACTTGGTGAGAAAATTCATCCCGGCAACGGCGCACGAGATAAAGATAGTTGAATTATAAAATTAAAAGCGTTGCGGATACCGCAACGCTTTTATTATCGTGATGTTACCTCAAGCACGGTGATACCGTCGTCTGTGTAGGTGAATTTTATCTCTTTGCCGTCAAACGCCATGCCGTAGACGCGCTCATTGTGTATATACGATGGCTTTGGGTCGTGCGATAGTATCGCTTTTATCGTTTCTACGTCTTTTTCAAGAAGACCTGTTGCGATCTCGTCGGGGAAAATCACGTCTATCTTATGATTGCGCGTTTTCTCCGCAAAGCCCTCGCTTGCTTCGGGGATACTGTCAAACTCGGGCAGATACGGCTTGATATCGTATATAGGAGTGCCGTTTTTCATATCTGCGCCAAGTACGGTAAGCACAGGCCCGTCGGGAGTGTCAAGCTCAAGCTTTTCGATTTTTAACACCGAAAGTCCTATAGGATTCGGTCTGAACGGAGAGCGTGTCGCAAAGACACCCACGCGCTTGTTTCCGCCAAGCCTTGGCGGACGAACGGTGGGCGAAAACTCATCTCTCTCCGCCTCATCGAATTTCCACAGCACCCATATATGAGAGAAGCTTTCAAGACCGCGGAACGCTTCAGGCACGCGGTACTCTTTTTCAAATACGATTTTTGACTTTACCTCATTGACAATACCACCCTGACGCGGTACGCCGAATTTGGTTTCAAAGCCGTTATGTATGTGCGCGATTATCTTCATATTTATCCATCCTTGGTTTGATAGGGAAAGTATAACATAAATAAAGCCGTATGTCAAATACGGCTTTTTGTTTTTTATATGGGGGAACTTTTTGAGAAAGAGTTAATAAGGCTTTGACACACTGTATGCGTTTCTTGCTAAAGACCGCAGGGCTTTTGGAACCGCAACCCCAAGCGGAACAAATTTGCGGTGAGAGAGGTTTTTAGAGTGGTGGTATGTTTGGTTTTTTGTTCAAAAAAAGTGTTCTTATATTCAAAAAATGCGGGTGTCGGCGCTATGTAAAACCGAAACGGCTTGTCATATAATGTGAGTGTAAGGCAGAGATGCAGAAAAAACATACGAAACGGAGATGATTAAATTGCGGAAGAGTAAGCGGCAATATGTCCGCAAAAGCCGAAACAAAACAATCTATTTTAATGAAACGGAGAAACAAAAATGAAACCAAACGTAACCTGTGATCTTTTGAGATTTATTTTAGTAATGGTAACGGTAGTTGCCGCTGTAATGCTTTCAACCTTTTACGTGCTCGTTGCACCCTACGGTGAGCTTTCTCTCAGACTTTTCGTCGCGGCGGTGACACTCTTCCAGTTTTTTGCGCTGTATGCGATATATCATCCGATGCTTAAGGGACGAGCGCAGCTTTCACGAGGCACAGCACTTTTGATACTGCTCACACGAGCTATGACAGACACGGTATTTTTAGGTGCCGCGCTGACCAAGGGACGCTGGTTCTCGATAAGCTTTCTTACCCGCTTTGATATGATACCCGAATGGTACTTCTTGGGCATTCTTATCTTGCTTGTAGTATTCATAGTCTTTTCGCGCAAGACCTTTTACGCATTCAGCGTGCTTGTGGTCGCCTACTTCGCATATCTTGCCTATCTCAATATGGGCACGATGGGCTGGTTCATAATCGCCTTTTCGGTGGTACACCTTTTATGGTTTTTATCATGGATACTGACATCAGCACAGACCATACCCGATGAATCGCTAACCTGGAATCTTGCAGGTAAATTCTTCAAGTACGCCTTCGGCGTTGCGCTTGAGGATGACGACACAAACAGTTAAATCAACTCACTTTCAAATATTATGAGATTTGCTTTCTTAACATCAAAACATATACCGCCATAGCGCGAAGCATGCTTTCAACTCCAAATGCATATTACACCCCCTCCTATTTTGAACGAATAAAACCCTTTTTCCCCATCATGAGAAATTACGCTTAAAGCTTCTGGTATGAGCTTTTTTAAGACCTTCCCCTGTACGATAAGCAGGGGAAGGCAACAAAAAAATCTGAAAGGAAACACAACAATGAAAAACGTATTCACAAAGACGATCGCTTTAATGCTTGCGATAATAAGCATATTCTCGACCTGCGCGGTGCTTGCGCCTGTCAGCGCACTCAGCACAAACGTACACGATATTCTTTTTGACTGGGAGTATTACTACTCAACAAATCCCGACGTTGCCAAGGCTTTCGGTAAGGACCCCGCCAAACTCAGATCCCACTATGATAACTACGGCAAGAAAGAGGGAAGAGCACCGTCAAAGCTCTTTAACCCTAAGGAATATCTTGCATTATATTCTGATCTTAAGAATCATTTCAAGAACGATTACAAGGGCGCGTACAATCATTTTGTAAGCTACGGTATCAATGAATCACGCCAGGCAAGCTCGAAGTTTTCGGTAAGCATATACAAGGCAAACTACGAGGATCTTCGCAAGGCATTCGGTGACAATAATCTGCTTTATCTGAAGCATTACCGTGAATACGGTGAAAAAGAGGGTCGTAACGCTGTCAAGAAGATAAGCACTACCTCAAATAACAGAGCAAACGGTAATACCACGGTTCTTTCACCCAAGCCTATCATAGAAAGCGGCAACTATGCTATCGGAAGCGGCAGCTACGTATGGAACGTGCAATATGCTCCTGCAAGCGGAATTGGTAATTTCTGCCTTGATCCGCTTGATTATCAGGCTCATGAGATCTTCTATTGCCAGTACGTTGCATCCAAAAATGCATACTATATAACCCCCGTTTACCGTCAGGGCGAGGCGGCGGCTAACGCACTTTACGGCAAAAGCTGTACTATAGGCAGTCAAATGAAGCTTCACCCGTCAAACACAAGCGATACTGCAAGCCTCTGGTATATTACTGCAAGCAATCAGGGCTTTAAGTTCCAGAACGTAGCGTCGGGCTTGTACGTAACGATGAATTCCTCTGCCAAGACCGGTACTAAGCTTTTGCTTATGCGCTCTCAGAGCACCCGTCAGGGCTTCAGCATAACAAAGATCTCCGATTCCAAGATCAAGGAAATAAAGAATCAGTCGTCCGGTTTGCTTTCCCCCATTAAGGGCGGTATGACAGCTACAAAGGTAAGTGCGATCACCAACGGCTTCAAGTGTGATTACACGGCAAACGGCACACCCATCTATGCTCCCTGCGACGGTACGGTACACTTTAAGCAGACGACCGCCGGCGGCACTCTCGTTTCCTACGGCAACTGGATAGATTTCTACTCTGCCGAGGGCGGTTACAGGATCAAGATGGCGCACTTAAACAGTCTTGCAGGTGTAGACGGTAAGAAGACGTCGATCGCCAGCAGACGACTTTCCTCAAGTCAGGTAAGCGGTGTAAGCACCGCCACCCTGCTTACGAAGAAGGTAAAGAGAGGCGAGCTTCTCGGATACTCGGGTGCAACGGGTAATGCATCAGGTCCTCATCTTCATATAGAGGTGACAAAGGACGGAAAGGCACTCGATCCTCAAACGGCATTCGTTTCTTGGTGAAAATAAAGGTCACCCTTATTCACATAAGGGTGACCTTTCATAGTAAAAAATATTGAATATGGGCTTGAAATGTGCTATAATATAAGTCAAGCTATAAAGGACGGTGCACATTTTATGCCAAAAACAGATTATTTGCCATCTCATAAGGCTTACAGAGAATGGCTTGAAAAAGAAAAAGGACTTATGAATAAGAAAACTGCGCTTTCGACCTATTACGGCTCGGTCACAAGTGAGAGCGCGTCATCATTTTTCGGCATATGCGTGGCAAACGGGCTTTGCTTGGCAAACGAAGATCTTATAGAAGCCGATATTGTGAGATTTTTTGAAATACTCGACGGCTTTCTGTGCCTTGATGCAGAAGAAGCCGGTGTAAGCAAAAGCGTGTTATCGAGTGCAGGCTCGCACGCGCGTGCTTTGCTTGAATATAAAAAATCAGAGCTATATAAAAGAGGCGCGGCTGATGCGGATAATAACAGTGAGCTTGCGCTTACGGTTATGGAACAGCTTGTCTCCGTCTTTGGCTTTAACAGAAAATATGAGGCGTATGAAAAGATCAGAAATACGCTTATCGGCAGTTATATTCTTCCGCCTGTAAAGGAAAAGGCTGATGCGATAAGGGATTTTACGATCCCCGGAGTCTATACTCCCGATAATAATTGCCTTCTTATAAGTCAGCTTGTGAAGACTGCGTGGAGAACCGATAGAGCGGGTCTTGCAGGCAGGCTTAAAAGGATGCTTTTGCCTCAGATCAAAAAAATGCATAACGAGAGTAATGATATTGATGCAGAGCCTGTCGATATCTTGAGCGACGTATTGTATAAGCTTTCGGATTCACTTTGGCAGAAGCTTTCCGGTATAGCCGGGTTTGAGTGCAGCACTTTTGATTCCATGCTTTGCAGAATGCACTCATTCAAGGAAAAAGTGCTTGAATGTCCCGATGAAAATAAGCTCTATCTACTTTTGTGTGAGCTTGTCGTGAGCGCGTTTGCCTCATGCGGAAAGACGTTTTCACAAAGCCTTTTTATGTATCCGGACGCGAAAAGAGACAGACGTCTTATAGCGTTTTTGCTTCCTTTGATCAAGAAGATAAACAGGGAAAAGCTTAAGCGTGAAGTGCTTTATAATAACGATTATCTTAAGAGACTTCTTGAAATAAAGGCGATATATCCGTCCTTTTACGGTGATGATATTCTGGTTACAAAAAATCTGCGCTGTGAGCTTTCGCTTGACAGTGCGGGGCTTGTAAATGCAGGTGAGATATGGTCGGATAACCAAGAGCTTGAGATGCTTGAGTTTATTCTCGGTGTAATATATTCGGGCATGATACAAGCGCTTGAAGTCAAGAGCTATGACAGAGAGCTTTTTGAGCTTACCGATGAAACGCGAATGCTTCTCGGCGCGGCGATAGATAAAAAGCCCACAACAAAGGCAGGGCACAATCTGAAATCATGGATCATAGGCTCGTTTGCTTTATGCTATCTCTATTCTGTTTATATAACGGGAGAAGAAAACGGATATGCCGCCGAAAGACTTGTACAGCTGTATGTAAAAAGCCCTGTTGAGCTGTTGAGCGCACTCAGGGATTTTGCAGATGCCTCAGGCGCAAAGCCTGATCTTTCCTGCACCAATGACGGCGTGCATCTTATAAAAGCACAATGGCAGAATATTATAGCAGGATCGCACCTAAAAAGAGCTCTTGCGGCAGATAACGCACAGGTCGAATCATTATTGAACCGCGCTGTGATATGCGCTAAGGATGCGCTTGAAATATCACGCGGTTATGACAAGAATAAAGCTTTGGATGCGCTTTCTGTGCTTGTGAGAGCAGAGACGGGTCTTTGTGATATGCATGGGCAAGCGTATAAAGCGGCAGGGCTTGAAAGGTATTTTGCAAGTGAATATATAACACCCCTGCTTGAGCATCTTGAAGAAATAAAGGCTATTGATGAGAGTGAATATTCAACGCTTTTGGCGGATATGCCGGAACTTGAAAAGTATCTCTCTTATAAATGTGAGGAGGGAGCTTTACTCTCTTCGCTTATATCCTCAGGCGAGCTTCATAACAGTCTGCTTGGTAATAAGGAGCTGTCTGCGCTTATATACGTGCCCGGAAATATAGACCGTTCTCATCTGTTTTCGTCATATTACGTAGCAGATTTTGACAGCGCGATAGCAAGTCACCGCGGCTTCGGATACAGCGATATCGAGCTTCCGATAATGAATCTGCTCTTAACGATGAAGCCGGTAATACTTTCGCCCAATCAGATAATCGACCATGATATCTTACTTTCACTCGCGCAGTATCCGGGATATCTTGATCTTTATAAGCGCGGATACATAAATCTTTCGTTTTACAACAGCGCGGGTGTACTGGAATATGCGGCAAAGCAGCTTGAAAGGGCGGACTTTGAATGGAGCAGCTCGCTTGGCTTTGTGAACTGCACGGACGATATGCAGCTTAATGCCGACATAATGAAAACGCGAAAGCATATAGCTGAATATCTGCGCGGTGAGCATAATCTTGAAAGCGCGTATTTCAGTGCTGTAAACGCGGGGGCGGATGAGTATATGTTTGTCAAGAGATATAAGGAAAACCTGCGTCTTATTGACGAAAACTCTCCCGCGGTGTCAAGAACGCTTTACTATCAGCATAACGAAAAAATAGGCAACAGCGATCTGTTGCTTACAAAATGGCTTGATAATTTCTACGCCAAAAAATCGGACGGCTTCTTCGCAGGGCGTACCGTTCACGATATTATCACGCAAAGCCTTCCCGACGTTAAGGAAAAGGGATATAAGCGAACGCACTATAAGGTCATGCTTGACCGTATACTTCACGGAAAGCTTGATGGGCTCGTTATGAACAAGCTTCAGGAAAATACGATCTTATCGCTTGCCGATGCATCTGCGCGAGGTGCGGTGCTTGACCCGATGTACGATGCACTCCACGATTGCTATAACTTCGTTGTCGGCTCGCTTATTTCTGCCGATCAGTTCAGAAATTACGCAAGCGATAACAGTATACCGAGTCTTGACAGCAACTTTGTTTCGCTTAAAAACAGGCGCTTTGAATCACGCCGCCACGACAGCTTTGTAAGCGTTACAGAAACGGGAAAGACCATAAAGTTTGACGAGTTAAGCGAATATCTTGCCGGAATAAGAGCAAGAGTTGATGAAAGCAGGACTTTAAGTGAGCTTGAGCGTGCTCTCAACGCGAATTCCGAGACTGCGTCAAGGCTTGCGTATTCGGTCGATGACAACGGCGTGCAGATAATAAGCACGGCGTTTGAGATAACAAGCGGAGAAAAGCTTGTGATTGATACAGAAAAGAGCGCGGAAGCACATATCCGCATCGGCTTTGAAACTAAAGAAAAATAAAAATATTTGGAGAAAAATATGTCTATTGTTAAAAAAGAACTTAAAAGGCTAAGACAAATGCTTATTCGTCACGTATGCTCGCACGCCGTCGAAAAGGATGCCTTTGAAGCATACGTTCCCGAAAATGACGAGGATTTCGGCCCCGTTACTATAGAAAATCAGAACGGGAAATATATGTGGGTCAAGGAATACAGAGGCAAAAAGATCGTAGAGTATCCGGTCTTCACAGATGACGATTTTGACGAAAGATACAACGGCTACTTGTATCTTCTGGAAAAGCGCCCCGAGATGTTTGTAAATCCCGATGGCTGTGCGTATAAGATAATCACCGACGTTAAAACAATGCTTGAGTTTGAGGAGGAAAATGATAAAAGCCTCGGGCTTGTGCTTGATAACTTCCCCTATTATTACGTTGTTGCCGATCTTGTGGAGGGTGAAAACGGCAAGTGCTTCAGATACGTGCGCGTGATACATATAACCAAGGGCTCGGGCGGCACCGTGATGATACCGCTTATCGAACGTGAGGGAAAAGAGCCTCTTATAGGCATAATCAACGTTTTCAGGCACAGCATCCGCGATTTTTCGCACGGAGAGCTTCCGCGAGGCTTCCTTGAGGTAGGACTTACCGAGGTTGAAAACGCCGCCAAGGAATTGAAAGAGGAATTCGGCATTGAAAAGGATGCGATAAAGGAGTGTATTTTCCTTGGCAGAATCCGCCCCGATACGGGAATTATGAGCTCGGAGGTTGGAGTTTATCTTGTAAAGATAAGCGGAGAGGAAATAAGCGCGAATATCGGTCACGAGGGCATTAAGAGTTCAATGTGGGTAAGCGAAAGTGAGCTTGATGCTATGATTGAATGCGGAAAAATAAAGGACGGATTTACTCAGTCCGCGATGCTTTTCTATAAGCTTTATAAGGCAAAAAATGCTTAATCTATGTGAAAAATAAACATTAATTTTGGGGGCAAAAAAGCAAAATATGTGTTTATACCTATATACAACGAGCGAAAAATGTGATAAAATATAATAGTTAAAACAGGGAAGATGTAAGTTAAGGAGAATAAAACCTTGATAAGAGAAGATTTAAGAAATATTGCCATAATCGCACACGTTGACCACGGTAAGACCACGCTTGTGGACGAGCTTTTGAAGCAGGGCGGTATATTCCGTGAAAATCAGGCGACCGATGAGCGCGTCATGGACTCAAACGACCTTGAGCGTGAACGCGGTATTACTATTCTCGCAAAGAATACAGCGGTGCATTACAAGGACAAAAAGATCAATATCATAGATACCCCCGGCCACGCCGACTTTGGCGGTGAGGTTGAGCGTATACTCAAAATGGTAAATGGCGTTCTTCTGCTCGTTGATGCGGCAGAGGGACCGATGCCCCAGACACGCTTCGTTTTGCAGAAGGCACTTGAGCTTAACCACCGCGTTATCGTGGTAATAAACAAGGTCGATAAGCCCGACGCGCGCCTTGATGAGGTGCAGGACGAGGTGCTTGAGCTTCTCATATCTCTTGATGCAAACGACGATCAGCTCGACAGCCCGACGGTGTTCTGCTCGGGCAGAGCAGGTACAGCATCTATGACACCCGATAAGCAGGTTGCCGACCTTAAATGCCTGTTTGATCTTATTCTCGATTATATCCCCGCACCGGAGGGGGACGACGTAGGACCGCTTCAGCTTCTGGTTTCGGCTATTGACTATAACGACTACGTAGGCCGTATCGGTATCGGACGTATCGAGCGCGGCTCGGTGAAGCTCGGACAGGAGGTTGCAATTTCAAACTTCCACAAGCCGGGCGAGGTAAAAAAAGCCAAGATCGTTGCTCTTTATCAGATAGACGGACTTAAGAGAGTGCCTGTAAACGATGCGAAAATGGGCGATATCGTGTGCTTCTCGGGAGCAGAGGAGATAAATATAGGCGACACGCTTACCGCGCTTGACTGTGTTGAGCCGCTTGAATTTGTAAAGGTAAGCGAGCCGACAATGGAAATGACCTTTATGGTAAACGACAGCCCCCTTGCAGGTCAGGAGGGTAAGTTTGTTACCTCGCGTCAGCTTCGTGAGCGTCTTTATAAGGAGCTTTTGAAGGACGTGTCGCTCAGAGTTGAGGACGGTGACACGACCGACAGCTTCAAGGTCGCAGGACGCGGAGAGATGCACCTTTCGATACTTCTTGAAACTATGCGCCGAGAGGGCTATGAGCTTGCCTGCAGCACACCGCGCGTGCTTTATAAGGAAATAGACGGCGTTAAGTGCGAGCCTATGGAGCGCGTTACTATAGACGTGCCGGACGGTTCACAGGGCGCGGTAATAGAAAAGCTTGGCTCGCGTAAGGGCGATCTGCTTGAAATGAATATGCACGGCGACAGATGGAGAATAGAGTACAGTATCCCCG
>JAGCNJ010000006.1 GCA_017646005.1 Clostridia bacterium | reverse complement strand
CTGCAAAGGTTTTGCCCTTAATATCCTCACCAAAGGATTTAAGCATTTCTGCTGCATAGTAAACTGCACCAAAACCGGTAGCCTCGGGACGGATAAGAGAACCGCCGAAGGAGAAGCCCTTACCGGTGAGAACGCCGGTGAACTCGTTGCGAAGTCTCTTGTACTGACCGAACATATAACCGATCTCGCGTGCGCCTACGCCGAGATCGCCTGCGGGAACGTCTGTGTCAGCACAGATATACTTGGAGAGCTCTGTCATAAAGCTCTGGCAGAAACGCATGATCTCTCCGTCCGATCTGCCTCTGGGGTCGAAGTCGGAGCCACCCTTACCGCCGCCCATAGGAAGACCTGTAAGAGAGTTCTTGAATGTCTGCTCAAAGCCCAAGAACTTTATGATGCCCTCGTATACGGAGGGATGGAAGCGGATACCGCCCTTGTACGGACCGATAGCGCTGTTAAACTGTACTCTGAAGCCGCGGTTTACCTGAACCTTACCGTTATCGTCTGTCCACGGCACTCTGAATTTAATTATTCTTTCGGGTTCTACGATAGATTCGATAACACCCTTTTCGATAAGCTCGGGGCGCTGTTCGATAACGGGCTCAATTGATTCGAGAACCTCACGGACTGCCTGATGGAATTCGGGCTCGCCCGCGTTTCTCTTTTCAACGCGCTCCATAAGATCTGCGAGATACTGATTCTTAAAGCTCATATGTATGACCTTTCCTTTCAAAATGCGGGATCACCGCAATATAGTCAGATTTGTGCAAATCTGCACACCTACATAAAATTATATGGCACGCTATTCACACATCCCCATTATTTTATCACAGTCGACGTTTATTTGTCAATATTAACACAAAAGATGTTTGCATTTTTGTCAAAAAAGACAAATCTTTCGGTAACTTACAAATTTCTCCGCAATTTTTACGCCAACAACAAATACTGCCGAAAACAAGCAGAAATCGTCTGTTTCCGACAGTATTTTTTATGCTTAATATGTGAAATCCACCTTGGAGGCAAGCTCTGCGATATCGTAGATTATCTCCTTAAGTCCCTTTTCGGGCTTATCAGACGGCTTCATTTCCTCAAGAGGTGTATCCATGAATTTTTCAAGCAGCTTCGTGCTCATTTTTACGCTTGAAACGCTCTTGCGCTCATCTTCGGGAAGCATAAAGCATTTTAATGCATTCTCACTTTCACCGATATAAAGATATTTGACCGCCTCATACGATGCCTGTCTGCAATAGCCGTCGAGGAAATTGTTTTTAAGCGTCCTGTCAAAATAGTCAGGCACCGGGCATTCGCGCTTAAGCTCACACAGGGTCTTGTACATTGAATGGTCGGGTGAATGCTCAAGAAAATCGGCATATTTACGTATGATTGCCATATACAGGTCCTTGTAACGGATATCAACGGGCAGATTCTTCTCTGCCGTAATTATCACCTTGGCTACGATACGGTCAAGTATATTTTCGACCACGGTACGCACGATATCTATAACATCGCGGTGCACAAGCTCATTTTCAAGTGCTGCTTCCGATATGCATGCCGCGGTCTTCAGGATATCAACGCAAAGCGGCATCTGCTCTATATATCGGGGCATTTCGGTATTAAGACAACGGCGGCGGCGCCTTTCGTTGAATATAGTATCCGGGAGCTCCACCATCTTCTGCCATATGCTTCGTCTTATCCATTCCGTGCTGTTATATTTGTCAAATTCCGGATCGCTTTCCGGGCGTGTGCAATGTCCGCCCCAGTCAAGCGATTTTATTAACGGCAAAGCCTTTTGCCAGAGACCGTTCATTTCCCCGGCATGTGCCTTATAGCGTCGGCAAGCCATACGCTCTGCAATCCTTTCGATCGGCATTCCACAGGGATTCCATGAATTTTCGCAGAAATATTCGAGCATAAGCGTATCGCTGTGCGAAAGCTCCGGCCATATTATAAGGCCCTTACACATAGGATCGTCTTTAACGCTTCCGAGTCTTTCCTCTATGCGCTCATATGCACCGCGCAGAGTGCTTTCATTTTCATATGCATGGAAGATACCGAATATCCACGGAAATTTGTTTATAACTCCCCAATCTCGGTAGGTTACGATCGGGTCATCGTGATCGGAGGTATAATCAAGTATAATCGTGCGCTCGGGATCAAGCTCGGACACAAGTGCTCTTACCTGCTCGCTTGTCCACCTTCCGCCGATAAAATCCCAGCTTGCCACGAAAAGCTTTGAATTCGGATAACGCTCACGTAAAGACTGCGCTATTTTCCTGTATGTAAGAAGCTTCATACGGTGGTTTTTGGATCTGTCATCGTAAAGATGACGTTCTCCGAGTCCTATGGTATGGAAAAGCCGTGCGTCCTTGTGATATTCGTTCACATATGTTTCGGTAAGCTTTAAGTAATTATCGAGGTTTCTCTTATCCCGTATATCCCATACACGGCAGTTGTCATGTTCCGAATAATAGCTTGTCGGCTCTTCGAAGAAGGTCGGCTTGCAGTTTTTGAGAAAATCCACAGGTGTCGGTGAATACCAGTGAGTCATCGTACCGCAATCCTCGGGATGCATTATATCGCAAAGCATTGCGTAATCCATAATGCGCTTTCTTAAAATACCGCGGTATTCAAGCGGCCAGAAATCTCGCCTGTCGTTAAAGCCGCCACGAATCTGCTTTTCGTCCGCTGTCGGATAGGAAACGTCTTCGGGAAAAGCCCTTTGGAAAATATCGTCAACGCCTATTCTGAGCATAAAGAAATTCAGGCGTTTTTTAACCATCCAGTCAATTTCACGCTTCCAATCCGCATACGTCCAATGCTCTGCCTGATAACGTTTGAGACCGCGATGAGCAAAGTATCTGAGACCGCGGTAATTAAAGTGCGGTCTGTTCACCATGTTATATTCATTGGGCAGATCCAATGATTCAAGCCTGCTTATAACGTCGCCATCCCAGAAATAATGGCAGTCGGCAAAGGTTTCGAAAAAGTCGTATACAGCATAAAGCGTAGAACGTACGCGTCCTCCCGCAAGAATTATCACACGCCTGTTATCAAGCTCTGTGATGCGCAAAAGATAGTCGTCGGTGCCGTAACGGATACCGAGCGAGGATATCTCATTTTCAAGCATACGTTCTGCAAGATACGAATTCACAGCATCGTTTCCGATTATTAAAATATCGTCTTTGTAATCGTGATTATCGGCAAATTCAAGGCGTTCACCAAGAACACGCTCATACATATCCGCAAAGATATCTGCGGCAAGAGCATACCCCTGTTCACCGAGATCAGGTTTTAATATTTTCATTTCAACACCCCCGTCTGATAATTTTATCTTACCACACACCTTACATTCTTAAAATGCTATATCCGATAATATTTTTGTGATTTTAGAAACTATATTGACTTAGTCATGCTTTCTGTGTTACAATTGAAATATCGGGATAAATACAAAAATAAATCAAAGCGGTGACTCATATGTTTTTTGAAAATGATAACTTTAACGCAGATAAAATATCGGCCATGCACGTAAACAGAGCCCCGAATGCCGCAAGCTCGGGTATGCGCTCGCACTATGCCCTTTCGTACAGAGTGAAGGGTAACAGCTTTTTTTACGAAGGAGAAAAGGAAATTGAGGCAAAAAGCGATACGGTTGCGCTCGTGCCGCCATCCTCGTCTTACAGGCTTGTAAATCAAACCGAGGAATTATACGTCATACATTTTCACTGTGACCTTGAATTAGCTCATGAAATAAAGCTTTTCACAGTTCGCGACAAGGAAAAGCTAAACTCATTGTTTTCGGATATTCACTCGGTATTCATAGAAAAGCTTCCGGGCTACAGGCACAAGATAAAATATCTGTTCTATAAGCTTGTCTACACTATCGAGACCGATTTTGCCAGCACAGGCTCATCGTTCTCAAGCAAGTATCTTGACAAGGCTGTAAGCTATATAAGCAAGCATTTAAACGATCAGGGCTTTACCGCGAATTCGGTGGCGCGTCACCTGAATATAAGCCCCGTATACCTGCGCAAGATATTTTCCTCGGCATTTGCCTGCTCACCGAAAAGCTATATCGACAGGGCAAAAACAGAGCGTGCGCTTGAGCTTTTGGGAAGCGGAATCTATACTGTCGGCGAGGTGAGCGAGGCGTGCGGCTTTTCCGACGTCTATTATTTCAGCGCGTTTATAAAAAAACACACCGGGCTTTCCCCGAAGCATCACATAGTCTGAATATTTTTTCGCAGACGGGCAAACACTTTCATGAAACTCTTATTGTGAAGGGATATACCAATGTCTGCAAGGACTGTATTAAGATTAAACCGGATATTAAGACCGGTCGTGCACCCGTTCAATACTCAGAATACCGGCGGCAAAAGCTACAGCGAATGGGAATATGAGCGTGCGCCAAAGACTCTCGGACATTTTGCCGGTGCTTTCAATGAAAAAGAAATACTTGAAAACAAGCACGTGCTTGATATAGGTGCGGGAGCTTGCGGGAAATCTGTCTACTATCTGAAGCACGGTGCAAAAAGCGTGACCGCAGTTGATATTGTAAGCGATTACAAGGCTGAGGCGGAAAAATTTGCTGCGCATCACGGTGTGGATGACAGATTCAGTTTCACCATAAGCGACGCCGCGGATATGCCCTTTGAAGACAACCGCTTTGACAGTGTGATCATGAACGACGCCATGGAGCACGTTGCGCTCCCCTCACGTGTGCTTGACGAGGCATTCCGTGTGCTTAAGCCGGGGGGCCGGATTTATATAAATTTTCCGCCGTATAATCATCCTTACGGTGCGCATCTTACAGATACGATAGCGATTCCGTGGGTGCATCTGTTTTTCGATGACAAAGTACTCATTGATGCTTACAAGCTGTCCGTATCGGGACTTGCCGATGCAGAAAAAAGAATAAATTTCCGCATATCAAGGGACAAAAAGGGCAACGAATACTTTTCCTATATAAACAAAATGAGCGCAAAAAGATTTAGGGATATATGCCAAAAATCGGCTCTCGTGCCGCTCTATTACAAGGAAGAACCGCTACGCCCGTATCTGCTTCCGCTTGCAAAGCTTGCCTTTACAAAGGAAGTTTTTATCGGATGCGTGATCTGTATACTTGAGAAAAAGCAAGAGGCAGGAGCCTAAGCTCCTGCCTCTGTTTTTTATTCCATCTGTGCTTTTTGTGCAAGCTTCGGGCAGACTATACTGACAACCGCCGCTATTGCAACTCCCGCAAGCAAGCAAACCAAAGCAAGCAAGCCTTGTGTTACAGAATCAAAGCTGTACGGGATTATCGGTATGGTCGTTGCTATAACGATACCGATTATGATATGGCTCGCAACAGAATGATGACGCTCGTAAAGCTTGCTCACTCCACGCGAAAGAAGCACTATCGTAATCACGATTCCGATAAGTATCGGCAAAAGCACGTCAAGTCTCAAGTCCGATACGCCGTCTACCATCGGCTGATAAAGTCCTAAGAATATAAGCGTCGATGATGAGCTGAGCCCGGGCACTACGATGCTTATTCCCCATACCGCGCCGCAAACGAAATACCACACGATATTGGGCTCGATATTTATACCGTTACCGAGCTTTAAGTACATAAGAAGCGCTGTGAATATGACAGTCACCGATACGAGAGCAGTCCACGAAGCTTTTGTGCGCGGTGTTTTACCTGCATCCTTCCACATATCGGGGAGTGTACCTATAATAAGTCCCGCGAACACGCAGGTTGCAAGCGTGCTGTTTGATTCCATAACGCCTGCAACCAGCTTTGCAAGGCACAAGAATCCTGCGGCAGAGCCAAGCGCAAGCGGTACTATCAGTCTGAGATTCGGCACAAGCCTGTGTATCGGGTCGGCAAGGGTGTTTACAAGCGGCTTATAAAAGCCGAATATCACACACAGTACACCGCCGCTTATTCCCGGCAGTATACCGCCTACTCCGATCAGCATCGATTCAAGAAATACTATTATAAAGTACGCAGGTGAAAAGCTTTTTTTTATCATCATTATTCCCCTTGCAGCCTAAAAATTGAGATTTATTTCAGAAGCAGAAGCATCAAGTCTGTTTTTTTCGATAAAGTTAGTACTGTCTGTATTCACACAAATCAGAAGCTCTCCGTTCTTTACAGATATTTCGGCACACTCGTCTGCCGTTTCATTGCTTACTCCAAGAGGAAATCCGCTTTCAAGCACAGCACCGTCAAGCGTATATTTGAACCCCTTTTCAACTACTCCATCAGAGCTTTCGGATAGCGAAAATACAGATACGGGAGTTTTTTTACTAACGCAAAGACGTACTTTTTGATCCTTTATCACAAACAATATCTCGTCGCCGTTTATAAGAAATCCCTCAGCACCCTGTCTTGCGATATAGGTAAGCATCTGTATATTTGCTAGCGTATGGTCAAGCCTTCCGCCAAGTCCGCCGATAATGAATATCCGCTTTGCTCCGAGCGCAAGCGCACGCTTTATCGCATACGCGGTATCGGTGTCGTCCTTTTCCACAGGCAGACGTTCAAGAAAGTCATGGCTTGGCACGCTTCCGAGCGAATCAAAGTCACCTATAACAAGATCGCATTTGATGCCCTTTTCACTTGCAAAAGCATATCCTCTGTCGGCGGCGATAACAAGATCGCCTTCACGCTTTTTATATTCGGTTTTAGCAACAGGAGCCGCCGCTATTATCACGGCGTTTGTATACTTATCCATATTCCCTCACCCTTACTTACTACGCTACAGTATAGCACATCGGGCAGACCCCGTCAAGGTCTGCCCGATATTTTTATTTCTTTTTCATCGGCTTAAGCGTCTGCGGGTCAACTGCTATACACAGTACCACCGCAAGCAAGGCTGTCAGTATCGCGTTCGGAACCATATAGCTTCCGTTATAGGTAAGCGAGTATACCCACACATTCACTCCCTCTGGTGCATATGAATCCCAGAGAAGCACGCCCGAGAGAAAGCTGCACAAAAATCTTATAAGCGTTACCGCAAGTGCGCCGAAGCCATAACCGAAAAGTCTGTTTCTTTTAACAAACGCTTTCGCAAAAAGATCTGCCGCGCCAAGTACAGCGAAGGCAAGCACGTAATCAAGAAGAACACAAAGCACAAGTGCCGTGAACGTTCCTGCGGGCGGTGCGTACCAGCCTGTAAGTATCTGTATCGCCGAATAGATAAGACCTGCCATCAGCCCCCATTTTGCCCCTCTGCGATAGGAATAATAGACGATCGGCACCATAGCTACGGTTATAGATCCTCCCTGCGGCCATGTCGGCATAGGCAAAAGGTCAAGCACTATTGAAAGTGCGATCATAAGCGCGCCCTCAACCAATGAAAGCAAGCGCGTGTTAAATTTGCTTTTCATAAAAAAGCCTCCTCAAAATAAAATCAACCGCACGAAAACTCCGTGCGGTTTGATATGTTCTGAAGCTGCAGTCATCAAAAAAATCTCCCTACGCCGGCATTATCCGTATCAGGTTAAGAGTTCAAAGGAGCATCACCCTTATCTCAGCCGACTGCTGTCAGCACCCCCGTTTTTATGCGGTTGTACGCCCGAATTTATCCGGGCACAGGTATGATACCATTTTTTCGGGGATTTGTCAAGAGAAAAAACAAAAAATTCATTCTTTGCTCACGCTTTAACTATTGACTAAAGCTTTTTACTGTGTTAGAATTAAAATAGTAATCTATTCACGGAGACGCCATGAAAGACTTAAACATCACAATATCCAAAAATATCGCCGCCTTAAGACGTGCATCAAAAATGACACAGGCAGAACTTGCCGAAAGGCTTGATTATTCGGACAAGGCTGTATCAAAATGGGAGCGCGGCGAGGGTGTGCCCGACGTTCACACGCTCGTTGCAATCGCAGAGCTTTTCGAAACAACGCTTGATTATATAGTAAGCGATCATACAAGCGATAATACCCCCGCACCTACCTCAATGAAGCGCAAGACGCATATTGTGATAACGCTTTTAAGCGTGCTTTGTGTATGGTTTATTGCACTTGTATCATTTGTGAGCCTGCAGATGCACGGCGTAATAAGCGGAGCATGGCTTGCATTCGTCGCGGCTGTACCCACATCCCTTACCGTTATGCTTGTATTCAATTCGATATGGGGCAGGATGTCCAAGAGCTTCCCGATAATGTCGCTTTTGGTTTGGTCACTTTTGGCTTTGATATTCTTTCTCTTACCGTACTCTAACGCATGGATGGTATTTTTACTCGGAATACCGCTTCAGATAGGCGTTATTTTGTGGTACGTGCTTATATTGCCCGTGCGCAAAAGAAAACAGGAAAATAACGTAATCAACAACTGAGTCACGCGCGCCGTTCGGTGCGCGTGCTTTTTATTTTCTTTTTCCTTGACAAAGCGATGTATTGGGTATATAATATTAATTAATGAAAATTACCGGGGTTTTAAGTAATGAAAAAGAAAAATATATTCTTGTCATTTTGGGCAATAGTCGTATACGCGCTTGCAATATTTGCTGTAGCTACCGTGATCCTTATGGGAGCTTTACGCTCGTATCTTGCTGAATATGAAAAATATCAGCCAACATCTCTGACAAACGAGGTGCTTTCATACTTCAAAAACCATGATGCAGAATCGCTTATGAAAATAAACGCTGCGACCGATATGCCCGAAAATGATGCGTTCAAGGCATATATCGAAAAATTTGTTGACTCAGAAACTCTTTTCTGCTACCGCTCGTCGACATCTGAGGGCAAGCAGGTCTACGACTACATAAGCGGAAACCGCAAGCTTGCTTCTCTAACGCTTGTAAAGACTGAAGAAAAAAGTCCACGAGGATTTGACGTATATAACATTGACTCTATAGTTTGGCACCCGATAATGAAATACACGCTAACGCTCCCCGCATCCTGCACGGCATACGTAAACGGGGTCCCGCTTTCGGACACAAAGGCCATAAAGACAGGCAGTGTAAGCGATGATTCATATGAGAATTTTGACGGATACATATATTCTGCCGATTCGTATGAGATCGATTATTTTGAATACATCACAGACGTAAAAGCAGAGATCGACGGCGGCGCTGAGCTTATCATAGACAAAAATGAAAGTGAAGACGGGCTTAACGTAGATTACACGGTAAGGCTCGAGATGCCCGAGGACATGAGGGCAGAGCTTTTAGAAAGAGCTACGGCAGCAACAAAGGCTTATATTTACTATACTACTCTTCATTCCGTAAAGGTATCTACAGTACTTCCCTTCATCCACCGCAATGCCGCACTCTACAAAAATATTCAGCATTTTGACAATACGTGGAATCACAGTCGCTCAAGCGATGAATTCACCAAGCTTGATATAAGCGATTTTGTTTACTACACGGATACCCGCGCATCCGCAAGTGTAAGTGCCGAATACACCCTCCACAAGTGGAACGAGACCTTAAGCTTCGATTTCGACTATGAGCTTTTCTTTGTTAAGGATAACGGCGTATGGTACATCACGTCTATGGAAAGGATAGTTAAGGATAAATGAAAAAGTCTCTTGTTCTGTTTTTAAGCATCCTTGCCTCCCTTTTATTTGTCATATCAGCTTCCGCCGACCAAGCCCAGAGGCTTGACGCAGTATTTGCGATCGAGTCGGATGTAAAATACACAGGCTCGCTTTCCCCGCTCGCCGATAACAAATACACGAGCTTCATAACCGTTGAACCCGGAAGCAAGCTGCTTATAAAGGCTGACAGCACAGCGTGGGTATATGTGAAATTCCACGCAAGCGCGCCCGCAAGCTTCAGCGTACAGGCTGAGGACGAAAGTATAAGCAAGCGTTCAAACGGATTTTTGCACGACACATTCGCTGTCCCCGCAAGCAAAGTCGTCACGCTGTTTTCAGACGAGCCTATGCAGATAACCGAGATCGAGGTATATAGTGCGGGTACACTTCCCAAAAATGTGCAGAGATGGGAAAACACCCTTTCAAAATGTGATATTCTTATCACCTCTACCCATTCGGACGATGACACTCTGTTCTTCGGAGCACTTGCCGCAGAGCAGATCGCTTACGGAAGAATGGTTCAGACCGTATTTGTTTGCAACCACTCAAATGAGCTTTATAGATTAAACGAGCTTCTCGACGGTCAGTGGACGCTCGGCATCACCTCATACCCGATATTCGGCGAATTTGAGGACTTCTATTCAATGTCGCTTGCAAAGGCGCAGGAGCAATTTGATACAGACGCTCTTTCGGACTTTTTAGTTGCGGCAATACGCCGTACACGCCCCAAGGTAGTAATTACTCACGACGTTAACGGCGAATACGGTCACGGAGCGCACAGGCTTGTTTCTCTCCTTACTCGCAAAGCGGTAGAGATGTCAAACGATGCCTCATACTTTCCAAAGTCCGCTGAAAGATTCGGCACTCACGAGCCGCAGAAAACATATATTCACTTATACAAGGAAAACCCCATAAAACTCGACGTCAGAAAAAAGCTTGACTCACTTGGCGGCGCTACTCCCTTTTCGGTGGCACAACAGGCTTATGCCTGCCACAAGTCTCAGCAGAAATGGGATTTCGCGGTAACCACCACGGGTACTGACGATTGTACCCGCTTCGGTCTTTACAAGACCACGGTAGAGTGCGATCTCAAAAGCAAGGACGTGCTTAACGGCATAACCCCGTATATCCCGTCGGTGTCCTCTACATCCACTATGCCGAATGCACAGACAATGCGCCAAAAGAGCGAAGACACAACTCCCGGACACAAGACCGGTGATAAATACGAGGCGCTCGCATTCTTTGCTCACGACAGCAACGGCAATATCACCAAAGCACCGAAAAGCTCTGTAGTTGCCTGCTTCTGCATTCTTATTTTACTCGCTTTGTTTATATTCATCGCATCTGTAATAAAAATCACAAATCAACGCAAGAGGTAATATTTTGGAACAATCACGACTTGACAGAATAAACGAGCTTGCGCGTACCTCGCGCGAGCGCGCTCTCACTCCCGAAGAGCTTGCCGAGCAAAAATCACTCAGAGAAGAATATATCCGCGCTTTCAGAGCGTCAATGACAGGTATACTTGACAATACTGTTATCAAACGCCCGGACGGCACGGTCGAACATCTTTCAGATAAAAAGAACAAGGAATAAATATGAAAAGAATTTACGTTGCTACCTGCCTTTTCGGTCTTGAAAAGCTGCTTGGAGCAGAAATAGAGGCGCTTGGTTACAAGCGCCTTGATACTATGGACGGACGAATCAGCTTTGAAGGCGATGAGAGTGCCGTCGCAAGAGCCAACGTCAATTTAAGATTTGCCGAAAGAGTATTCATACTAATAGGCAAATTTCCCGCAAGCTCCTTTACCGAGCTTTTTGACAACACAAAAAATCTTCCGTGGGAAGAATTCATCGGCAGAAACGATGCTTTCCCCGTTAAGGGACACGCTATAAAAAGCACACTTTTTTCTCTTCCCGACTGTCAGAGCATAGTGAAAAAAGCAGTAGTTTCAAGACTCGGCGAAAAATACGGAATAAAATGGTTTTCCGAGGACGGCGTCAAGCTTCAGATCGAATTTTTCATCTTCAAGGACATAGCACATCTGATGATAGACACCTCAGGCGTAGCGCTTCATAAGCGCGGATACCGCCCCGCTTCGGGTGCGGCTCCTTTGCGCGAAACGCTTGCAGCGGCAGTCGCGGCAACCTCGCGTCCGCGTGAGGACGTGCTTTTGTGGGACCCCTTCTGCGGCTCGGGTACTATCGCTATCGAGGCGGCAATGATGATGAACAACCACGCTCCGGGACTCGGAAGAAGCTTTGCCGCAGAGGATTTTACGGACAAGTCCATATGGAACGATGCACGCACCGAGGCACAGGACAATATAATCAAAAGCGATTTTGAGGCGTGGGGCTCGGATATAGACACCGAGGTGCTTGAAATAGCTCGTGAAAACGCCCGTCGCGCAAAGGTGTCAGGCAGCATCCGCTTCTTCGAAGCAGATGCACGTAAGCTTGTACGTCCGGACAGGCGCGGTACTATAGTATGTAATCCCCCCTATGGCGAAAGGCTTATGGAAATAAGCGAGGTTGAAAAGCTTTATAAGGAGATAGGCGAGGTATTCCGCGCAACATCACCGTGGCAGGTATATGTGCTCACCTCTCACGAGGGCTTTGAAAAGCTTTACGGCAAGAGAGCCGACAAGATTCGCAAGCTTTATAACGGTATGATACCCTGCAATCTGTATCAATATTTTATAAACCAGAAGAACGGAAAGAAAGACCGATGACAGATAAAGCATTCGTCGAAATAACAAATATTTGCAACTTAAACTGCTCTTTCTGTGCAGGTCATAAGCGAAGAAGCTCGTATATGTCGCCCGAAAGCTTTAAGCTCGTGCTTGATAAGCTTGCCGGCAAGGTCAAATATCTCTATCTGCACCTGATGGGAGAGCCGCTCACTCATCCTCAACTCAAAGAGATTCTTGAAATAGCGGATGGGTATAGTTTCCGTGTTATGCTGACCACAAACGGTACGCTTCTTGATTCTTGTGCCGATACGCTTTTCGGATGCAAAAGCCTTTTCAAGATCAGTATCAGCGTCCATGCCTTCGAGGGCAACGGTGAGGATGAGGCAAGGCTTGAGGGCTACCTTGACAAGCTCACAGGATTTGCCGTAAACAGTGCTGAGCACGGTATTATAACCGTTTTCAGACTATGGAACAGCGGAGGAAGTGATAAGCTGAATAAAAAAATAATCGCAAGACTGCACGAATACAGCACCTCTCGCGGTGAGACTCCAACACCTAACCGCAGCGGCGAAAGGCTTTGTGATAAGACCTTCATCGAGTGGGGAGAAAAATTCGACTGGCCCGACACGGATGCTATCGCCTCGCTTGAAGCTGATGCACAAACCGAAGACCGCTTCTGCTATGCCCTTCGCGATCAGTTCGGCGTGCTTGTCGACGGCACGGTAGTTCCCTGCTGTCTTGACCACGACGGAGTGCTTGCACTTGGCAATATATTCAAAAGTGAACTTGATGATATACTTAACTCCCCGCGGGCAAAAGCTATATACGACGGATTTACAAGGCACAGGGCGCTAGAAAAGTACTGCCTGACCTGCAAGCGTGTAAGACCGGGGATAAGATAAAAACAGGTTCAAAGCACCTGTTTTTATCTTGTTTAATTTGGTATCGCGCGGCTTCCGGAAAAGTATCCGGGAGCTTCTTCGTTTTTATACAACATTTCAGCAACATCGTTGATCCTGCAGTTTTCGGGCACGCTGTAGAATACTGAGCCCTTGTCAAGCGTATGCGCCGTGAGAAGCCTTAAGTTATCCGCATTAAATTCATACGACGTGTATCTACCCGTACCGTCGGTCGGGGTCGCCGCAGTCCAGGCTATATATTTATCGCGTTCAAGCACATATACGTTATCGTGGAAATTAAAGCCCTTTTTGCCCGTATATCTTGCGAAATTTGCAACGCAGGAGGTATATACGTTTACGTTGTCGTGTATCTCACAGTTTATATACTCGGTATCCGAATCAAGAAAATCTCCATAGAAGAAATTAGCATTCTTGTTTACACGCTGATGACTCCAGCCGTAGCCCATATACATATTATAGTTATTGAACAGCTCCATATTTCTGAAATAATACTTATTTCCCGAATAAAGCGCGTGGCTTGCAAGCCAGGTTTCCATACCCGTATTGGAAAGCTCGGCTACGTTGCTGTATATTCTGACGTTGTTCATCGTAACGTCATCGTTTTTTGAGCCCTGCCACTGCGTAGTATAACAACAGTCGTATATCTGGTACGAATAGCAATCGTGGATAGTATATCCGTTTGCGCAGCCAAAGCATTCGACCGCATTTCCGAGTCTTCCCGTAGAGCCGGGAGAAGGCGACTGAATACTTCCGCCGATATAGCCGAATTCACAATACTGTACGGTAAAATCCTCTGCAAGACCGAGACCTATTCCGTGAACGCCCGTATACTTGAAGCAGAGATTATCAACAACACAGCCCTTAGACATACCGCCCACAAGGCTCATCTTCTTTGAAAGCTCGATTTCTCTGAAGTATTTTCCGGGATTGCCGCGGTCAAAATACATATAAAGCCTGCCCGTTTCCCAATCGTGCCAATATTCAAGATTGCGAAGCTTTGAGGTGTTTATATCAAACGGTGCGTCGTTTACGTAAAAGCCCTCAAAGCCGTTGTAGCAATAGCCCTGCCATTTGCGCATTTTTTCAAGATTCACAAGCACCTTGACACCCCACGCCTCGCCGCCGTTACAGGTGATATTTCCAATATCAAGCGAGCCGTCGATCGTGTCCTTGTAAAGCCAGAGATTTTCCCTTTCCGCAGGGATCCAGCTGTCCTCTCCCGATGCATCTATCGAGCCGTAAAATTTCGGCTTGTCACCCTTACCGTAAGCCGAATACGTAACGCCGGCTCTGAGCCATATCCTGTCCCTGAAAAGACTTCCGCGCTCAAACAGCACGTAATCGTATTCGCAAAGCACCTCACCCGAATTTACGTGTTCAAGTGTGCGCCACGCACCTTCGGGCGAAAGTCCGTCGTTTTCATCGTTTCCGTTAAGTGAGGATACGTAATATGTCTTTCCGTACGGGCTTTCGGTATATGTGTTTTTGCTTTCGATTATCTTCCTTTTACGTGCCTCCGCTTGTGCGATATATCGGTCAGCTATGCTGAAATCGTCAAGCTCAAAATAGTTTACGTTGACTCCCTCGCTCCTGTACGCCATAGGATGCTTTGCAAGATAATCCTTAAGGCTTATTTCAGAGTGACGGTAAAGCGCGGCTGCCGACTCGTTATCAAAAAAGCCGACGAAATAAAGCTCAAGAGTATGCGATCTCGTTATTTTGTATTCCTCGCATTCGCACGCACGCAATGCAAGCGTGATGTTGCGGTACTGTGAGTTTATAGGTGCATCTGCGCAAAGCTTCTTTATATCAAACGTATACACCGTGTAGCCGCAATCGCAGGGTGAGCCCTCAAGCCTTACGTATTTTGCAAAGGTCTTGTCGTGACGCACCTGTACCCAAAGCTCGTCTGTCGAAGAGCGTGCGGCAATCTTTACAACCGGATATTTAAGAAATGAAAAATTTGCGCCCGACGAGCTTATAACGACGCTTGCAGGGTCGCGCAAAGCCATACCCTCAGCACCTTCAAAGCGCATAGCACCGTTTTCAAGAAGCCTTGCTTCAAGAGCGTGTGTGCGCGGAGAAAGACAAAGATTGTACTTTATGTCGTATCCCGTAAAAACGGTCATCGGTTCATTTCCGTAATAGCTCTTTCCGTAATCGGATACACGGTAGGTCTTGCCGGAGATATTATCCGTTTCTATGGGTTCAACCGCATGAGCCTTATTAAACTCCTCCGCCTCTTCCTTCGTAGCAAAAAATGCGATATATTCAATGGAGAAGAAAAAGGGCTTTCCTATCATCTTGAAGTTACCGCCAAACGGCTTTATCATATAAATGAAATTCTCGTATTCTCCCTTGGGGAACGAAACAGCATCGGTTCTTCTTACATCGTATACAATACTTCTGATATTAGTGTCACTTATGATGTCCGGGCGGGAGCTTTCGGTCCAGGATTCGTGATCTCCGTCAGAATCTGTGTAAAGTATCGACATATCGCACTGAAGCACCGACGATTTCGTTCTGTAGCTGATAGCCATATACGGATATTCGGTTGCGGCAAAAGCATTTTCCGTATTTACCTTTATAAGTCCCTGTTCGGGTGAATACGGGCCGGGCTCTATGTCAAAGCGCAAAAGCTTGTGTCCGTTGAATTCTTCAACACTTTTGTTAAGTGTAACATATTCAATAAGTCCTGAAATATTTTCAAACTCATCCAAACCGTAGCAAAAAAATTTCTGTTCCATAAACAATATCCCCTTTTCAATTTTTGTATACAAAAATTTCCACCCACAGTCTAACATAACGCAATAATAAAGTCAATACATTTGAAGAATTTCAAGGCAAAAAATAGTATTCCTATTGACACATTGATTCTTATTTGATATAATATATCGGCACGGTGATAATTTCGCTGTAAAATGAATATTCATCGGGGTGTGGCGCAGTTGGTAGCGCGCGTGCTTTGGGAGCACGATGCCGCAGGTTCAAGTCCTGTCACTCCGACCAAAAATGCCGATTTGACTGCTTTTTACAGTCAAATCGGCTCAAAATTAATAT
>JAGCNJ010000005.1 GCA_017646005.1 Clostridia bacterium | reverse complement strand
CTCAGGCACCCTTCTCCAACGTAACTCTCGACTGGACCGTTCCTGCAGACCTCGCAGAGCTTAACGCTATCGTAGGCGGCAAGGAAATGGACTTCAAGTATAAGGATTGTAAGAAGGAAATGGATATGGTTAACCGTGCCTTCATCGAAACAATGATCGAGGGTGACGCCAACGGCAGAGGCTTCCAGTATCCGATCCCCACATATTCTATCACAAGAGATTTTGACTGGTCGGAATCAGAAAACAACAAGCTTTTATTTGAAATGACCTCGAAGTACGGTACTCCCTACTTCTCAAACTACATCAACAGCGATATGGAACCCAGCGACATCCGCAGTATGTGCTGCCGTCTGCGCCTTGACTTAAGAGAGCTCAGAAAGAAGTCCGGCGGCTTCTTCGGAAGCGGCGTAAGCACCGGTTCTGTCGGCGTTGTTACCATCAATATGCCCCGTATCGCATATCTTGCACAGGACAAGGACGACTTCTACAAGCGTCTTGACCATATGATGGACATTTCGGCACGCTCGCTCAAGATCAAGAGAAACGTTATATCCAAGCTTCTTGATGAGGGACTTTACCCCTACACAAAGAGATACCTTGGAACCTTCTCCAACCACTTCTCGACAATCGGTCTTCTCGGTATGAACGAGGTAGGTCTTAATGCAAAGTGGCTCGGCAAGGATATGACAACCGAGGAAACTTAGGAGTTCACAAAGGAAGTTCTCAACCACATGAGAGAAAGACTTTCTGACTACCAGGAGCAGTACGGTGACCTTTACAACCTCGAAGCTACTCCCGCGGAATCGACCTCCTTCCGTCTTGCTAAGCACGACAAGAAGCGCTTCCCTGAAATCAAGACAGCTAACGAAAACGGTACACCCTACTACACCAACTCTTCACACCTTCCCGTTGGCTTCACAGATGATGTATTCGCTGCTCTTGATATTCAGGATGATATCCAGACACTTTACACATCGGGCACCGTATTCCACGCCTTCCTTGGAGAAAAGCTTCCCGATTGGAAGTCTGCGGCAGCTCTCGTTAAGAAGATCGCTGAAAATTATAAGCTTCCTTATTACACACTTTCACCCACATACTCGGTATGTAAGAATCACGGCTATATAAGCGGTGAGGTTTACGAATGCCCGCAGTGCGGCGGACGCACAGAGGTTTACAGCCGTATCACAGGCTACTACCGCCCCGTTCAGAACTGGAACGATGGTAAGAGCCAGGAATTCAAGGACAGAGTCGTTTACAATGCGGCAAGCTCTATGGCAAAGAAGGGCGCGGACATCTCCGCTGGTCCTGTTGCTACAGAAGCAAAGGCGGAGATCACAGGCGTTGCAGACAAGATACTTCTTTTCGCAACAAAGACCTGCCCCAACTGCAAGGTAGCAAAGAGCTATCTTGATAAAGCCGGTGTTCCCTACTCGACCGTTTACGCAGACGAGGATACCGAAACCACCGAAAAATACGGTGTTCGCCAGGCTCCCACGCTCGTACTCGTACAGGGCGACAACGCCGAAAAGATCGTAAATCTTTCCAACATCAAGAAATTCACCGAGGAATACGCAAAGTAATAAATTAAAAGCGGGACTTAAACCGTCCCGCTTTTGTTTACTTAGAAAGGCAAAAGCTATGCATGATATAGTTATAGTCGGTGCAGGACCTGCGGGTCTTACCGCCGCGATATACGCGCTCAGATTTAACAAAAGCGTTCTCGTTATAGAAAAAAGCACCTTCGGCGGACAGATAACCTATTCGCCCAAGGTCGAAAATTATCCCGGCTTCAAGGAAATGAGCGGCAACGAGTTTGCCGACCTGCTCGTGGATCAGGTAATATCTCTTGGCGGTGAAATAGAGCTTGACACAGTAAGCTCTATTGCTCCCGGAAAGGTGACCTGCGAATCGGGCAACGTTTATGAAGCAAAGGCGATAATCATCGCCGCCGGCTCAAAGCACAGACAGCTCGGTTTAGATAACGAAAACGAGCTTGTCGGCAACGGCGTATCATACTGCGCGGTATGCGACGGCGCATTCTGCAAGGGTCAGGACGTTGCAATAATCGGCGGCGGAAACACAGCCCTCCAGGAGGCTGTTCTTCTCTCCGACATATGCAAGAGCGTGACCGTGGTTCAGAATCTCCCGACCTTAACCGGCGAAAAGAAGCTTGCAGATCAGCTTTATTCCAAGGAAAACGTAAATATCATCTGCTCATCGGTGGCAGTTGAACTTTTGGGTAAGGAAAAGCTTACAGGTCTTAAGATAAAAAATACCGAGGATAACACCGAGCGCGTGCTTGATGTAGAAACGGTATTCGTAGCCATCGGTCAGGTTCCCGAAAACAAGCCGTTTGAAAGCGTTTGCACGCTTGACAATTACGGATACATAACTGCTGACGAATCCTGCCTTACAGGTACAAACGGAATCTTCGTGGCAGGCGATTGCCGCACGAAGGCGGTGCGTCAGATAACCACCGCTACAGGTGACGGCGCGGTTGCCGCAGTTGCCGCCTGCAGATACGTTGATTCGCTTTAAGTTAATAAAAAAACAATAGCACCTCGTTTGAGGTGCTATTGGCAATTTACTGTTCAATGCAATCAAGCTTTTCCAAAAGAAAGCTTCCGGTTTCGTTGAGCTTCATCATACCGTTGAAGCGCTCGCTCATATCGCCAACGGCGACTACTACGTTGAAAAACTCACGAAAGGATGAAAACTATTGAAAATTCTCTACGACGACAAGGACATAACCGTTTGCATAAAGGACCCGGACTTACTTTCGGAGAAAAGTGAAAACGGCGCAGATATACTAACGAAGCTCGAAGAACATTTTGGCGGTGAATTCACGTTCTTCCCTCTCCACCGCCTTGATTTCGGTGTCGGCGGCACGATGGTGTTCGCCAAAAATAAAAAAGCTGCGGCTAAAATGAGCGAGATGGTTGCAAACAGAGAGATGTCAAAGGAATATCTTGCGGTCGTGACAGGAGTACCGGAAGAAAGCACGGGCATATACCGTGACTTACTTTTCAAGGATTCAAAAAAGAACAAATCCTTTGTTGTTGACAGAAAACGCGCAGGGGTTAAAGAAGCGTCACTCGAATACGAGGTGACCCAGAGCCGAGAGATAAACGGCGAAGTATTCTCCCTTGTAAAAATAAAGCTTCACACGGGTCGCTCGCATCAGATACGCGTACAGTTTTCGTCAAGAAAAATGCCCCTGTACGGCGATCGTAAATACGGCGCGAAAACAGGCTCGGATATTGCTTTATGGTCATACAGACTTACCTTTAACCATCCCTCAAGCGGCGAAACCGTTAAGTTTTCGAAGCTTCCTACAGGTGGTATTTGGGATGAGTTTGGTTTTTCCGCAATCATGTAACTAAAGGGAGCACACAGGTGCTCCCCTACTTTTCTATTAAATAACAGATGACTCACATTTTTCCTGCAAGCGACCACATTTTGGTTTCGCCGGGGTACATTTCAACTTCAATAAAATCTACATCTCTGCCATAGTATCTGCTTTCGTACACTTCGTAAGGCGAACACGGCTTTTTGAACTTTATTCGTTTTGTACCGCCTGTTGAGGCATGAACTGCAATAAAGTTTTCATTTGCATACAAAATGTCTTGGTCTGTCGAGTATATGTGACAGCCCGCATATTCGGCAACAGATGCAATGATCTCACTTCTTAAAGCAGGAGTACAGCAATATACACTGACAAATCCCATATCATCACGCATGGCAAATGCAGTCTTTGAATCTACACAGTATTTGCCAAGCACCGTGACGTTATCGTCATCAATATAGAACGCAGGATTCATGTATGCAGGCGGGATCTCAGTAGCCTTTATCCATATATTGCTGTGTACATCTCTGTCAATGAAACCGTAACGGCGGTACTTGTCGGCATATTTAAGTGCGGGATGTGCCTCCGCCCAAAACCACGGAAAAGCGGTCTTATCCATAATACGGACTTTCATTCCCACAGTCTTTTCGATATTTTCTATGCACTGAACATCGGGGGCATTATGGTTGACAAATCCGGGAGCATAAAGCCAGAGCACGGCAGCATGATTCTTTCTTGCCTTTTTGTGTATTGCTTCGCGCTCACTGTCCGAAAGACTATATGTATTAAGCATGATGTAAAGCTTGTAATCCGGCATACGCGGATCGCTTAAGTCATCGTGGAAATAGTAATCCACGGGAGCGCCGATCCTATGTATATCCGAGGTACGGTAAAAATCAAGCACCAGCTTATTCAGTGCATCGCTCACCATATGAACACTTTCCGTATCATATATAAGCGCTATCTCATTTTTCTTGGTTCTGTCAAGACTGTACGCAAACTCGCCTATTTTCTGCTGCTTTTTAAAAAGTGCAAGGATGTCGACATCATTATACCACTCATTACCGCGGCGGGCACCCATGTCAAACCACCATGCCTGAATATCCTCGCATATGTCTCTGGCAAAATCGCGCTTAAGCGTATTTATTGAATCATTTACAGTATATAATGCCATCGCTTCGCGCTGTATAAGGGGCAGACTGCGGTGAGTTCTCGAATCATCTTCACAAATGTATATCATATCACGGATCCTGAAGGAATCCTGCATCTCTCTTTGAGCCACCACTCCGCCCGGCTCACGGTTATTATAAACTCCGGGGGCGGCAAGGTAATCAATAACTCCGCTTTCCAGAAGCGTAAGTGTTCCCGTAGCGCTACCGGAATCGTAATAATCGCAACATCCGTATGAGCCGTAGAACGCGCCCGCAAGAAGATCGCCGTTAAGCCGTTTCAATACCTTTGCAAAATGTACTATAGTGTTGGCGGTGGCTGTATGTATCGCCGCGAAAAAGTCCGCGCTGTGCATATAATCGCGTGCATTCAGGAAAACACCCACATTCGTTTCGTGTTTTGCTTCAAAGTCGACCTTTCCGCCTATCGTATAGGACACACTTTCCCACTTTTCAAAGGATTCACAAATAGTACGGTCTGCATCAAATATATGTTTTCTTTCATCGAGGCTTGGAATTATAGGAAGATCAAATGTAGCATCAGGTCTGTTCCATACACGTCTAAGCTCTTGTTCTGTTTTATATTTTTCACGTAGGTACTTGGCGTATTCAAGTCTGAAAGGCTCGGAAAAGTCGGCATACGTCCCCTTTTCACTGTTATGAAGCCGATGTTCTCCGGGATAATACCACTCGCTCGTACCGCCCGCGCAAAGGAAATATCCTATAACTCTGTCAAAATAGGGGGACTCGGAGATCTCCTTGTAATAATCGCAAAGAGCATTCTCGCCGTCCTTGCGCCACTCGAGTGACGCGAAGGATACCATGCCGTCGACGGGCTCACTACCTGCTGAGGTGCATATTACCCTTTCACGGCTTCCGTCGTTAAATAAAAGCTGCTCGCTCGGGTGTGCGTTTATCCATTCCGTGTTGGGGCTTACATTAAGTCTTAATACAACGTAAGCATCGGGAATTATATCAATCAAATTTTTTATGTCATCAATAGTCTTGGTAACGCCGTCGGGAATATCTCCGTTTCCCGGACGGTTCCATCTCATAGCCGAGGAAATATAGAAGATACGCATCCCTGCATCTCCGAGCTTTTTGATGTATTCGCGTGTACTATCGTCAGCCAGCATCGTCATAGGAGGAAAAGCTTTTCCATCTATAACTATAGCAGGCTCACCGTTGTATCTTTCGATTTTTGCTTTTGCCATACCCTATCTCCGCATATTTTTAACTTTTGTTCAGTATACCACAAAAGAGCAGTTTTTTCAATACCCAAACCGAATATTCTTCAGATATTTAAGGGGAACCATTTTAACACGGGTTCCCCTTAATAATCAACACATATTATCTTGAATAAAGCTTGAATCTTCGTGGCGGGCGATTGCCGCAGTTGCCGCCTGCAGATACGTTGATTCGCTTTGAGTTAATAAGAAAAACAATAGCACCTCGTTTGAGGTGCTATTGGCAATTTACTTTTCAATGCAATCAAGCTTTTCAAGCTCGGCAACAAAAGTGTCGACTCCGTGCTCTGCGGTAGCACGGTCTACGTTATAGGCTTCAAGCAGGCTTGCAACAAGCTCATCGCGCGAGATTCCCGCTTCGAGCTTTTCCCAAAGGAAGCTTCCCGTTTCATTAAGCTTCATCATACCGTTGAAGCGCTCGCTCATATCGCCTACGGCGACAACTACGTTATTCCCCGCAACCTCGCGGCGCACGAATCCGTTTTTTATCTTCATTTCTGTATCCCCCTGTTATTTTCAATTCAAATCCTCTTATAATATAACACATTTTTTTGTTTAAGTCAAGCAAAAATATATTTACCCAAAAAGGCATAATATGAAAATACTTTACGATGACAAATATATAACCGTATGCATAAAGCCGCCCGAGCTTCTTTCGGAAAGAAGCGACACGGGTAAGGATATAATAAACACGCTCGAAGCGCACTTTGAATCCGCAGGAAATAATTGCGAGATATATCCGCTTCACAGACTCGACCTCGGTGTCGGGGGCGTGATGGTCTTTGCAAAAAGCCGTGAGGCGGCGGCAAAGATGTCGGCACTTATCTCAGACGGCGGACTTATAAAAGAGTATCTGGCAATAGTAAACGGCAAGCCCGAAAGGGATGCGGACACCTTGTGCGATCTTCTGTTCAAGGATTCAAAGCGAAACAAATCCTTCGTGGTAGACCGCAGGCGCGCAGGCGTGCGCGAGGCAAAGCTTGCGTATACTCTGCTTGAAAGCAATATCCTTGACGGCGATACGCTTTCGCTTGTGAAGATAAGGCTTTATACAGGTCGCTCGCATCAGATACGCGTGCAGTTTTCTTCAAGAAAAATGCCGCTTTACGGCGACCGCAAATACGGCGCGCCGAAGGGCAAGGATATCGCGCTTTGGTCATATAAGCTCACCTTTACACACCCATTCACGGGAAAGGAGATAAAAGTACCCGCTCTGCCCGCGGGCGGTATATGGGATGAATTTAATTTGACCGATAAACAATCATAAAACAGAAAGAACAGCGAACGGAATTTCCCGTTCGCTGTTTCTTATTTGCCTTTTATCCTATCGTTTCAACGTTACCGTAAAGTGCGGCAACCGCTTCATCCAATACGTCCTTGCAGTTGAGTATCGCCCAGGGCTTTCCTGCTTCATCTACCTTGTAGTCTACAAAATATCCGAGCTTTTCAAAATCGCGGATCTTGATAAAGGTACGGTCGCCGATGATACGTCCGGTCATATCGATCTTCTCTTCCCCGCGCACAACATACGCCTTGCCGTTGACCGCATCCCAGTCAACAGTTTCGCCGAAGCGTTCGCATATACGGCGCATAGGAAGATACATACTGCCGTCTATGTTATGGAAATCATAAAGTCCGAGCGCATACTCGCCATCTGTTTCATCCATATAGATCGTTCCGTAAACCTTTGCCGTACCCTCGGTACCGTTCCAGGTAATACGCATTTCGTCTATAGTCGAAAATTCAGCGTAATTTGCTGCCGCAACTGCTCTCATAAACAGCTCGCTTATGGAAATTACCTTCTTATCCGAAAGATCGGTTACTGCGATGCTTTCCGCGGAAGTGACATCACTTACAGACTCAACGCTAACAAGTATCATATCCTGCATAACCAGGTCAAGCTTTTCTGTCGTTGTATATCCGCCGTCGGTTATATCAAGGGCAGATACAAATTTTGTTCCCTTAAGCATATTCTCGGCTTCTTCAAGCTGCTCGGGTGTGAAGAGATTGACAGACTCCGATACATATTCACCGGATTCCACAACAGAGTCCTCAAGTGTAGCTATGGTCTGCTCTATGAATGCGACAAGCTCTTCCTTGCCCTCTTTTTCAGCAAGCTCTGCAAGGCTCTTATAAAGCTTGATCGTTGAATCGACTATAACATCGGGATTAGCAGTAATATAATCTACAAAGTTTTCAAGCATCTGCAAAAGATCACCGGCATCAGCCTCTATCTTATAGCCTGTTTCGGTTTCGCTTACAAGACCTGTGGTGTAGCCCTTGAACATATCCTTTACAAACTCAAGTATCATTTGGGAATAATCAAGCGTATTTTCCATCATAAGCTTGCTGAGCTCAACAGATGTTTCCATCGCCGCTGTGTCCTCATCAGCAACCGCCTCGTCTGTAAGTCCCGATACAAGCGCCATTAACTGCTCAATATCTTCAATTGAGTAAGAAATATAGTCCGCGCCTTCAAATATCGAAAGGTAATTCTGTGAGGTAAAGACCTCCTCGCCTGAAGTCAAAGCTTCGCCTATTACCTTTTCAAGTCTTTCGTCAAGCTCATATTCGAAATTTCCGATATATACGGTATCCTTTTCCGTTATGTACTTAAAGCCTACCCTTGCAAGAGCACCAAGCGATATATCGAGATCACATTCGCAGACAAGATCGCTCATATCAGCCTTTACGTCTGCCGTGATATCAATTCTGTCGGTGATTTCTTCCATAGGGATCGTGTCGCCCAAAAGCTCCTGAGCAAGTGTCTGCATAAACATGGCATTCACATCTATCGTCATTTTTTCACTGCCTGTGAATATTCCGCCGTCAAGGATCGGCTTGAACGACGCTTCAAGATAGCCAAGCTCTGCACTTGAACAGCCGATAAGCGGCATTACTGCAATCACTACTGCGAGAATAAGAGACAAAAGTTTTACAGTTTTTTTCATAATAAATTCCTTTCTGTGTTAGGTATTACAAATATATTATACACGAAAATGTAGAATATTGCAATAACTCGCGCATAATTTCACCTTGAATAAAGCTTATAAAGCTCGGAATACATTCCGCCCTTATCTATAAGCTCGGCGTGATTGCCCTCTTCAACAATACCGCTTTCGTCAAGCACGATGATACGGTCCGCGTTCTTGATGGTCGTAAGTCTGTGAGCAATGGTGATAACCGTTCTTCCGCGCGCAAGCTTTTCAAGAGAAGCTTGAACAAGTCTTTCGCTTTCATTGTCAAGCGCGCTCGTTGCCTCGTCAAGAATAAGAATCGGGGGATTTTTCAAGAATACGCGGGCTATTGAAATTCTCTGCTTTTGACCGCCCGAAAGCTTGACTCCGCGCTCACCGACATATGTATCGTAGCCCTCGGGAAGCTTTTCTATAAATTCATGAGCACCCGCAAGCTTTGCCGCCGCGATTATTTCTTCGTCAGTGGCATTTTTCTTGCCGTATGCGATATTATCCCTGACCGTACTTGAAAAGAGGTATACGTTCTGATTTACGATACCTATGTTATATCTGAGCGAATCAAGCGTCAGGGTAGTTATATCCTTTCCGTCTATTCTTATCACACCCGAATCAAGATCGTAGAAGCGTGGTAAAAGTGAGCATAGCGTGGTCTTTCCTCCGCCCGACGGACCTACAAGCGCGACATTTTCACCGGCTTTTACATTTATTGTAAGATCGCTTATAACCTTCGCTCCGCCGTCCGAATAGGAGAAAGTGATGTTATCTATATCTATGTCGCCCTTAACGTTGTCAAGGATCTGTGCGCCCCTTTTGTCGGTAATATCAGGCTCGATGTCCATGATCTCGGCAAAGCGCTCAATACCGGTCATTCCGCGCTGGAACTGCTCCGCAAATTCAACTATACGCCTTACGCTTGTAAGCAAGGTCGTGACGTACAAAAGATAAGCGATAAAGTCAGCCGCATCTATCTTACCGGCTCTCATAAACAGCGCGCCCGCGCACACAACGACGATATAGGAAAGTCCGTCAAAAAATCTTGTAGACGCCTGAAAGCCGCCCATATATTTGTAAACCTTCTTTTTTGTATTGAGAAAGCTTACGTTTCCTTCCTCAAATTTTTCCTTTTCAAGCTCCTCGTTCGCAAAAGCCTTTACCTCGTGGATACCGAGAAGACTGTCCTCTATCTGCGAATTAAGTATGGCAACCTTCTTGCGCGATTCCTTAAATCCGCTTCTCATCTTCCGGTTGAACGGCACAAGCACAGCTATCATAACGGGGATGACCGCGAAAACGATAAGGGTCATCGGTACGCTTGCCGCGCAAAGGATAGCAAACGAGCAGACTATCTTTATTCCCGCAATGAAAAATTCCTCGGGGCAGTGATGTGAAAACTCGGTCACGTCGAAAAGATCGCTTGTTATTCGCGACATAAGCGAGCCGATCTTGGTGTTGTCGAAATATGAAAACGAAAGTTTTTGTAAATGCGCAAAGAAATCACGGCGCATATCGGTTTCAAGCCTTGTTCCCATAATGTGACCGACCGTTGCCATATAATGATACGCGACCGCATCGATTATACGCAGTATAAGATACGCTACGGTACATCTTAAAATAAGCGACACGGTGAGCTCCGAAAGATTTTCGCTTGCCGTTCTCGTTATCACCTTTACTATAAGCGGAAGCACAAGCTCACAAAGAGTCGTAAGTGCCGCACAGAACAGGTCAAACACAACGATATGACTGTATTTTTTATAGTAGGGCAAAAATCTCTTCAAAAGCTTGAGCATACTCATTTTTTTCTGATTTTCTTCCATAGTCGTTCCTCTTTCATATCATTACATCTTAATTATAACACAATTATTCCACAAATCAATAATAATCACAGAATTTTCACATTTTACCTCTCTTGATTTATGCACATATTTGTGATAAAATAAAAACAGAGAGATTTTTCGCTTATTTTTGTATGTTTTTCGAGGTATACTACTATCAAGCAAACCGAAAGGCAGGGGACGATTTTGGCAAGAAAAAAACTTGCAATTTTAAAAATAGATAAGGGGCTTGCTCCATTTGAGAGCGATCTCAGACTGAGAATGCAGAATTACGAGCGCACAAAGAAGCAGATACTTAAAAGTGCGCCTACGTTATCCGATTTTGCAAACGGTCACTTATATTACGGCATCCACAAAACGCAAAACGGCTGGATATACCGCGAATGGGCACCCGGTGCAAGCGAAGCCGCACTTGTTGGCGACTTTAACAACTGGGATGAGCATTACGGTATGATGGAAAATATCGGGGACGGAAATTTTGAAATAAAGCTTGCTCCCGATACACTTAAGCATGGGCAGAACGTAAGAGTCAAGTTCGTGTCGGGCTCACGCGTGCTCGACCGTATCCCCGCATATATGAACAGGGTAACTCAAAGCTGGACAGACGGAAGCTTCTGCGGTCAGATATGGGATCCCAATGAAAAATTCAAGTGGACCGACAAAAGCTTTTTTAAAAAGAAAAAATGTGAAACTCCGCTTATTTACGAGTGTCACATTGGTATGTCCAACGAGGACGAAAGCATAGGCACCTACAACGAATTTTGTGAAAAGGTTCTCCCGCGCATAAAAAAAGACGGCTACAACTGCATCCAGATAATGGCTGTTATGGAGCATCCGTACTACGCATCCTTCGGTTATCAGGTGGCGAACTTCTTTGCTCCCTCCTCGCGTTTCGGAACTCCCGACGAGCTTAAAAATCTTATCAACACGGCTCACAAAAACGGCATTTTCGTGCTTCTTGACATTATCCATTCGCACGCGGCTATCAACAGTGTCGAGGGGCTTTCCGAATTTGACGGCACAAGCTACCAGTATTTTCACGAGGGTGAGCGCGGATATCACAGCGCGTGGGGAACAAGGCTTTTTGATTACGGCAAAAACGAGGTGCTTCACTTCTTACTTTCAAATATCAAATATTGGATAGATGAGTTTCACTTTGACGGCTTCCGCTTCGACGGTGTGACCTCTATGCTTTATCACAATCACGGACTTGAATGCTCGTTTGACAGGTATGAAAAATATTTCAGTCTTAACACCGACACCGAGGCAGTGACCTATCTCCAGCTTGCAAACGAGCTTATCCATACGCTTAATCCGTTTGCTGTCACGATCGCCGAGGATATGAGCGGTATGCCCGGAATGTGCTTACCGATAAGCGAGGGCGGCATCGGCTTTGACTATAGACTCGCTATGGGTGTGCCCGATCATTTTATAAAGATGCTTGAAACTCAGCGTGATGAGGAATGGAATATGGATGCGCTGTGGTACGAGCTTACCACAAGACGCCCGAAGGAAAAAAATATCGGATATCTTGAATCCCACGATCAGGCGCTTGTCGGCGACAAAACCGTCATTTTCCGCCTTGCAGACAAGGAAATGTACACCCATATGAGCAAGAACAGCGAAAGTGAGATAATCGACCGTGCTATGGACTACCACAAGCTTTTCAGGCTTGTAAGCTCAACGCTTGCGGGCGAAGGGTATCTCAACTTTATGGGTAACGAATTCGGTCACCCCGAATGGATAGATTTTCCGCGCGAGGGCAACGGTGATTCGGGCAAATACGCAAGACGTCAATGGAGCCTTGCGGATAATCCCGAGCTCAAATACGAATATCTCAACACCTTTGACAACGCTATGATAAGCTTACTCAAAAAATACCCCGTGCTTTCGGGAGAATCCCGTCTTCTTACCATTCACAACGATAATAAGCTCTTATCATATACGCGCGGCGGACTTGTATTCCTTTTCAATTTCCATACCTGGGAAACCCACGAGCTTGCGCTTCCCGAAAATAACTGCAAATACCGTGTGATCTTAAATTCAGACGATGCTAATTTCGGCGGCAGGGCAAGGATTCGGGCACGCACTGTGACAAACGGAAAAGTTGCTCTCCCGCCAAGATGCGCACTTGCTCTTATAAAAGCACAGTAATTACAGGTTGATGCCTTGTTGCGTATACTGTTAAAGACTATTTTATAACGTGGGGAGATTTATGAACAACAACGTTTTTGATTATCTTGACTGGCGCGGAGATCTCACCTTTGATATTGACAGCTTTAACGAGGTCGACAATATGATACTGTCGATACTTTCATATATTGATTTTTCGGGTGTAGTTCCAAATGAGCCGAACGGTGGTCAGATATCGCTTGCAGAGGCTGAACGCAGGCTTACCGCTATATCGCGTGACAGGCAGGAGCTGGGGCTCATCATTCCCGATCAGACCTGTGACTTTATGAAGCGTGCCGCAAGAACGCGCCGCTTCAGCGAAACTATGCTCTGCTCTTATGTTGACAGGAGCGACCCGGCACTTGGAATACAGTTTTCGGCGATAACATTTCTATTGCCGGACAAAACCGTATTCATCGCCTTTCGCGGCACCGACGACACGCTCATAGGCTGGAAGGAAAACTTCAATATGAGCTTTGCTTCCCCCGTGCCCGCACAGGTAAACGCGCTTGATTATCTTATCGATATCGCGCACGCAAGACGCGGAAAAATACGCATCGGCGGTCACTCCAAGGGCGGTAACCTCGCAATATGGGCAGCGGTCAATGCGCCGTATCGTGTACAGAGGCGTATTCTCGCGGCATTTAATAATGACGGTCCCGGCTTTGAGGAGAAGATCACCGAAAAGCCCGAATACAAGGCGGTAGAGGATAGGCTTTACACATACGTTCCCGAATCCTCGGTGGTGGGAATGTTACTTGAGCACAGCGAATCGTATATGATAGTAAAAAGCTTTCAGAATACCCTGTGGCAGCACGATCCGTTTTCATGGGTAATAAGAGGGCGCGAATTTATAAAGACAGACGACCGTTCAAGCTTCAGCAAGCATACCGACAGAGTGCTTGGCGAATGGATAGCATCAATGTCGCTTGAAGAACGCAAACACGCGACAGACGTGCTTTTCGAGGTGCTTGAATCGACGGGCGCGAAAACGCTTTCCGATCTTAATGCAAGCAAGGTGAAAAATATTACGAGCATAATACGCTCGATCAATCATATAGACAAAAACACGCGCGACAAGCTCTCGGAGCTTGTACGCCGCCTGTTTGAATTCGACCGCATCTTTGAATGGAAATGAGCGTGAGTAAAAACTCACGCTCATTTAGTTTTATTTGCAATGGTGTTGGTGATACCTGATTTTGTTTCGGATAATCGTTAGACGCCCTTCCGGGGGAGTTACTTTCATCACGCGATGAAAGTAACCAAAGCCGCGTCCAAGGGGAACCCTTTTCGGGTTCCCCTTGGATAACCCCATCCCTTAGGCGAAATTTGAAGATAAGCACCGCCTATTCGGCGGATACATTCGATAGTGGGGTATGGGTTAAAGACTTGAAATTTGCATAAACCTCACACGCGTAATGCCCGCCCGGGCTCCGGGCACCGCCTATTCGGCGGATACATTTGTTTTAGCCTTCTCCTGTGGGAGAAGGGGGACCGCGATAGCGGTGGATGAGGAGTTGCTTCAAATTTCACGACACCTCATCCGGATTATACAATCAAACACCCCGACAAACGAACTTCTTCCGTTCATTTGCCGGGGTGCGTTTTTATTCTCTTAAATCTTTGTCACGCCGGGCTTAAGCTCGTGCTTTTCGCCGTCTGCGTCTATCCATACCGATATCGCGCTCGGATTGTAGAACATTTTTCTGTCTGCCGATATTTCGATACGCTTCATTGCTGTTACATAGTCGTATATCTCAATATTGGTAGCAAACCAGGTGTCCTCAAGCTTACTTGCTCTTTCGCAGAAGCTTTCCATTTCCTCCCAGGTAAACGATGTGTTTTCCTGGTTAAACTCGTAGGAATGTCCCCAGATATAGAGCATATATATCTCGTTTGCTCTGACCTTTTCAAAATCCTCAAGTTTCTTGAAAATATCGCCCTTATGATGACAGGTCGGATGCCATTCAAGAAAGCTTTCGGGGAAAGAAAAATTGTTAGTTGCGCGAACCGTTCTTGAATACTTTATATCAAGCATTTCAAGCACGTCGCGCACCTGCTTGCTGTGCGTGCCGAAGGGATAGGACATTCCGCGCACGGGATATCCGGCAAATGCTTCAAGCGACTCTCTGTCCTTTTGCATTTCGTATATTACCTCAGACTTGGGCAAGCGCTCAAGAAAAGGATGAGTAAAGCCGTGCATCGACACCTCGTGTCCCTTATAAAGCTCCCTTAATTCATCGAGCTTATCATAAGCCCAGCCACCGGGCACGTAGTTGCGTCCGTTGAGGTGAAAGCTTGATTTTATTCCGTATTTGTTGAATATTCCGACAAGCTTTTTATCTCCCTCATACTTTCCGTCGTCGTAGCTCATGGTAAGCACCTTATGAACACCGCCGGGTAAAAGATATTTTATCGGCATAAATATGTCCTCCGCTTACTTATTTATCTTAGCAAGGTAACGCTCAAGAGCCGCACGCATTTCCACAGCCTTTTCCTCGGGAGCGGTCGGGTTGCAGTGAGCCCACACACCTGTTTCGCTCGATGCCTGGAACTGCTGCTTGTTCGAGTCGCGAAGCGGCGGATAATACTCAACGTGGAAGTGAGTATACTTGTCAAAATCCTTATGCTTTTCGTCATCAAGATTGATGGGCGCATTATGCATGCACATCATATAAGGGAAGTTGAAATCGAAGATGTTATCGTACATTCCCACGATGTTTCTCATAATGATACCGAGATTTTTTCTTTCGCTTTCGGTAAAATCGGTTATGTACTGCTTATGCTTCTTTGCGCTGATATAAATTCCGTAAGCGTAATCCGCAAAGAACGGGATGTATGCAATAAAGTCCTCGTTTTCGCAGATAACTCTCTGCTTGAATTCAAACTCTTCCTTGTTCATACGGCAGAAGATACATTCGCAGTTTTCATTATAATGCTCAAGACCTGCATCAAGCTCAAGCTCCATCTTCTTGGGAACTACCGAGTAGCCGTACATCTGACCGTGGGGGTGAGGCATGGTTACGCCGACAACATCTCCGCGGTTTTCGAAAATGAAAACGTACTTGATCTTTTCGTCCTCACGCATAGCAGTAAAACGCTCGCACCAGAGATCGACAAGCTTGTTCATGTGCTCATCCGAAAGATCGCGGATGTTTCCATTATGTTCGGG
>JAGCNJ010000004.1 GCA_017646005.1 Clostridia bacterium | reverse complement strand
GAGGTTATGCGTTTCTGCCAGAGCTTTATGACAGAGCTCTCCAAGTATATCGGTGCTGACACAGACGTTCCCGCAGGCGATCTCGGCGTAGGCGCACGTGAGATCGGTTATATGTTCGGTCAGTATAAGAGACTCCGCAACGAATTCACAGGCGTGCTCACAGGTAAGGGTATTCCTTACGGCGGCTCGCTTATCCGTCCTGAGGCTACAGGATATGGCGCAGTTTACTACGCAGTTGAAATGCTCAAGTCCTTCGGTGAGGATATCAAGGGCAAGACGATCGCAGTTTCCGGCTTCGGTAACGTTGCATGGGGTACCGTTAAGAAGGCAAACGAGCTTGGCGCGAAAGTAGTTGCTATCTCCGGTCCCGACGGTTACATTTACGATGAAGAGGGTCTTTGCACAGAAGAAAAGATCAACTTCATGCTTGAGATGCGTGCATCCGGCAGAGATAAGGTTGAGGATTACGCAAACAAGTTCGGCGTACCTTTCTATGCAAAGCAGCGTCCGTGGGGCGTTAAGGTTGACCTTGTAATGCCTTGCGCTACTCAGAACGAGGTTGATATCGAGGACGCTAAGAAGATCGTTGCCAACGGCGTTAAGTATTACGTTGAGGTTTCCAATATGCCCACAACAGAAGAGGCTATGGCATACCTCAAGGCCAATAAGGTTGTAATTGCTCCCTCTAAGGCTGTTAATGCAGGCGGCGTTTCGGTTTCGGGTCTTGAAATGAGTCAGAACTCGATGCGTTACTCTTGGACCGCAGAAGAGGTTGATGCTAAGCTTCAGCAGATCATGAAGAATATCTTCAAGAACTCTTACGATGCAGCTAAGAAGTACGGTATGGAGGGAGACCTCGTTGCAGGTGCCAATATTGCCGGCTTTGAAAAGGTTGCAGAAGCGATGCTCGCACAGGGCGTGGTCTGATTTAAGTAATATTGCAGGTGCCGCCCGTAACGGGCGGCATTGTATTTTATAGTGATTTTGGAGTAAGTTGTGTTTGAAATTTTAGTAAAAAAGAGCATTAACCCGACAGTTTCGCTTATGGAGATATATGCTCCCGCAGTCGCAAAAAAGGCAGAGCCCGGTCAGTTCATAATTCTGCGTGTGGATGAGAACGGCGAGCGGATACCGCTGACTATTGCCGATTTTGACCGCGATAAGCAGACTGTAACGATCATCTATCAGATAGTCGGCTCAACCACTAAAAAGCTTGACGCGCTGTCGGTCGGAGACTCTCTGCAGGATTTCGTAGGTCCGCTCGGAAAGCCTACCGATACCGAGGGTAAAAAGCACGTGGCGATAGTCGGCGGAGGTGTCGGTTGCGCGATAGCGTATCCCGTTGCGAAAAAGCTTTTTTCGCTTGGATGTGAGGTCGATGCGATAATCGGATTCAGAAGTGACGATCTTGTCATACTCAAGGACGAATTCGAATCGGTAAGCAATAAGCTTGTGCTTATGACAGACGACGGCTCGGCAGGCGAAAAGGGACTTGTCACCGATGCGCTTAAAAAGCTCATAGAATCGGGCGCGAAATATGACGAGGTCATTACAATAGGCCCTCTAATTATGATGAAATTCGTCTGTAAGCTTACAAAGGAATACGGTATCAGAACTGTTGCGAGTATGAATCCCATTATGATCGACGGAACGGGTATGTGCGGAGGATGCAGACTTACAGTCGGCGGCAAGATACGCTTTGCCTGCGTTGACGGCCCCGAATTTGACGGTCATGAGATAGATTTTGACGAGGCGATAGCGCGCTCGTCGACCTACAGGGATTTTGAACGCCATCGTTATGAGGATACCTGTAATCTGCTTAATAAGGCAGAGCTTTAATTTTTAGGAAAGTATTGAAATTATGGCTGATATGTCACCAAAAAAGCACGCTATGCCGTCACAGGAGCCGCGCGTGCGAAATAAGAATTTTGATGAGGTAGCGCTCGGCTATACCGCAGAGATAGCGAAGGCTGAAGCGGCGCGTTGCCTTAACTGTAAAAATCCGCTTTGTGTAAGCGGTTGTCCGGTAAATATCGATATTCCGGGCTTTATATCAAGGGTTGCCGAGGGCGATTTTGAAGGCGCGTATTCGGTTATTTCAGCATCAAGCTCGCTTCCGGCGGTTTGCGGACGTGTCTGCCCGCAGGAAAGCCAGTGCGAGGGCAAATGTGTACGCGGAATCAGACACGAATCGGTTGCTATCGGCAGGCTTGAAAGATTTGTAGCCGATTATCATAACGCAAATTCAACCGAAAAGCCGCAAAAGCCCACGCTTAACGGACATAAGGTTGCTATAGTCGGCTCCGGACCGTCTGGACTTACCTGCGCGGGCGATCTTGCAAAGCTCGGATACAGCGTCACTGTTTTTGAGGCACTTCACGTGCCGGGCGGAGTGCTTGTATACGGTATTCCCGAATTCAGACTTCCGAAAAGCATCGTTGCAAAGGAAATTGACGGTCTGCGTGAGCTCGGTGTGGAGATCGCTACAAACACGGTAATCGGGCGCACTGTTTCGATCGATGAGCTTATGGATGAAGAAGGCTTCGAGGCAGTTTTCATCGGCTCGGGTGCCGGACTTCCGAGATTTATGAATATTCCCGGAGAAAATCTAAAGGGAGTATACAGCGCAAACGAATACCTCACGCGTGTTAATCTTATGAAGGCGTACAGAGAGGATTCCGACACGCCGATAATGAAAAGCAAGAGCGTCACGGTGGTCGGCGGTGGTAACGTCGCAATGGATGCGGCGCGAAGCGCACTCAGACTTGGCGCGGATGAAGTAAGCATTGTTTACAGGCGCTCGCTTGATGAGCTTCCCGCACGAAAAGAAGAGGTTGAGCACGCGCTCGAAGAGGGAATCAAGTTCAGAATACTCACAAATCCCATAGAAATCCTCGGCGATGAAAAAGGCTTTGTGCGCGGTATGAAATGCATTGAAATGGAGCTTGGCGAGCCGGACGAGCGCGGCAGGCGCCGTCCCGTTGAAAAGCCCGATTCTGAGTTTGCGTTTGACTGCGATACGGTAATTATGTCGATAGGCACGTCACCCAATCCCCTTATCAAGCAGACGACAAGCGGACTTGATACCGAAAAATGGGGCGGAATTATCGCCGATGAAAACGGCAGGACATCACGTAAAGGTGTCTTTGCTGGCGGCGATGCGGTCACCGGCGCGGCTACCGTAATATTAGCCATGGGTGCCGGAAAAACTGCTGCCAAAGCTATTGACAATTATATTAAGGGAATTTGAGTTTTTTTACATTCTTGGTGGGATTTTTGTGTTGTGCTTTTAAAAAGTACTTTCGCATATTCACCAAGTGTGTAATAATTATATTAAATTAAGGGAGAGACATTTATGGAAAACCATCTTAAGGGAAAAAGGGTTTTGTTTATGGGTGACAGCATAACAGCGCTTTATATGAACGTGCGTGGTTGGCCGAGATACTTCTGCGAAATCCTTGAGCCTGCGCATCACGCGTGCGTAGCGGTAGCAGGTGCTCACTGGTGTGATTATCCGGACACAGAATACGACGGCAATCCGATATACGTATCGACTCACAACCCTAACAACACTATGGGAAACCAGGTTGAAAAATTAAAGCGTCAGAAAGCGGCAGACAATCCGGATTTTGCGGATTTTGACGTTATCATAATGGCGGCGGGAACAAACGATGCTATGCCCGAGCCTGCGGAGGTTACCGATGCACAGTTCCGTGCAGATAACGACTATCTCCCGCTTGAAAAGGCAGACAGACTTACATGGGGCGGCTCGATAAGATACGTAAGCGAATCGCTTTATGAGCTTTATCCGAATGCATATCAGTTTATCTGTACACCGATTCAGGCAGACGACAAGGTGCGCGGCTTCAGAAGCATCCTTGAAAAGGGAAGAGTGCTTAAGGAGATAGCCGCACGCCTTTCGGTGAGATACATAGATACACTCTATTGTGGTATCTACGGCAGATATGAAAAGTAGGATAATAACGGACGCAGCCTTGCGGACGGACTTCATCCCAACGAAAACGGTGCACGTCAGATGGCGTTCTTTATAGCAAATGCGGTGAAATCATATCTTGGATAAAACCCAAAAAGCGAGTTTGTGTTACAGATTCGCTTTTTTGTACAATATTCTCTAAAATGTATATTATTTTTGTTGAAAATACCCTTTGACTTTTAAATGGGATAGTGATACAATTATATACGATGGTATGTTATGCCATTAAGCTTATTAAATTTATCATCAGGAGGAAATGACGATGAAAAACACAAGACGCGCTCTGTTGTTAAGCGTTGTTTCGATGTTCCTCTGCGTAGTTATGCTTGCAAGCACAACATTCGCATGGTTCACCGACAGCGTAGAATCAACAGGCAACATTATCAAGACAGGTGAACTCAAGATCGATCTTGTTTACACCGACGCAAAGGGTAATTCATACTCTCTTAAGAACGCAGATAGCAAGATCTTCAATTACCAGCTTTGGGAGCCCGGTTATATCCAGTATGACAAGTTTGAGCTTACCAATAAGGGTAATCTCCACTTCAAGTACCAGCTTTCGCTTATGTCTAACGACACTCTTACAGCACTTGCAAACGTTATCGATGTATACTATATCGAAGTAGCACCTGCAAGCGTAACAAGAGATAGTTTCAAGGCTGAAAACAAGCTCGGCACACTTGCAAGCATTCTCGCTAACGGCGGTCTGCTTATCAAGGGTGATACAAACAGCTTTGGTGACGCTATAAACGACGGCACAGAAGACGTGATCTTCACCTCTTACATCGCGCTCAAGATGCAGGAATCTGCAGGCAATGATTATCAGAATATGCCTCTTTACAAGGACGTAAATGATAACACAGCAGGCTTCTCTGTAAAGCTTGAAGCTACACAGTATACTTACGAGGAAGACAGCTTTGATAAGACTTACGATGAGGATGCAGAGCTTCCCGTGCTTGTAAGCAGCACTGCAGAATTAGCTGAGGCTATCGCTGCAGGCGAAACAAACCTCACCCTGAGTGCAGGAACTTACACACTTCCTTCTGCGATGAATACAAAGGATGAGTATACTATCGTAGGAACAGAGAATACAGTTATCGACCTTTCAAACGGTACGTATGTTGACAATGCGTCCTTGTCGATCACAGGCGTTACCATCAAGAGCGAGTACAAGACACTCGGCAGCGGTGACTATGCATGTCTCTATGCAGACAACGTAACATATACCGACTGTACATTTGATGGCGGACTTTATGTTGGACGTGACGACACTAAGTTCATTGGCTGTACCTTCAATATGACAGCCGCTGATAACAGCAACGGTCAGGCTGATTATGTATGGGCACTCGGAAACGATGTAGTATTCGACGGCTGTATCTTCAATACAGACGGTAAGGCTGTTCTGCTTTACGCTCACGGTGGTAATGAGGTAAGTAAGGCAACTGTTACAAACTGTAAGTTTAACGCAAATTGCGGCGCTACAGCTTGGGCTATCAGCAACCAGAACTGTGCGGCTATCGAAATCGATAACTTCGGTGGCGGTGTTGAGCTCACAGCTTCGGGTAACACAGTAGATACTACCTACTTCTCAGGCGAATGGAGAATCAAGAGCTACTCTGCAAACGTGACCAACAATAAGATAACGGTTAACGGAACAGAGTACACCACAACAGCAATTGACGGAAAAACAATGACAGTTGTAGACCGCGTTGCTACTGTAAACGCATAATTGATTATCAATAAAATATCCCTGCGCATCTTTGCGCAGGGATACTTTTTATATCAAAAAGTATACTCCCCTCAAAACTGAGGGGAGTAATTTATTACGCTTCTGCCTTCTTAGCTTCGTCGATTATCTTCTGTGCAACGTTAGCGGGAGCTTCCTCGTAACGTACAAAGTAGAATGTGAACGAGCCGTAGCCCTGTGAAAGAGCTCTGAGAGCGATCGTATAATCAGTCATTTCAGACTTCGGAACCTCAGCGGTTACAACCTGGTAGCCCTTCTTGTCGTGAGAAGCCTCCATGCTGAGCACGCGTCCGCGACGCTTGTTGATATCACCGAGAACGTCACCCATCATATTGTCGGGAATAAGCACGTTAAGCTCACCGACAGGCTCGAGGATAACGGGATTAGCCTTTGCAAGACCGTCCTTGTAAGCAAGGCTT